>CAZKOS010000056.1:0-13084 GCA_964554445.1 uncultured Spirochaetaceae bacterium | reverse complement strand
TTGAGACCAGCGATCCGGCTCTCGATCTCCGGGCGCTCGATCCGGCCCTTGCCGTCCGTCGTCAAAATCGCGCCGTACCAGCGCGAGGTCCAGTTGTAAAAATAGAAGTCGTCGGTCGGCGTCAAGTCGGCCTGATTGTCCCCGTCATGAAACTCGATGTGGGCGTCGTAAAAGGGAATGATCATCCGGTAATTGTCCTGATTCAATTTCTTGCCGACGAAAACCAGGCGCGTCTTCACGCCCTTGCGCAGCACTCCCACCGCCGGGGAAAAGCCCTTTTCGTCGATGGTGATCCGGAGCTCCTGGACGCCGTTCTTGAGGGCGGCGAACCGGACCGCGCCCGGATCGACCTGGAAGGGAGCCGTGAAGGCGTTGGGCGGTCCGTACTGGGGCGCGCCCCCCTCGCCGCCGTTCGCCGGGAGACCGGCGCAGCAGCTGGGAGGAGCGTTCGGGTCGACGGCCTTGATGTCGCCGCTGCCGATCGTTGTGATATCGTCCACCACCGTGATCGAGCTCGTCAGCATCCCCATCCAGCAGGTGAAGGAAATGGTGCCGCTTTTTTCCGGCGTAAACTCCACCAGGTTGGCGCCGGCCTTCAGGGTTTTCCTGATGTTGAGCTGCGGGACGAGGATGGTCTCATTGCAGCCGTTGAGATCGGAGGACGCGACGTTGAGCTGCCAGCGCACCTTGATCCCCTTTTGCACGGCGATCGCCTCGTAGGATCCGGGGAACACCCTGGAGCTCACTTCCTGGCCGTCCGCGGTGAGATGGGCGATGTTGTCCGCGGAGGTCGGGCCGCCGACGGCGGCCGTCAGGCCGAAGAGGTTGAAGCCCCGGCCGATCATGAGCAGGCCCATGAAGAGCACGACCAGGGCGCTGATCTTCATCATGCGCGTCTGGAATTTGCGGGAGAGGAGCGAGGCGACCGCCCCCACCCCGAACATCAGGGGGATGGTCCCCAGGGCGAACAGGCCCATGGACGCGGCGCCGGCGATGAAACTGCCGGTGGAAAGGGCGTAGAGCTGCATCGACTGGAGCGGTCCGCAGGGCATGAGCCCGTTGGCCAGTCCGATCAGGAGCGGGCCCTTCCCGCTGACCGCGCCCGCCAGTTTGCCGGTCAGGGCCTTGGGCAGCCGGGGCGTCAATTTTTTGAGGAAGGGGAAGATGCCCAGCATGTTGACGCCCATGACGATCATGAACAAGCCGGCGACCACCACGATCGCACCCTGGGCGGCGCCGGTCATGCTCAGGATGGAACCGAGCGCTCCCACCAGGCCGCCCACCACGGTGTACGAAATCAGCCGGCCCAGGTTGTAGAGCAGGCCCGGCAGGAGCCGTGTGCGGACTTTGCCGCCGGGCGCCGTCCGCGCCTTCGTCGATTGGCTCAAATTGATCCCGCCGCACATGGCGACGCAGTGGATCGAGGTGAGCAGGCCGACGATGAAGATCAGGCCGTAGCCCATCTTTTCGTTGACGGCCGGTATGGCGTTGAAGACGCCGATCTTGTCCAATATGAGCCAGATCGCGGCGATGATGACCGCAATCCCGGCCAGCTGCAGCGCGGAAAATCCGTCCCGTTTGCGCGGGCGCGGGCTCGCGCCCGGTCCGACCGCGGATTGCACGGCGCCCTCGAGCGCGTCGAGCGCGTTCGGATCGGCCACGGCCCGGTAATCCATGGCTTCGATCGCCCGGCGAATTCGTTCCGGGGAAACGAGGTCCGGTTCGTAGTCGACCGTCGCCGTGCCGTACGCGTAACTGGCGGTCGCGGCCGTCACGCCCGGGAGACGACGAACGGCGGTTTCGATCCGGCGCTCGCAGCCCGAGCAGGTCATGCCTTCAATCACGAATCGCGCCCGCACGCTCCCGTCCGCCGCCGGGGCGACCGAATTTCCCCTGGCGCCGAAAACCTTCCCGCCCAACTTCTTGATTCCCTCAGCCAGCCAATTTTTCATCGCATCCTCCTCGCTTTTTCATCTCGCCCCGGGTCGAACCGGTAAAAAGATGCTGCGTGCCGATGATATCCGCCGTAGTGACGTGAACCGTCCCGCCGAGCTCAGGGATCTTCGATTCACTCAATTTCAATGAAGATAAAAAAAGGGGATTGTCGAAAATTCGAGCCTCACAGCGACTTTTTCCACAATCCCGTTGGGATTGTAGCCGGAAAATGTGAAGAATTTGTGAAGACGGAAAATTATATTCTTTCCGGATATGAATATCGTGTGAACAAGCCGAAATCATTTCCGCCGCGCAAAAAAACCGCTCGTCCCTCATCTTGTTGAATCGGGCCCGGCGACGGCTTGATTCATATTCGAGTACATATTATTATAAAAAAAAGTAGCTAAAAAACATCGCTTCAATGAATAATCAGGATAATCAGACACGCATGAGCAAGGAGCGTCTTTCTATGCGAAACACCAATCGATCGTTCACCTTGACGGCGGCGGTTTTCATGACCGTGACGCTGGCATTTTTTGGAACGGGCTGTACGCCGCAGCAAAGAGTCACCCTGACGGACACGCTGGTTTTCGGCCGCAGCAACGACCAGCTGCACGTCGGCTGGGCGCAAAAAACCGACGACGGGAAAGCCGTCTTGTCCGTCGACGGGAAAATCCGATCCAAGGAATACGAAAAGTTCGGCTTCATCACCTTCAGTCCGGACAGCAGCCGGGTCGCCTATTCGGTCAAAAACGGGGACCGGTGGCGGGTCATGATCGATGAAACGCCGGGACCGGAGTTCGACGAAATCAGCATCATCGACGTCGCCTTCAGCCCGGACGGCAAACGGCTGGCCTACGCCGCGCGCACCGGCGGCACGTGGAACGCCGTGCTGGACGGGAAGGCGGTGCTCCCGAGGGGATCGGACATGGTCGGACATTTGACCTTCAGCCCGGACAGCCGCCGTTTTGCGTTCGTCGTCCAAAAGGGCAATCGCCAGGCGTTCGTGGAGGACGGAGCCGTCGGGCCCTTCTTCGCCAAGGTGAAATTATCGGTCTGGAGCCCGGACGGCAAACGGTTCGCGTATGTGGTCGAAGAAAACGGCAAGAAAGCGGTCGTCCTCGACGGCCAGGTCGGGCACGAATATGAAGACGTCGGATCGCCCGTTTTCAGTTTCGACGGGCGGCATTTCTCCTACAGCGCGAGAAAAAACGGAAAAAGCCTGGTGGTGACCGACGGCAGGGAAGGGCCGCTGTTCGACACGGACGTGCCCATCGATCCCATCCGCTACGGGTACGCGGACGACCGTCTCGGCTACGTGGCGAACAAGGGCACAACGAGCGGTTGGGTGGCGGTCATCGACGGAAAGGAAGTGGCGTTCTACCCTTATATCGTCAGCGCGTCACTCGCGCTTTCGCCCGACGGCAAAGGGTACGCCTTTGTGGCCGCCGTCGACCGGTCGGGATGGATGGTGGTCAACGAGACCAACAACCGGGGCCCGGTCCTGGACAACGTCCTGGGACCGATTTACAGCCGGGACGGCAGGCATATCGCCTACGCGGCGAAAAAGGAAGACCGGCTGTACCTGTACGTCGACGGCATGTCGGGCCGGGAATTGGAATACAAGGATATTTCCGATTTTTCGTTCAGCGCGGACGGCAAGCACCTGATGTATCGGGCGTACAAGGAAAACTCACAGCTCGTGGTATTGGACGGTCAGCGCAGCCCCGAATACGATCGGGTTTTCAGGCCGGCCTTCACCGACAACGGTGTGGAATATCTGGCCGAAAGGGACAGCGATGGACACATGTGGCGCGGCGTCTTTCCCTTCGGGGGCGCACCGGCGACGGAAACGATATTGGGCTGGCTGCCCACGGAGGAATCCCTGACCCATCCGTGCGACCTGTGCGAAAAACAAAAGGAATTGCTGAACGAGGAAAGCGACTAATCGACCGCCGGCCAGGCCGGTTGAATTGCTTTTGGAAAAAAAAGGCCGGCTCCCGGTGCATCGAGAGCCGGCCTTTTATCATTGCATCCTCTAGAAGGCGAATTGGCAGCGCAATCCGACCTGGGGCACCAATTGATTGGTGCCCGCGCGTTCCACGAAGTTGAAGATCGGAAGCACCGCCACGTACGGCCCGCTTCCGGATTTCATCGCCGCCTGTTGGGCGGTCTCGGCCTGGCCGGCCGTCAGAATCGCGTCGGTGGCGATGCAGACCAGCGCCGTCGTTCCCAACACCACCGTGCTGATGATCACCGGGTCCGGAATATAGGCCCCGCTGGCGCCGAGCGCCACTTCGACGATACCGTCGGCCAGGGTCAGGCCGTAGGCGATCCAGGAGACGATGCGAAGCGCCGGAAAACCGGGCACCCCGGTGGCGGATCCGCTTCCGATCGCCACGATGGGGAACGCGGCCCCGGCCAGGAGGAGATCGACGCCTCCCAATACCGTCGGGAGCACGTCCTCGCCGTTGGTCGCGATGACCGCGATGCCGATGGCCGCGACCGCGCCCGCAGAAATATAGCCGACGATTCCCGCCGCTCCGGCCCACCCGGGCGACGGCGCGCCGAGATCCATCGAACCTTGCTTCCCCGCGGCTCCCCGGACGCTGCGCGCGTCTTTTTTCAGCACGGTGACCACTTCGCCGTTCGCCTTGACGACCGAAACGGATTGGGCCTCAATCAACGTCAGTTTGCCGCTGACCTCGCTCCCGTCCGTTTTAACGATAACCACCTGGGAATTGTGCAGCGCCTTCCAGGTGCTTTCCGTGACCTCGGCGAAAAGCAGACCTGAAACCAATAACAGCATAATCGTAATCCCTATCCTTTTCATACTGCCTCCTTGGTGTTTCATGACGCATCGCGGAGATTTTCGGGGAGACTCGAGCCCGGTCACGACACAACCGCGTCCCATACCCCGTCATCAACCGGATGCGCGCTTTCGGTTAGTTTACTATCATATCGGGATATGTACAACGAAAAATTGAGCGTGAAACGGCTCCCGCCGCCGAGGGGCCGAAGGGTTGAAGCGATTGCGCGCGCTTGTTACACTGAGAACAGGGGGAATACCGCACGGCGCCCCATGCGAGCGTGTTACCGGCCAGCGGCTGTGTGAACCATCCGCGCTGAAAGCCGTGGCGTCAATCCGAGTATCAACTCTCTTTTTCTCCCGCCACCCCACACACCGGAGGAACGCATGACCAAGACATCCTCCGTCGTCGCCGCGGCGGAATTCCAGGGACGCGTCATCATGATCGGCTCGGGCGGCATCGGCCGCGCGGTGCTGCCGCTCCTGAAACGGCACCTGCCGGTTCGCCCCGGCCGCCTGACGGTCCTCTCCGCGGACGCACGCGGCCGCGAGGCGGCCCGGGCGGAGCGGGCCCGGTTCATCCACCGCCGCCTCGAGCCCGGCGGTTTCCGCGGCGTGCTCGATCCGCTCGTGGCGGAGAACGACCTGGTGATCAACCTGTCGGTGGGCGTCTCCAGCCTGGACCTGATCCGCTTCTGCGCCGAACGCGGATCGCTGTACGTCGACACGTCCCTGGAGCCCTGGGAGGGAGAATTGGACGATCCCGGCCTGGACCCGCGGCAGCGCACCAACTTTCTCATGCGGGAACAGGCCCTGGAGCTGGGGAGGGAACTGGGGCCGGACGCGCCCACCGCCGTCATCGACCACGGCGCCAACCCGGGCCTGGTTTCCCACTTCGTCAAACGGGCCCTCCTTCATTTGAACCGCGCCCGGGAGGCGGGGGGAGGAAATCCCAACGGCCGTGAAGGCTGGGCGCGGCTGGCCCGGGATCTGGGCGTTTCCGTCATCCAGATATCGGAGCGCGACACCCAGGCGGCGGACGTTCCGCGGCGCAGCGACGAGTTCGTCAACACCTGGTCGGTGGAGGCCTTCGTGGACGAGCTGCTGCAGCCGGCGGAGCTCTCCCTGGGCACGGCGGAACAAAGGCTTCCCGATCACGCCCGCCGCCACGGGCGCGGCGGCGGCGCGCTCTACCTGACGCGGCCCGGCGGCGGCACTTTCGCCCGCAGCTGGACCCCCGCGGGCTCCGTCTTCCAGGGCATGCTGGTCTCGCACGACGAGGTCTTTTCCATCGCCGACCACCTCTCCCTCCGCCGCGACGGCGGCTACGCCTATCGCCCGACCGTTATGTACGTCTACCGCCCCTGCGACCAGGCCCTCCTCTCCGCCCTCGAGCTGGAAGGACGCGGCTGGAATCCGCAGCCCGGGCGGCGGCGGTTGGACCGGGAAATCGTCTCGGGCATGGACGAGCTGGGCGTGCTTCTGGCCGGCCGGGCCGGGGACGCCTACTGGTACGGGTCGCAGCTCTCCATTGAAGAGGCGCGGAGGCACGTCCCCTCCGCCAACGCCACCTGCGTCCAGGTGGCGGCGGGCGCCCTGGCCGCCGCGGTCTGGGCCGTCGCCCATCCGCGCCGCGGGCTGGTCGAACCGGACGATATGGATTTCAGGGAATGCCTGGCGGTGGCCGAACCCTACCTGGGAACGATGCGGGGGGCGTATACCGAATGGACCCCGCTGCTGGATTGCGGCGGGCTGTTCCGGAAAGAGCTTGATCCCGACAATCACCGGAAGTTGAAAAAGGCTCAAGCCAGGCGCCGGGCGACCGTGCCCTCGTGAGACCGCCGGCCGCGGCCGCCGCTGCGCCGTGAGTCGCGTAAGCCGGATCGATCCGAAAGCCGCCGCGCGCCGCCCACCTCACTCCGTGCCCGTTCCGCCGCCGGATTCGGGCCCGGCCTTCCGGGATTTCCGCCTCCCCCGAAAAAGCCAGTTTCTGAGCACGATGGGCGTGACGAGCGTCGTGAGGAGGCTCATCATGATGATGGTGACGTACACGTCCTGTTCGATGACGCCCCGGTTCAGGCCGATGAGGGCCACCACCATGGCCACCTCGCCCCGCGGTGCCATGCCGAAACCGACGACCGCGGCTTCCCTGAGGCTGTGCCCGTAGGCGAGCGCCACCCCGCCGCTGCCGATGAGCTTTGAAACCACGGCCGCCGCGGTGAGCGCGCCCAGCAGCAGCAGCACTTCCGGATTGAGCGAGCGCAAGTCGGCGAGGATGCCCAGGGAGACGAAGAAAATCGAGCCGAAGATGATCTGGAGGAATTCCGATCCCTCCTTGAAGTCCCGGCTGCAGTCGACCCGGACGCCGGCCAGCGAGGCTCCGGCCAGGAACCCGCCGACGATGGACGACAGGCCGAGCGCCTCCGCCGCCATGCCGTAAATGAACGCGAACATGAGCGTGAAGATGAAGGTGAACTCCGGGTAGCGGCGGACGAAAGGCGTGCAGTCGATGGCGAAGATCAACCGCCGGATCACGAAATGGCCGAGCAGCCCGCCGACCGCGATGAAGAGGACCGCCTTTCCGAAGGTGAGGCCGAGGGCGAGCGGCGAGACGGTGCCGGCGACGATCCCGTTCGCCAGGGCGAGGGCCATGAGCCCGAGCACGTCGTCGATGACCGCCGCGCCGATGATGGAGCGCGCCGTCTCGGTCTTGAGCACGCCCATTTCCTTCAGGATGTTGGCGGTGATGGCGATGCTGGTGGCGGTGAGGGCGGTGGCGGTGTACACGGCCGCCCCGAAAGGCAGCGCGAACAGCTGGGCGATGAAATAGCCCACGCCCCAGGGGATGACGACCCCGGAAAGGGCGATCAGGAAATACTTGAGCTTCATGATGTGGGCGATCCGGAACTCGAATCCGACCACGAAGAGGAGGATGACCGCCCCGAGGTGGGCGAGACCGCTCACGAAATCCGTGTAGGTGATGAGGCCGAGCACGCTCGGGCCGACCAGCAGGCCGACCAGGATCTCGCCGACGACGGTGGACTGGTTGATGCGGGAAGCGAGCAGGTAGCCGGCGAGGGCGACGAACAGGAGGAGGCTCATCTGGAACTCGACCAGTTTCAATACGTCCGTCACGGCGCGAATACCTTCCGTCTCAGGGTTGACCCGTCACCCCGAACGGGTCTGAGAGGACCGGATCGGTTTTGTCCCGGCGCACAAAATTAAGGTAGTAAAAAAAGCCGGAGGAGAAAAGAAACTTTTTCGGCGCCACATCGCCGCGTCTGCTTCCGCGCGGGGCGCCGGGGGAAAAGAGAGCCGCCGCTCAACCCGCGGCGGTGAACTTCCTCCCGTCCCGCTCGCAGACGAGGGCCGCCGTCGCGCGGCCGTCCTCCATCACCGGCGGCAGGCCGCCCGAGGGCGTGATCCACTGACCGGTCAGGTAGAAATTGCGGAGGCCGGGCAGCTCCCGCTGGGTCCAGACCGGAACCCGCGTTCCCCAGCCCCAGCCCATGTAGCTCCCCCGCCAGTTGCCTGTGTAGCGGACGGCCGTGGCGGGCGTGGACACGTCGACCACTTCGACCTTGCCCCGGATGTCTCCCAATTTTCCGTCCAGCAGGTCGATGAACTCCCCCGCGATCCGGTTTTTCTCGGCGTCGTACCTCGCCTTGTCGTTCCGCCTGAGATCGCGCCAGTAGTCGGCGTGCGGGGTATTGAGAATGGCGATGACGACCGTATGGCCGGCCGGCGCGAGGGTGGGATCGAAGTTGTAGATCCGGGCGCCGACCACGTCGTGTTTCGCCTTTTCGTCCACGACCAGCGGGCGGGGGGCCTTGAACATGAGCTGGTGCGGCTCGCCTGCGAAGCCGCGGGAAAGACCGAGCGACACCTGGACCCAGGAGGGATTGGGAGCCAGCGACGGATTCCGGTCGGCGTAAAATCCGCGTATTTCGTCGTTCGCGTATTTTCCCCCGAGCAGCGTGAAGATCGTATGCCGCCCGTCCGCCGCCGAGATCACCAGGTCGGCCTCAATCTCCTCGCCGCTTTCGAGCCGGAGCCCGCGGGCGGCGTCGTCTTCGGTCAGAACCGCGGCCGCCCGCGCGCCGTACCGGACCTTGCCGCCCAGTTCCAGGTATCGCTTCTCGATCGCGCGCGCGAAGGCGAGCGATCCGCCGATCGGGTACCCGGCGGACTTGAGATGGAAGACGGACATGAGCCAGGGCAGACCCGAAATCGAGCCCGGCCCGAGGAGGACCTGGAGCGCGAATTCCAGAAACGGGCTGTCCATTTTTTGGGCGAACTCGACGGTGGTGAATCGTCCCCATTCCGCCATGAACGCGCCCTTCCGGCGCTTCGCCTCGGGATCGCGCTCCTCGTCCAGGCCGAAGAGCTTGATGCCCTCCACCATCGCGTCGACGGCGGAGAGGTCGGCATTCGCGCCCGCGTGGCGCCTGAGCTCGGCGCCCAGCCTGTCCGCGTCGGAATAGAGGGTGAGGCTGTCGCCGTGCTCGTCGTCCACCCTGGCGAAATCCTCCATTTCGACGAAGGTCAGGGAGCTCATGTCCAGAATTTCGTTCCATCGTTTATAAAGGGGATGGCCCGGTCCCGATCCCACCAGCCAGTGGATGCACGCGTCGAAGGTGTACCCCCGTTTCTTCCAGGCCGTACACAGCCCGCCGGGCAGGCTGTGCATCTCGAAGATTTCCGTGTCGTACCCGTTCCGCTGCAGGTGGGAGGC
This sequence comes from uncultured Spirochaetaceae bacterium, assembly GCA_964554445.1. Classification (GTDB taxonomy): domain Bacteria; phylum Spirochaetota; class Spirochaetia; order SZUA-6; family RPPD01; genus JAFGSW01. The sequence goes on along the minus strand of CAZKOS010000056.1, from coordinate 3,605 downwards.
GGCGCTCAAGCCCGCGACGCCCGCGCCGATGACCGCGATTTTTTTCGCCATGGTGTGCTCCTTTTGGTGTATCACGGGAAGGGTAGCGGGAATCGGGGGGATTGTCCATCGCGCCTTCTTTTCCATCGCCCCGCGCGCTCAAGAGGACCACGGATGGCACGAATGAGACGGATCACACGGATAAGAGGAAAGAGAAATAACGATGAGGGAAGGGCCGCCATAGCAGCCGATACGATGGTTTTATTTTTCCAATCTGATCATTATCATTGCTCTTCGTCCTTGTTCCCTATCCGTGCCCATCCGTCCTATCCGTGTTCATCCGTGGTTCTCCTTCTCGGGCACATCGAACTCGGCAACCACGAACGTATGATCGGACGGCCGCTCCGCCTTCCTCGCTTCCACGTCGATCCAGGCGCGGCGCGCCCGCGCCGCCAGGGGCCGGGTGGCCCAGATGTGGTCGACGCGCCAGCCGCGGTTGCGCTCGACGGTGCCCGAGAACCGGTAGTCCCAGAAGGAGTAGTGGCCGGGCGCTCCCGGGTAAAAGAGCCGGTAGACGTCCGTGAAACCCCAGGCGCGCACCTCCTCGAGGGCGGCCCGGGCCAAGGGGTGGAAATCGACGTGGTCTTTCAGCCGCTTGGGATCGTGGACGTCGATGGGCTCCGGCGCCACGTTGAGGTCGCCACACCAGACGAGAGGCCGATCCGGCGAGTATTCCCGTTCGAGCAGGCGGCGGAAGCGTTTGAGCCAGTCGAGCTTGTAGGCGAAGTGCGGGGAATCGGCCGCGCGTCCCTGCGGCACGTAGGTATTGAGAACCTCGACACCGGCGATCCGGGCACGAATCAGGCGGGCCTCGTCCGGCTCGCCGCCGTCCGGGATGAAGCCCGGCCCGTAGGCGGGCGACTGCGGCTCCGCCCTGCTCGCGATCGCCACGCCGGCGTAGGTCTTCTGCCCGCGAAAGACGACGTGATACCCGGCCTCGCGAAAGGCCGCGGCCGGAAAGTCCGGATCCTGCACCTTGGTCTCCTGCAGGCAGAGGACGTCCGGCGCTTCCCGGGCGAGCCAGCCCAGGATCTGGTCGAGGCGGACGCGGACGGAGTTGCAATTGAAGGTGGCGATCTTCACGATGTCTGCCTCGCGTCACTTATTCCCGCACTCGTCGCATGCATTTTCATGCCATTACCATAATAACGATTATAGCACGGGTACGGCTTTTTTTTTATCGGTTCCGGACGCGCCTCCCGCGTTTTTTTCTTGTTGCCTTTCCAGGCGCCTTCTTATACAATAAGAGGTACATACGACACGGCGGGGGTGACCCGATTCCCTCTCGCGGGACGGGTCCCGGCCATTTCGGCGCCGAGCCGTTATGCATCATTCAGTAAAGAAGGAACGGGGTCCGCGCGTATGCCCATGGAAGTGGACGTCGAGAAAATAAAACACTCGATCCAAGCGTCGGTGCCGCTCACCGTCAAGCTTTTTTCCATCCCGCACGACATCGAGCTCTACCTCGAGCGACTGCTCGAGTCGTTCCTCGTGGAGCTGGGGCAGCAGAAGCTGAAGGACCGGCTCGCCTACTGCATGCGCGAGATCGCCTTCAACGCCCAGAAGGCCAACACCAAGCGCGTCTACTTCAAGGAAAAGGGCCTCAATATCAACAACAAGGACGACTACGAGTCCGGGATGGCGCACTTCAAGGACGAGACCCTGGAGAACATCCACTATTACCTCCAGAAGCAGAAGGAGCACGGCTACTACATCAAGATCGTGCTCCAGAAGCGCGGCGGGAACTTCGACATCATCGTCAAGAACAACGTCGAGATCACCAAGACCGAGCAGATCCGGGTCTTCGACCGGATCGCGCGCGCCCGGGCGTTCAACGACGTGGAGGACGCGCCCGCCACCCTGATCGACAACTCGGAAGGCGCCGGCCTGGGCATCATCATCATCATCCTGATGCTGAAAAAAATCGGCCTGTCGGAGGACTGTTTCGACATCGATTTCAAGGACGGCGAGACCGTCGCCTCCTTGAGCATCCCGTTCGACCAGGTCCAGCTCGAAAAGCTCGAGCTCCTCATCCGGGAGATCGGGGACCAGATCGACGCCCTGCCGCAGTTCCCGGAGAACATCGTCCACCTGCAGCGGCTCATCTCCAACCCGGACGTGGAGATAGGCGACGTCGCCAGGCAGATATCGATCGATCCCTCCCTCACCGCCGACCTCCTGAAGCTCGTCAACTCGGCCCAGTTCATGCTTCCCAAAAAGGTCGACAACATCGTCGAGGCGGTGAAGCTCGTCGGGCTCAAGAACCTGAAGAACCTCCTCTATTCCTACGGCACCCAGAAGATCTTCTTCAAGCGCTATTCGGAGATCCGCTGGCTCTGGGACCACTCGTACCGGGTGGCTTTCTATTCCTACATGCTGGCCAAGAATTTCAAGCGCAAAAAGGAGCTTCTCGACGACGCCTACACCGGCGGCATTCTTCACGACCTGGGCCAGATCATCTTCACCTCGCTCCACCCCCAGCTCCTCGCCAAGATCCAGGACTTCTGCAAGGCCAAAGCCATTCCCTCGGGCATGTTCGAGCGGCTTTCCTCCGGCATGAACCACGCCGAGGTGGGGGCCAAGATCGCCGAAAAATGGAACTTCCCGCCCCAGCTCATCGCCGCCATCCGCTACCACCACGAGCCCACCGTCTGCGGCGACGACCTGCGCGACCTGGTCTATACGGTCTACCTGGCGAACGTCATCTGCAACCTCGAGGAGGAGAAGATGGTGTTCGACCAGATCGAACCGGAGGTGCTCAAGGACTTCGGCTTCTCGGACGAGGCGCACTTCACCTCCATCCGGGAGCGGCTGCGCCAGGCCTTCGAGCAGAACCTGTCCAAGTATTGATCCTCTCCCGACATTTTTCCCCGGAAGGTTGACTTTGTTGATGATATATAGTACTTTTCATATATATCATTTCAAAGGAGAAAGAGATGAGTGTGAGCATTTATACGACGCCGAGTTGCCCGTATTGCACGATGGCAAAACAGTACATGTCGGGCAAAAACGTCTCCTATACGGAATACGACGTATCCCGGGACACCCGGAAGGCGGAGGAAATGGTGCGCAAGAGCGGCCAGATGGGAGTGCCGGTCATTGAAATCAACGGCCGGGTCATTCTCGGATTCAACCGCCCGGAGATAGACCGCGCCTTGGTGGGATAGTTCGCTCTACGCGGGCCTTTACGGAGGACACGAAGAGCGCGAAGAAGGCACGAAGAGCACGAAGGAAGAGAAGAAGTAATTGAGAAAATAGCCCCTTACTTCATAGAGCAAGGGGTTTTTTTTGCCCTAAGATATTTTTCTTTCAGGAGGAAAGTGTAAAGAATTATAATCGAAAATATCCGACAAAGCGTAGCTTTGCGGGTATAAATCGATTTCTAAAATGTCGCCGGCATCGATTTTTGTGTTTGCCGGCGGTGAAAAAGCAACTGCGAAATTAATTGAGGCTGCTGCTTGATAATGATTTGACCGCCTATCAGCGCCAATAATCCATACTCAATAGAAATTGGTTTTCTACTTCCGCAACCAGAAACATGGATTAACACTCTATCGGGTAAGGAA
>CAZKOS010000055.1:0-15359 GCA_964554445.1 uncultured Spirochaetaceae bacterium | reverse complement strand
TTCCTCGGATTGACATTTCAAATCCACAATGATATTTTTTAACTCCGCTTCCATGTAACTCATGGACAGTTTTTTAGGCTCGAGGGTTGCGCCCTCCCGAACATCGGTCAACACGCAAAGGATACACCATGGCCTCAAGAGAAGCTAGAAGAATTCGCGAACGCCTCGCCGGAAAAAACAAAAAGGACGAAAAAGGGGAGAAAAAGACATCCAGGCTCACCGTCCCCTCGGTCGTCCTCATTCTGCTGGTCCTCTTCGGGCTGCTCTGGTGGGGACGCACCGCCAATTCCAACAATGTGTCTGTCACGTTCGGCTCGTACGACGGACACCCCATCGTCTGGGCGCCCGGCAATTACTTCGCCCGCCAGGTCGCCAACCTGCAGGAGGCGACCACCTCCAGCGGCCAGAAGATGGACGACGAGACCGCGCTCCGCTACCTCCTGCCCTACATGATTTTTCACACGGCCGCCCTGGCCGAGGCCGAGAAAAACGGCCTCACCGTCTCGGACGCCGAGGTGGAAAACTATATCAGCTCGTCCGGGGCCCTGGAGCGCTACAACAAGGCGGATGCCATGGAGCGCCATGATCTCTTTGACTATTTCAAGCAACAGCTCATAGAGATCAAGCTCCTCCAGTCCCTGGTCCAACCCTTCGCGAACAAGCTCCTGGAGGACGACGCGGCTTCGATGGGCTCTCCGGAGAAAAAATTCCGGTACGTGCAGTGGAAATACGACGATTACCCGAAACAGGAAATCGTAAAATTCGCGGCCGAGAACAAGGATCTTTTCCGCCGCATCAAGCTCTCCCGGATCGTCACCAAGACCGAAAGCGAAGCCACGGACGCGTACACGAAAATCATCAATCACCAATCCACCTTCGACGAGCAGGTGCGCGCCGTCTCCAAGGGCGAAGGCTCGCCCGAGCTCGACTGGCAATCGTACTACAGCCTCGAAAACACCATCGGGAGCAAGGAAGTCACGGACAAGATATTCGCCCTGAAACAGGGCGAGATCAGCGACGTGATCTCGTTCGGCGGACAATGGTTCATTTACCGCTGCGACAAGGAGGCGGTGCCGGCGGACCTGTCTTCGCCGAAAACGATCGACGAGATCAAGAGCTATATCCTCCAGTTTCAGAAGGGCCGGGTGGAGAGCTACTTCGAGGCGGAGGCCAAAAAATACCTCGAGAGCGCCCGGAAAAACGGCGCGGCCGCGGCGGCGTCCGGCGCCGGGTTGAAACTCTACGAAACGGGATTCTTCCCCATCAATTACAACAACCTCCCCTTTCTCAACACGATTCCGGACATGAAGGACTCCACGACCTCGATCGGGGACGCCCAGACGGAAAGCCTCTTTTTCAAGGAAGCTTTCGCTCTCAAAAAAGGCGAGCTCTCGAAGCCGATCCTGCTGCGCGACCTGGTCGTCGTGTGCGAGTTGGCCGACGAGCGCACGCCGCCCCAGTCGGATCTCGATACGATCAAAACGCGGTTCAAGAACGTCGAAAACCTGGACGCATTGAATTTCTACTATTTTATCGCGGATCACTTGTACGTTCGGGGCATGCCCTACCTCTTCACCGGGCAAACGTTTACGCCCCTGGACCCCGTCCAGTTTCACCAGTATTTGCAGTACGGGTTGATCAAAAACCAGGGACAGGTGATGTACGATTCCTCGCAGGGGAACATCCAGCTGGACTTCAATAAATCGACGAGCGTTTTCTACCACCAATTCGTCGATCTCGACAAAATGGGTCCGCTCGCCGACCGGGAGGACGCGATCAACGCCGGTCTCGATGCCTACCGCAAGCTGTTCGAGAAGAAACAATAACGTCCGACGCGCCGCGAACACGCGTCCCGCCCCGGCGGCATGAGGCGGGGCGAAGGGACCGGGCGGGCGAAAGCCGTCCGTGACGACGCCTGAGGAGGTGGCTTCCTCATGGTAACGGAAGGACACCCGCCCCAACTCAAGGACACGGGAAACGGCCTCACCGTTTTCTACGGCGGCAAATACCTGTATTCGTCGAAAAACCCGGCGGCCGCGGCGGCCACGCTCGCCTCCACCGCCCCCCTCCTTCCCTCGTCCCTCGTCTTCGTTCCCTCGTTCGGGCTCGGGTACGGAATCGGCGAGCTCCTGCGGCGGCTGCCCGAGCGGTGCCACGTCCTCTGCGTCGAGCGCGATCCGGCGCTCATGCGCCTCGCGGAGGCAAAGGCGCTCGGCCCCTTCCGGGAAGACGAGCGGCTGACCGTCGTCCGGGCGGACGACCTGCTGCCGGTGCGCGAGGCCCTCGCCCGTCTCTCCCCGGGCTCCTTCCGCCGGGTCGTCCGCCTCACCCTGTGCGGAGGCGCCCGCCTCTTTCCGGAATTCTACGACGCCGTCGAGGAGTACCTGTCCCGCGAGATCCGGATCTTCTGGCAGAACAGGATGACGCTCATCCATCTCGGGCTCCTGTACGTGAAAAACCTCTTCGCCAACCTGCCCCTCCTGCCGCGGGCCCGCGACCTGGACGGCCTGGCCGTCGACCGGCCGATCGTCGTCGTCGGCGCCGGGCCTTCCCTGCCCCGCTCCCTGCCGCTCGTCACCTCCTTGGCGGGCCGCTGCGCCGTCCTCGCCGTGGACACGGCCCTGCCGATCCTCATCGCTTCCGGCCTCGTCCCCGATTACGTGCTCTCCCTCGAACCGCAATTCGTGAATATCGGCGATTTTCTCGCGCTCGACGGCCGGCCGGTCACTCTCATCGCCGACCTGGCGAGCGCGCCGCAGGTCGTCCGCTTGTGCCTTGAAAAGAGGGAGCGCCCCGTTTACTTTTTCTCGTCGGAGTTCCACCCGCTCGCCCTGTGGGACCGGCTTCGCTCGTCACGCCTCCTGCCGCTCCCGATCCCTCCCCTGGGAAGCGTCGGGGTGGCCGCCGTCTACGCCGCCTTGCGGCTCACCCGCGCGCCGGTCTTCCTGGCCGGCCTTGATTTCAGCTTTCCCTCTTCGCGAACGCACGCCCCCGGCTCGCCGGTGGACCTGCGCGGTCTCGCGACCGCGGGCCGCCTACGCGCCCGCGGCCAGGAGGAGTTCTCGTATTTTTCCGAGCGTTCCCTCGTCTTCCTCGCCGCGAAGGACGGGGGCCGGGTGGCGAGCGACCTCGTCCTCTCCTCCTACGCCCAAAACCTGGCGGCGCTCGTCGCGCAGGAGCGGCGGGTGTTCGACCTCAATCCTTTCGGACTGCCGCTCGGCGCGCCCGTCCTCACCACGGCCGGGGATGCGCTCGCGGTCCTGGCCGGTCGCGCCGGCGGCGATTCCGCCGCGCCCGGGCCGTCCGGCCGGCGGCCGGAAGCATGGGATCGGACAACGGTGAGTGATTTTCTTCAGGCGGAGGAGGCGATCGTCCGGGAGGCGGTCGCCGTATTCGCCGACCTGGTCGCTCCCGCCCGGCCGGTCGAAGGCGCCATGAGCGCCGGGCAATGGGAGGTCCTGCGGCGGGCCGATCACGCCTGGTTCCAGCTCCCGGAGCGGACGGGGCTGCCCCGCTACACCAAGGGGTACGCGGCGCAGGCCCTCGCCGCCGGGCGCTACCTGCAGCACAGGATCGCGCGCGCCCGGGCGGCGGTCGATTGAGCCGACGGGTCGACGGTTCATTGAAATGGTGATTTACGTACCGGAAAAATACACTTCATGGATGAGGATGAATATACAGCGGTTGTCCCAATAACCCGCGTTCGTCCGACGCGCTCACTCCTCGTCGGACTTGAGCACCGACAGGAACGCGGACTGCGGCAACTCCACGTTGCCCACCATCTTCATTCTTTTTTTACCGGCCTTCTGTTTCTCGAGGAGCTTGCGCTTGCGGGTGATGTCGCCGCCGTAGCACTTGGCGGTGACGTCCTTGCGGAAGGCGGAAATCGTCTCCCGGGCGATGATCGCGCCGCCGATGGCGCCCTGGATCGGAATCTTGAACTGGTGGCGCGGGATCTCGGCGGCCAGCTTCTTGCAGATCGAGCGGGCGCGCGCGTAGGCGTTGCCCTTGAAGACGAGCTGGGAGAGCGCGTCCACCGGCTTGCCGTTGACCAGAATGTCGAGCTTGGCGAGCTCGGTGGTCCGGTAGCCCAGGAGCTCGTAATCGAACGAGGCGTAGCCGTGGCTGATCGATTTCAGCCTGTCGTAAAAATCGAACAAGACCTCGGCCAGGGGCAGCTCGTAGAAGACCTCGACCCGTTTCTCGTCCAGGTAGGTGAGGGAGACCTGCGTCCCGCGCTTCTCGAGGGCGAGGGTCATGATGCTCCCCAGGTATTCGCCCGGGGTGATGATGCCCGCCTTGATGTACGGCTCCTCGGCCCGCTCGATGAGGGTCGCGTCCGGGTACTCGAGCGGATTGTCGATCCGCCGCTCGGTCCCGTCCTGCATGTACAGGTGGTAGCGCACGGAGGGCGCGGTGAAGACGATCGCCAGGTCGTACTCGCGCTCGAGCCGCTCCTGGACGATTTCCAGGTGCAGGAGCCCGAGGAAGCCGCAGCGGAAGCCGAAGCCGAGCGCCGCCGAGGAGTCCTTCTCGTAGACGAGGGAGGCGTCGTTGAGCTTCAACTTCTCCATTCCCGCCACGAATTCCTCGTAATCGTTCGAATCGACGGGGTAAATGGACGAGAACACCACCGGCTTCACCTCGCGGAAGCCCTTGAGCGGCTCGGCGCAGGGGCGCCGGTCGTCGGTGACGGTGTCTCCGACGCGCGTGTCGGAGACCGTCTTGATCCCGGCGATGAAATAGCCGACCTCGCCGGCCGAAAGCGAGTCGGTCTTGGCGAGGCTGATGCGGAAGATGCCCACCTCCTCCACCTGGTAGACCGAGCCGTTCCACCAGAAGCGGATCTGCTGGTCGCGCCGCATGACGCCGTCGAAAACGCGCACGTGCACCACCACGCCCCGGTAGGGGTCGTAGTGGGAGTCGAAGATCAGGGCCTTGAGCGGCGCCGCCGCGTCGCCCGCGGGGGGCGGGATGCGCTCGACCATCGCCTCCATGAGCTCGTCGATGCCGGTGCCCAGCTTGGCCGAGATGAGAAACGCGCCGTCCGGGTCCATGCCGAGGTCGTGCTCGATCTGCTTTTTGACGTTGGGTACGTCGGCGCTCGCCATGTCGATCTTGTTGATGACGGGAATGATCTCGAGGTCGTGCTCCAGGGCGAGGTACAGGTTGGCCAGGGTCTGCGCCTCCACGCCCTGCGTGGCGTCGATGACGAGGAGCGCCCCCTCGGTGCTCGAGATGGCGCGCGACACCTCGTACGCGAAATCGACGTGGCCCGGCGTATCCACCAGGTTGAGGAGGTACTCCCGCCCGTCGCGGGTGCGGTGGGGGATGGCGACGGCCTGCGACTTGATGGTGATGCCCCGCTCGCGCTCGATGTCCATGCTGTCCAGGATCTGATCGTGGAAATCCCGGTCGGCGACGAGGTGGGCGCGCTGGATGAACCGGTCGGCGAGCGTCGATTTCCCGTGGTCGATGTGGGCGATGATGCAAAAATTCCTGATATCTTTTTGTTCCATTAAATGCTCCGCGACTTCGTCGGACCGCTCCCCGATCGCATCGGGCGGCGCGGCCGGGCCGTCTTCCCGCCCGTGAGGCTGATGCACGCTCCCTGTGTTGTTCCAAGTGGAGGGAATTCCCGGGTTTCCCGCCTTCAGCGGCGCAAAAACCGCCGGCGAGGGGGCGGCGGGAAATGATCCGCTTTCCCGGGCGCGCGATGTTGAAAATCAACCGCCGTTCGACACGCGCAATTTTGCTGGTTTTCCGTTTTCCGATCCCTTACAATAAAATTGCGTTTCGTGAATGAAAACGGAAATCCGCCCGCCCTGGTGTATATATACTCTAGAGCGGGCCCGCGAGGCAAGAGGAAACCCGGACCGTGACGCGTTACAAGATATTGGTCGCCGACGACCAGGAGCTCATGCGCACCATCCTCGTCCGCTTCATCCAGCGGGCGGGCTACGAGGTCATCGCCGCCCAGAACGGAGAGGAGGCGATCGATCTCTACCGGCTCGAGCGCCCGGCCCTCGTGATCTCGGACATCCAGATGCCCAAAATGAACGGCCTGACCCTGCTCCGGGAGATCAAGCGCCTCGACGCGGGGGCCTTCGTCATCCTCATCTCGGGGTTCGGGAGCGAGGAGGTGCTCCTCCAGGCCCTGCGCGGCGGGGCGATCAATTTTTTCAAAAAGCCGTTCAAGGTCGAGGAAGTGGTGGACGTTCTCCACCAGGTCCTGCGCCACCGGGAGATCGTCCGCTTCCCGGAGCTCGCGACGCAGACGCTGGTCGAGGACGGTAAAAAATTCGAGTTCGCCCCCTTCGACTTCAACGTCCTGCCGATCATCAACCAGATCACCCTCAACCTGGACCGCCTCCTGCCCGAACCGGAGCTCATCAACGTCCGCATCGGGATCGAGGAAATGATCAACAACGCCGTCGAACACGGCTGCCTCGGCATCGGTTTCGAGGAGAAGAACGCGGCCCTGCGCTCGGGTTCGTTCAACGACCTGGTCAAGGAAAAAATGGAATTGCTGATCGAGCGGCCGCGGCGGATCACGGTCGCCTCGAAGCTCACCACGGAGGAGCTGGTGGTGATCATCGGGGACGAGGGAGACGGATTCGACTGGCGGAGCATCCCCGCCCTCTCCGGGGAAAACCTGCTGCAGTTCAACGGCCGGGGCATCTTCCTGACCAAGATTTTTTTCGACGCCGTCGACTACAACGCGCAGGGCAATGAAGTCACGCTCCGCAAGCGGCTGAAAAAACATCAGGAGGAGAGGGGAGCTAAGGAAACCAGGAAACCAGGATTGGGAAATCAAGAATAAATCGGGAAGAAAAAATCCTAGAAAAAAAACGATTTTTCTCTGAGTGTCAGATCAAATTGACATGACCTTGTTCTTTTTCCTGGATTCCTGGTTTCCTTATCGATCTTTTCTTTCCTCGTGTCCTCAAGTTAATCGCGCATAGATATAGTCACTCGACGTCGAGGATCTTCCGCACCTTCTGTTCCAGCTCGGAGGGGGAAAACGGCTTCTGGAGGAAATACGTATCCTGCCCGAATTCCGGATGCTTGGCCGAGGCGTTGTTGAAGTAGCCGGAAATGTAGAGCACTTTCATCTCCGGCCGGATCTTGAGAAGCCGTTCCGCGAGTTTGATGCCGGAGAGGTGGGGCATCACGACGTCGGTGATGAGCAGGTGGATGGGATTGGCGTACTGCTCGCAGATGAGGAGCGCTTCTCCCGGGTTGCTGGCATTGAGCACGTTATAGCCGTATTTCTCGAGCGCCTTGTTCACCATCTCGCGGAACACGTCCTCGTCCTCGACGAGGAGGATCGACTCGGTCCCCCTCGTGTGCACGACGGACGCGACGACCTCGGCCTGGGAGGCTTCCGCCCTGGAACGCGGCAGGTAGATGAAGAACGTGGATCCCCGGTTGAGCTCGCTTTCCAGGAAAATGTATCCCTCGCTCTGCTTGATGATGCCGTAGGCGGTGGAAAGGCCCAGCCCCGTCCCCTCACCGGGCGCCTTGGTGGTGAAAAACGGCTCGAAAATCCGCTGCTTCATCTCGTCGGAAAAACCGATCCCCGTGTCGCTCACCTTGAGGAGCACGTACGAGCCGCTGGGAATGCCGAAGTGGGTCTTGGGTCGATCTTCCTTGACGACCACATTGGCGCTCGCGATGGTGAGCTTGCCCCCCTCGCTCATGGCGTCGCGGGCATTGAGGGCGAGGTTGATGAGCACCTGTTCGATCTGGATGGGGTCGACCTTCACCTTCCAGAGCGGTTCCTCCGGAACGGAGAGGAGCTTGATGTTCTCGGGGAGCAGGCGCTTGAGCATTTTTTCGAGGTCGGCGACGAGGGTGTTGAGATCGATCACCTTCGGCTGCAGCACCTGGCGCCGGGAGAACGCCAGGAGCTGCCGGGTGAGCGCGGCGGCCTTGCGCCCGGCCTTGCGGATGGCCTCGATGTCGTTTCGAATCGGGTCGTTCTCGGGCAGCGAATCGAGGAGGAGATCGGCGTAGCCGATGATCGCGCCCAGCAGATTGTTGAAATCGTGGGCGATGCCGCCGGCGAGGCGTCCGATGCCCTCCATCTTCTGCGACTGCAGGAGCTGCTCCTGGATCTTGCGGTTTTCGGTCTTGTCGATGATGTACCACTTGATCTCCTCGAGCGCGCCGCGGCCGTTGAATTCCGGAATGACGTTGGCGGTGAGGAACAGGGGGCGCTGGTTGCGGTCCACGAATTCGAGGCTGAAATTCTGAAGACGTTTTTCGCGATCGAGAAGCCTGAGGAACGAGTCGTCCCGCGTGTAGTCCGGGAAAAACACCGACAGGTCGTACCGCATCACCTCTTCCGGCGAGTCGAAACCCAGGATGGCGGCGAAGGAGGTGTTGCAGGTGAGGATCACGCCCGCAGCCGAGGAGATGAAATCGCCCGCCAAATTGTTCTCGAAGAATTCCCGATACCGCTCCTCGCTCAGGCGCAGGGCGCGGTCGGATTTTTCCCGCGCGGTGAAATCGTGGAGCACGATGACGCTCCCCACCCGGCTCCCGGCGCGGCCGCTCAAAGGGATGGTGCTCACCTGGACGACCCGTTTCTCGCCGTTTTTCGCCGTCACCAGGCAGAGCGGTTTCTCCCCGGCGGCGGTTTCCCGGAACAGGTCGATCCGGCGGCCGGTCTCCCGGTCCTCGACGGCGAGAATGTCGTAGAGCAGTTTGCCCCGGGCGTCGGGAAAGCGCCGGCCGGTAAAGGCCTCGCCCGCCGGGTTCATGAGCTGGAGTCGCATCTCGGCGTCCGTCGTGATGACCGCGTCGTCGATGCTTTCGAACGTGGTCTGGAAGAGCTGCTCCCGTTCCTTGAGCATGTTCTGCATCTGGTGCCGGTACAACGCGATCTCCACATTGATGCGCAATTCCCGTTCCTCGAACGGTTTCAGGATGTACCCGAACGGTTCGGTGATTTTGGCCCGCTTCAGGGTCACCTCTTCCGTGAAGGCGGTGATGTAGACGATGGGTACCGAATAGGTTTGCAGGATTTTTTCCGCCGCCTCGATGCCGTCCATCTTGCCGGCGAGCTTGATGTCCATGAGGACCAGCTCCGGCCGGAGGGCGAGGACCCGCTCCACCGCTTCCTCGCCGGTGGCGGCGATCCCGGCCACGAGATAGCCGAGTTTTTCCAGCCGCTTCTGCATGTCCAGGGCGACGATATTTTCATCCTCCACGATGAATAAGGTGATACTCGCCATGCTGACGCCTCGCTGACCGGAGCACCGGAAAATGGTATGACCGCGCAATCCGCCCGCCCGTCCGCCTGCAGCATCGAATAGGGACGGCGGTTTCATGTCACGGAATCCACGGTTGGTAAAAGGCTAAGCGCATTAGGTCCGATTGTCAAGCGAAACGGGCGGAGTGTGATTTTACTTTTACAAAAAAAACCTATAGTGAGATTTCACTATAGGCAGAATTTGTGGGCGGCGCAGGACTCGGTTTTCAGGGGCCGGCCTCCTGCCGCCCCCTGAAAACCCGTCTCCGGGCCTGACCCGGCATCCCTGCCGGGTCGCGCTCCAGGTTTTCGCGCCGGCCCTCCGCTTCGAGTCCTGCTCCCCTATACAAAAAAACCTATAGCGAAGATTCACTATAGGCAAGAATATATGGGCGGCGCAGGACTCGAACCAGCGACCCCTAGCGTGTCGAGCTAGTGCTCTAACCAAACTGAGCTAGCCGCCCATATAGGGAGGTGATATAGTAATTGATGGCATTTGTCAAGGGCGAATTACTTCTTGAGCGTCATGAGCACGCGCTCGAGAACCCGCTTGCGGTCGAGGGGCTTGACGATGTAATTCTTGGCGCCGAGGAGCAGGGATTTTTTCACCAGGTCCTGTTTGCCGAGGGCGCTGATCATGATGATCTTCGCGTCCTTGTCGAACTCGATGATCTTTTCCAGGGCGGTCACGCCGTCCATCACCGGCATGGTAATGTCCATCGTCACGAGATCGACGTTCGGGTAGAGCTCCTTGTACTTGTCGAGTCCGTCCTGGCCGTTCACGGCGGTGGCGGCGACGTCGAATCCTTCGGAGGTGAGATACTGCTCAATCTGCTTCGTGACGAACATGGAATCGTCGACGATGAGGACGCGATATGGTTTTCCATTATCCTTCATACCGTCCGGTTTGCGCTGGTTGATGGTCGGAAAATCCATTTTTGTTTTCATGAGCCTCAACCCTCCTAATTCTTCTCTCTGATGGCGACGTTGATCTCGATTTTTCCGAATTTCATCTCGATCGGAACGATGAGCGCCTCGATCTCGGTGTCCGTCACCTGCATGTTGTCCCCCGTGAAAATCGCCGGCGGGGTCAGGTCGAATTGAAACCCGAGATCGTGCAGTTTCGTGATCGCCTGGGCGGTGATCATGTTGGCGAGCTCGGTGATGGTGGCCTTCGCCAGGTCGTCGAACGAGGCGAGTTTCTCCCCGTTCATCTGCGAGGCGATGTCCAGGGCCGTGCTTTCGGCCATGTCGAACAGCACCCGGCCCTCCACGTCGCCGGCCAATCCGACGATCGAGGTGACGCCGAGCACCGGCTGCGAAACCGATTTGAGGTACAACTCGCCGCGCTTGATTTCCACGTTGAGAACTTCACGCAGAACGTTGAACGCGGCTTCCACAAAGGGGTTGATGTACTCCACTCTCATCGCACAGTCCCTCTCTCTCTTCACATGCGACCCTGACCGCGCCAGGTCAAAGTCTAATCTTTTTCCTTGCGGTATGCAACAACATTTCCCTCGTGGGCGAGCGCGAGATCGGGAAAAGCGATCCGCTCGTTCGTTCCCACCAGGAGGAAGCCGCCCGGTTTGAGCATCCCGGCGAATTCGGCGACCAACTTTTCTTTCTGGGCGGTGGTACAGAAGGAGAGCAGATCCCGGGCCACGATCAGATCGAGCTCGGGAAGATTCGTGCCGTGGAGGACGTCATGGTACTCGAACAGCACGCAATCCTTCATCTCCTGGGCGAACTGGTAGCCCTTCGCCCCGCCTTTGACGTACCCCGCCTTGATGAAATACTCGGGCACGACGTCGCGGTCGAGCACCACGAGGGGAGCGGCGCTGATGGCGAGCAGGTTGGTGTCGCACGCCCACACCTTGATCCGCGCCTTCGGGTAGCGCTGCTTCAGGATGGCGCAGATCGAATAGGCCTCGTATCCCTTGTCGGTGCCCGGGTTCCAGGCCTTGATGGAGAGCATCTCGCCCTTCCAGAGCGCCTTTTCGACCTCGTTCTTGTATTCCTCGCCCCACAACTCCCCGGTGTGCGGGGAGAAAAACGGGTCGAGGAAGTCGAGGGCCTCCTGCTTGTCCTTCAGCTGGACCGCCTGGCCCTTTTTGTTCCGCATCTTTTTCCAGTCGCCGAGCCGCGATTTCACCCACTCCTCGTTCACCGCGTCGACGTGAAACGAGTCGAAGGCGGCGAGGGTTTCGGAGACGAATTGGAAATCGAGGGCTTCGTCGGCCTTGGCGCGCCCCGGCTTCCCGGCGGCCGGTTCCGGCGCGCGCCGCGCTTGCACGGCGCCTTCCGCGGCGGCCGGTTTCGCGCCGGCGGCGGCTTGCGCCTCCGGCGCCCGCAGATCGTCCGGGGCGCCGGCCCCCGCCTGCTCCTCCTCGCCGAAAATCCGCTCGACGTCGAGGATGACGTAGAGCTTCCCGCCCGTTTCCACCACCCCGCTGATGTATTTCATCTGGATGTCGGTGAAGAGCGGGTGGCGGGGCTGGATCGTCCGGGACGAAACGCCGATGACGTTTTCGATCGAATCCACGATGACGCCGATGACGTTCTCCTGGATGTTGAGAATGATGATGTTTTCCAGCCGGTCGCCCGAGCGCGGGACGGACGGCAGGTTGAACATCTTCCGGAGGTCGATGATGGTGATGATCTCGCCGCGCAGGTTGTACACCCCCTCGACGAAGGCGAGCGTATTGGGCACGAAGGTGAAGCGGTTGGCCTTGGAGATCTCCTTCACCTTCATGATGTTGATCGCGTACTGGCGGCCGGCCAGGGAGAAAGTCACCATTTTAAAGTCGATCTTTTCCTGTTTCTTGGCGGCGTCGAGGACGCCCTCGTCGTCGACGCCGAGCTCTTGCGCGTTTTCGAGGATCGAGCTCATGCGTTCCCTTTCTCCTCAAGGCCGGCTTTTTCGCGCTGCCGCCGCTCCTCGCTGCCGATGCGCATGCCGAGCTCGAGGAGCTGGGCGACGTCGATGATGAGCGAGACGGTGCCGTCGCCGAGGATGGAGGCCCCGGCGATCCCCGGCGATTTGGTGAACCGGTCCTTGAGGGGCTTGATGACCACGTCCTCCTCCCCGATCAGCGAATCAACCAGAATGCCGATGCGCGGCCCTTTCGAACCGACGACGACGATGTACTGGGTGTCGGCCTCGACGGCGGACTCGATGTGGAAGAGGGTGTGCAGCCGGACGAGCGAAATGACGTCGTCGCGCAGGTTGAATACTTCGTAATTGTCGATGCGCTTGATGTCGTCCAGGCGCACCTTGAGGGTTTCCATGACCGAGGTGACGGGGATGGCGAACACGTTCCGGCCGACCCGCACCAGGAGCCCCTGGATGATGGCGAGCGTGAGGGGGAGCTTGATGGTGAACTTGGCGCCCAGGCCGGGCTCGCTCCCGACGCTCACCATGCCCGAGAGCTTTTCGATCTGCTTCTTGACCACGTCGAGCCCCACCCCGCGCCCGGAGACGTCGGTGACCACGGAGGAGGTGGAAAATCCGGGCTCGAAGATGAGGTTGTACGCCTCGATCTCGGACAGGATCTTGCTTTCATGGAGGATCCCCTGCTTGACGGCTTTTTTCCGGACGAGCTCCACGTCGATGCCGCGCCCGTCGTCGGATATCTCGATGACGACCATGTTCCCTTCGTTGCCGGCCTTGAGCACGACGTTCCCCTCGGGATCCTTGCCCAGCCGCTTTCTGGTCGCGGGGTCCTCGATCCCGTGATCGATGGAATTGCGGACGCAGTGGATCAGGGGATCGAGCAGGTCCTCGATGACGGATTTGTCGAGCTCGGTGTTCTCGCCCTGGATGGTGAGCTTGACCTGTTTCCGCAGCGACTTGGAAAGGTCGCGCACGAGCCGGGGGAAACGGGAGAAAATCTGGGAGATGGGCACCATCCTGATTTTCATCACCCCTTCCTGCAGGTCGCTTGCGATGCGGGCCAGGTTCTGGGTGATGCCCTTGAGGTGTCCCATGGTGTCCTTGAGCGACGACTCGTATTGGTTGAAGGAGCCGCCGAGATGCCCGAACCTGGCGAGCATTTCCTTTTTCACGACCTTGGCCGGTTTTCCCGCCACGGCTTCCTCGATCCAGGCGGGGAGCGATTCGAACAGGTCCTTAAGCGTCTCCCGGTATTCCCCCTGCCCCGTCTGGAACTGGGTGAAATTGGAATTCACTTCGCCGATCAATTGGTTGAAGGACGCCTTGTTGATGACGACTTCGCTGACCAGATTGAGAAGCTGGTCGATCCGCCGCGAATCGACCCGGAGCACGGACCCGGCCGACTTCCTCGCGTGGTCCGCTTCGACGGCCGTCCCGGAAGCCGGTTCGGCGCCTTGCGCGGCGGACCCGGGTGACTCGCCGGGCGGCGCTGCGTCCGCATCCTGCTCCGCCTCGTCTGCCGCCTCCTCCGCGCCGGATTCGGGCTCCCCGCCGGGCGCCCCGCTCCCGCGGCCGTCCGCCTCGAAGAGGAGCGGCTCCACCCGTACGCCGAGGGTGACCTCGGGTATGGTGCAGAGGTCCTCGATCCCGGCGGCCGGTTCGTCGGTGGCCAGGTAGTAGGTGATGACGGGGAAAAAATTGTCCTGGTAGAGTTTTTCGAAATCGGGCACGGTCTTCACGATCTTGCCCGCCCGCTTGAGGGCGGCGTACACCTGAATGCCGCCGACCGTGTTCATCAGGTTTTCCTCGTCGAAATCGACGCTGATCTCGAAGAGCGACCGGCTGCCCGCGGCGGCTTCCTTGAGCTCGAGCAGGTCGTATTCGGAAAGGACCGGCTTTCCCCCGGCGGATTTCACGGGCGCGGGGCGCTTCGTCCCTCCCGCCTCCGCTCCCGGACGGCTCGTCTTCCCGGGTGGGGTCCCGGCCGCGCTCTTCAGGGCGTTGAGCCGTTTCTCGAGCGCGGCGGTATTCGGATTGTATTTTTTCCCGGCCTGTCCGTTGGCGATCATGGCCTTGATGACGTCGATCGAGGCGAGCAGGCACTCGATGACCTCCTCGCTCGCCTCGCGCCGCGCGGACCGGATTTCGTCGAGCACGTCTTCCATGAGGTGGGTGATCTCGGCCAGCTTCTTCATCCCGACCGTGGCCGCCCCGCCCTTCAGCGTGTGCGCCGCACGGAACAACTCGTCCACCGCCTCGCGGTCGTGCGGGTTGTTCTCGAGCGCGAGGATGTTCTGCTCGAGACTCTCTCCCTGCTGGATCGCTTCCTGGAAAAAATCGGCCAACAGTTCCTGGTTTTCGGGATCAGAATAATCGCTCATGCAATGATAATTTTCATTCATGGGCCCGGAATAGTCAAGAAAGAATTTCCATTCTTGACAAGCGCGGCGATGTGGCGCATGTTTTTCCTGTCATGACGTTTTTGATCGTTACCGATCACACCGACGCGCGCGAGCTCCTCTGCTGGATGCTCCTCTCGCTGGGCGTCAGGGGCGTTCCGGTCGAGACGGCCGCCGCGGCCCGGGGGGAACTGGCGGACGGCGGAGAGACGGCCGGGGCGATCATCGACGTCGACGAGGAGGCGGCGGGGGGGATGGAGCTCGCGCTCTCCCTGAAACGCGATCCCCGCACCAGGAACATGATCGTCATCGCCTATTCCCGGCAGGCGGAGGAAGAGACGCTCGCCGGGGCGGGAGTGGCCGGCTTTCTGCGCAAGCCCGCCGGCCGGCCCGACACGTTTGCCGCCCTCCAGGAGATCCTTTCGCGCGCCGCCGGGCCGCAGGCGGACCAGCGCCGCCACATCCGGGTAATCCCGCCGGTCGAGGAAATGCTGCGCTTGAGCTTCCGGGTGAGCGGCGTTCCCGGCCTCGTGACCGGGAAAATCATCGACCTGTCCATGGGCGGGCTCGGCGTCGAAATGATATCGCCCGGGGCCGCGGACGCGCTCAAGCCGGAGACGTTCATCGAGCGCCTGCGGTTCGCCCTGCGGGGCCGGGAGCTTTCGCCGTCCGGCACCGTCGTCGCGGTCAAGGGCAGACTGGCGGGCATCCGCTTCATATCGCTCACCCCCGAAGATTCCAAAGCCCTGGCCGGCTATCTTTTTGAAAAAATCTCCTCCTGATCCGGGATTTTCCCGATTCCGAAATA
>CAZKOS010000054.1:13512-15603 GCA_964554445.1 uncultured Spirochaetaceae bacterium | reverse complement strand
CACCCAGACATTGCCGGCCCGGATGTTTTCGGACTTTCCCCGTTCCAGGTTCTCCGTCACGCGCCCGTTTACTTCCTTGTAGTACCCGCGCAGGATCTTCGGGATGTCCGTGTACTCGGCCTCCACGTGAAACGCCGGATCGCCCTTCACGTAGTAGAGGAGCTCCTGCCTGACCGCCATCCAGTTCTTCTGGGTCCCGTACCCCCGCTGGTTTCTGACGGTGATGAAGCTCCGGATTTTCAGCTCGTCGAACCCGCGCATCATGAGCGCGAAATCCGGAAAGGGTTTCAGCCCGTCCTTCTGGTCGGCGCCGAGCCAGACGTACAAGCCGGCGTCGGATTTCAGCAGGCCGACGACGTTGCGCACCCAGTCTCGGGAAAAATCGAGATACCCTTCAAGGTCGTTCCGGAACAGGGAGCGGGTGTTTTTATTTCCGACCGCGATGTTGTACGGCGGATCGCACACCGCGAGCGGGACCGTCTCGCCGCCCGCCAGCTTTTTCATGTCGGCCCCGTCGGTCGCGTCGAGCGCCCCGACCCGGTGGCCCTTTTCCGGGTCTTCCCACACCTCGCCCTTGTGAAGCCGGCAGAGGGGCTCCAGTTTCCGGTGCAGGTCTTGATCGCCGTCGATCCTCGACAACTCTTCTTTCATCGTACCAGGGTAGCCCCGGTCGCGAGGACCGGTCAAGTCCGGCCGCCCGAGGTTGCCCACGGCCCGTCGTCATGGGTATACTTAAGAGCGATGAACGGGAAAAAGCGAGTGCTCATTCTTACAGCCGACGCCGGGTTCGGCCACCGCAGCGCGGCCAATGCGATCGCCGCCGCCCTGCGGGAGACGCACGGCAGAGAATGCGCCGTCACCATCCTCAACGTGCTGAACGATCCGCGCGCCCCGCGCGGTTTGCGGGCCAGCCAAACGGATTACGACCGCGTCGCCCGGGACCTGCCGGAATTGTACAAGATCGGCTACCGGGCGACGGACGCCGCCGCCGCCAAGGCGATGATGGAAGCCGGGGTGCAGGTGTCGCTCTACCGCGCCATGCGGGGGCTGGTCGACGAGCGGAAACCGGACATCATCGTCTCCACCTACCCCCTGTACCAGGCCCCCCTCGGAGCGGTCTTTTCGCTCACCAAGCGCTTCATTCCCCTGGTCACCGTGGTCACCGACCTCGTCAGCGTCCATCACATGTGGTTCAATTCGTATTCCGACCTGACGATCGTTCCGACGGCGGCGGCGCGCCGGCTCGCGCTTTCAGCCAAGCTTCCCGGGAAACGGGTCGAAGTCATCGGCATCCCGGTGCATCCTGCCATCGCGAAGGAGCGGCGTTCCAAGTTCGCCCTCCGCGCGGAGCTGGGATGGGACCCGAAGCTCACGACGGTCCTCATTGTCGGCAGCCGGCGCAGCCGCCTCTACGCCGAAACGGCGCACGTGCTCAACCATTCGGGGCTGCCCGTCCAGCTTATCCTGGCGACGGGAGGCGACAAGGAACAATTCGCCGCGCTCAGGAAAACGGAATGGCACCGTCCGACGCGCGTCTACAACTTCGTCGAAAACATGCAGGCGCTCATGTCCGCGGCGGACTTCATCATCACCAAGGCGGGCGGGCTGACGGTGGCGGAGGCGTTGGCCTGCGGATTGCCGCTCATGCTCACGGACGTCATCCCCGGCCAGGAGACCGGAAACGCCGAATACGTCGTCAAGGGAGGGGCGGGAGAGATTGTCAGCGAGCCGCTCGAGATTCTCGAGAAGACCAGCCATTGGCTCCTCGACAAGGGCGCGCTCCTGGCCAAGCGGTCGGCCAATGCCCGGAAACTCGGCCGCCCGCGCGCCGCCTACGACATCGTCGACCGCATCTGGGAGCTCGCCCGGCGCGGCCCCGTGCCGAAGGAGGCCTCCCAAATTCTGGCCCTGCCGCGGCTGATTGAGTTTTTCAAGCGACTGCGGGTGAAAACGAACGGGTGACGGCTACCCCTTCTTCTCTTCCTCGACAACCATCAGGTGCAGATCCCGGAGTTGTTTTTCGTCCACCGGCGACGGGCAGTCGTCCATGGGCGAGGCGCCCAGGGTGTTTTTGGGGAAGGCGATGACCTC
>CAZKOS010000054.1:10217-13412 GCA_964554445.1 uncultured Spirochaetaceae bacterium | reverse complement strand
GAGAAGAGGTGGTGGGCCGGGTCCCACTTCTTTTCCTCCTCGTTGTATTCGAAGAGCGGGAAGTCTATGATCCAGGCGAATTTATACTCACCGGTTTTGGCGAGCTTCAAATCGGCGCCCAGGCGGGTGCGTACCGCGCCCAGGGCGATGCAGGCCGTGCGCGGCTTGTCTGCCACGAAGAGGAGGAGATCGCCGGGCTTGGCGGCAAGACTCGCGATGACCTCCGCCGCTGACTTTTCGAAGAACTTGGCCACCCCTCCTTCCAGCGTGCCTTCCTTGGTCACCTTCATCCAGGCGAGGCCTTTGGCGCCGTATGTCTTGGCCGTTTCTTCCAGGTCGGTGATCTGCTTGCGGGAATATTCTCCGCAGCCCGGTGCCACGAGCGCCTTCACCAGGCCCTTGGCCGCAAGCACGGTCTTGAATACCTGAAAATCGCTCTTGGCGGCGGGCGCCCCGAAATCCTTGAGCTCCAGGCCGAAGCGGAGGTCGGGTTTGTCGCTGCCGTACTTGCTCATGGCCTCATCATAGGGGAGCCGCTGGAAGGGGACGGCCAGGTCGCTCTTCATCACCTTTTTGAAAATGTGGCGCATCATCCCCTCGCCGACCTCGAACACGTCCTCCTTGGACACGAAGCTCATCTCCAGGTCGATCTGGGTGAACTCGGGCTGGCGGTCGCCGCGCGCGTCCTCGTCGCGGTAGCAGCGCGCGATCTGGAAGTAGCGCTCGAAGCCGCTCACCATCAGGAGCTGCTTGTAGAGCTGCGGCGACTGGGGCAGGGCGTAGAACTTGCCCGGCTGGACGCGCGAGGGCACGAGGAAATCCCGCGCGCCCTCGGGCGTGGAGCGGATGAAAGTCGGCGTCTCGATCTCGTAAAAGCCCCGGCCGACGAGGTATTCCCGGGCCGCGAACGTCACCTCGTGGCGCAGCCGGATGCGGTCCTGCATGGCGCTCGTGCGCAGGTCGAGGTAGCGGTAGCGCAGGCGCGCGTCCTCCTTCGCCTCGCTCTCGCCGTCGATCATGAAGGGCAGGGTCTCGCAGGTCGAGAGGATCTCGAGGTCGAGCACCTTCACCTCGAGGTCGCCGGTCTTCATGTCAGGGTTTCTCATGTTCCCGGGCCGGGCGCGGACCGTGCCCCGGATCGCGACGCAATACTCGAATTTGAGCGCCGCCGCGCGCTCCCGCAGCGCGGCCGGCGCGTCCGCTTCCACCACCGCCTGCACGATCCCCGAACGGTCGCGCAGGTTTATAAACGTGATGCCGCCGTAATCGCGAAGCCGGTGCACCCAGCCGTTCAGGATGACGTCGTTTTCGGCCTGTGACAGGGAGAGCTCGCCGCAGGCGTGTGTTCGCTTCATCTTTTCCATAGAGGGAAATCTATCATGGGCGACCAAGTGGGACAAGCCGTCCCTTCCGGTTTTGGCCGCAGAGACTTGGAAGCCACGGAGAAATTACGGAAAAAGTGATGAAAATGAACTGCTCCCCTCGTCATGAGACGAAAATGATCGCTATTTTCTCTTCCTATTCTAACCTGTACTCTCTGTGTCTCTGTGGCTTTTTCATTCGCGGCCAAGACGCATGATGGCGCTGAGGCGTAAAACATGCCATTCGTCATATTTCCTTTTCACGAGCAAAGCCGTTTACTGTATAAGGCAACGGTGAAAAAAGCCGGGAGAGGATGCGCAGCGCCGTTGCCGGCCGGGAGGCGTACATGACAGCGATAAGAAGACCGCCTGGGTTGTCCGGATTTCTCGAGGATTTCGGCCGGCTCTACATGAACATACTCGAGTATTTCCACCTTCGGCCGGTCGGGGCGGATGGCTTGCCCGACCGTCGCAATGTGCCCCGAATCAGCGTGATGAAAAAAACAAACGGCTATACGGTGAGCTGTAAGCTTCCGGGCCTGAGCGGGAAGGACCTCGCCGTCACGCTCGCGGGAGACGTCTTGAGCATCAAGGGAGTGAAGAAAGAAAGAAAAACGGTCCGGGAGGGCTCGTTCCCGGAAGCGACGTCCCGCTACGTGGTCTTCTGCCGATCGGTGCCCTTGCCGCCCTCGGTCGACGTGCGGAGGAGCCGGGCGGAGTTGAAAAACGGAGTGCTCACCGTCAAGCTTCCGAAGCGGGAAGAGACCGTGGCGAAGAGGCTGCCTCTTCAAAGGGCTTAACGGGAGAGCGGGACACGAAGGGCACGAAGAGAACGAAGCACACGAAGAAGGAAAAGAGAGGAGAAGAATGGAAGGAAAAATTCTATCAAAACATTATTTCAAATTCTTTTTTTATATTTTTTTCCCTTATCTTCCTACGTGTTCTTCTTCCTTTCTTCGTGACCTTCGTGTCCTCTTACAAATAAAGTGAAGCAATAAAGCCATCGCCGTAGGCAGACCAGCCAGTGCGGCACAACCCCTTCGCAGTCCTCACCCTTTCGCGTGCGCGCCCGGCGGGAATATCCTCCTTTATTCCCGCCGCGGCCGCGGCGCCGGGTTCGCGAGAAAATCCCGGTACAACTTGTAATGCTCCGTCTCCCGGTACTCGACCGGGGCGATCGGGATCCGGTCGAAGCCGTAGATGACCGCGTCCGGACAGGCGAGGAGAATGGGCGAGTGCGTGGCGATGACGAACTGGGCGACCCCATTGCCCGCCGCCCGGTGGAGCGCGTCGAGGAGCTCGAGCTGGGTCCTGGGTGAAAGCGCCGCCTCGGGCTCGTCCAGGAGGTAGAGGCCCTTGATGGAAAAACGGGCGTTGAAATACGCCATGAGCGACTGCCCGTGCGACCGGGTGAGGAGCGATTGACCGCCGTAGTAGTCGAGCACGCCCGGGTCGGTCGCCGCCCAGTCGTCGACGATGCGCGCGAAGTTCTGGAAGAGCTCGGCGGAGAAATAGGAGCCGGGCACCCTGCCGTCCGACCACTCGACCGAAACGCAGCGGTAGAGCTCGCGCTCGTAGGGGTTGTAGACGGCCCGGGAGCGGGTGTCGCCCTGCCAGATGTAGATGCCGCAGGCGTACGAGAGGGCGGTGAGCAGGGTGGACTTGCCCGAACCGTTCTCCCCGGCGAAAAAGGTCACGGGAGCGGTGAAGTCGAGCCCGGCCGTATCCCGGATGACCGGCAGGTTGAACGGATAACAGTCGGTGACGGGAAATTTATCCGGGTGGATGGTGACGCGCCTGACGTGCATGAGGAGGCTATTCTATGAATTCCGTG
>CAZKOS010000054.1:0-10117 GCA_964554445.1 uncultured Spirochaetaceae bacterium | reverse complement strand
ATCGACCCGGCGCAGGCCGCGTTCAGGGAGTTGACGTCGCCGCGCATCGGGATCCGCACCAGCCGGTCGGCCAGGGCCTTCAAGCCGACGCTCATCCCCTTGGCCTCGTTTCCGATGACGAGGGCGACGGGCGGGCGCAGGGCGGCCTCAGCCGGCGTCGTGTCGCCCGCGGAATCCGTGCCGACGACGGCCAGCCCGGTCTCGCGCTTGAGCCGCCCGAGCCACCGCTCGAGCTCGGCCATGGATTCCGCGCGGGCGAGACGCGTGCGGAACACCGCGCCCAGGCTCGAGCGGATCGCCTTGGGCTCGAAGACGTCGACGCCGTGGCCGAGGGTGACGATGAGGTCGACGCCGAAGGCGTTGGCCGACCGGACGAGAGAGCCGAGATTGCCCCGGTCGCTCGGCCGGTCGAAGACGACGATGAAGGGCTCCGCGCCCAACGGCGCCTCCTCGAGCGGCGTCCCCCGGTACCCGAGCGTAATCATCATTTCGGCCGGCTCGTCCTTGTCCGCCAGCTCTCGGTACAGTTCATCCGCCATTTCCACCCGCTCCGGAAACGCGCCGCTTTGGATGACGTTTTTGGCCCAATCCGACAAGGCGGAGAAATCTCTATAGATGATTTTTTTTAAAACGACGTAGGGCGAGACAAGAGCCTGCTTGATCGATTCGATGCCTTCCACGAGAATCTCGTCGAACCGGCTGCGCTTCCGTCGGTTCGTTTTCACGGCCACAAGCATTTGGAATGTGTCGTTTTTACTGCTGATCTTCATGCCCGCATGCAGTCGGCTCAAGCGTCCGTTTCCCTTCGGAAGAAGGCGCCATTGTACGTCCTTCCGGAAGGTATTGCAAGCGCAGCGCGCCCGGGGCTTGCCCGGCCCGGTCGGACGACGGTATCCTGTCTCAAGGCAACCGCGAGACGCGGTGGAGGACGATGGAAAACCCAAGGCGATACGGACACGCTCCCTTTTCAGCCGCCGTCATTCACGGCGGCCCGGGCGCGGGCGGTGAGATGGCGCCGGTCGCGCGGGAGCTGTCGGCCGCCGGCGGCCGAGGGGCCGGGAGGGGCGTCCTCGAGCCGATTCAGACCGCGCCGACGCTCGCCGGCCAGGTCGAAGAGCTCGCCTCGATCCTTGAAGCGGACGCGGCGCCGCCGGTCACCCTCATCGGCCATTCCTGGGGCGCCTGGCTCTCCTTCATTCTCGCCGCGCGCCGGCCGGCGCTCGTGAAAAAACTCATCCTGGTCGCGAGCGGCCCGTTCGAGGAAACGTACGTCGCAGCGCTCGAAGCGGCGCGCCGGGGCAGGATGACCGCCGGAGAACGGGTCGAATTCGACGCGCTCGCGGCCGCCCTCGGGGCCCCGGGCGCCGGGGACAAGGACCGGCTGCTGGCGCGGCTCGGCGCGCTCGCCGCCAAGGCGGACGCCTGTGACCCGATCGTGAACGAATCCGCGGACGCGGACCGGGTCGGGCCGCGAGGCGAAGTGTTCGGCGGGGTTTGGCGGGAGGCCGCCGGCCTGCGGCGCAGCGGAGAGCTCCTGGCACTGGCGCGACGGATCACCTGCCCGGTGGTCGCCGTGCACGGTGATGACGACCCCCACCCGGCCGCGGGAGTGGAAAAACCGCTGGCGGCGGCCCTCGAGGATTTTCGCTTCATTCTGCTCGCACGGTGCGGCCACACGCCCTGGCTGGAACGGCGGGCGCGCGAAAAATTCTTTACCGTCCTGACGCGAGAGCTCGAAACCTAATCAGGATACACATCAATCATTATCTTCGGTTCTGCAGATCGCTTCCCGCGGTTTTGTACCGCGGCTTGCATTCCGTGCATCCGACGATGTGCAGGTGGGTTTTCCCGGCCTTTTCCCACATCCGGCCCACCGCGAACCCCCCCGGGGGGATGTCCTTCCGGCACACCGGACAGTGCCTTTTCACTCCCGACGATACGGGCTCGCAGAACGGGCACCCGTACACGTGCATGAGTTTTTCCTTCCCCAGGTCGAAAGCGACGGAGTGGATGCGCTCCCCCTCGAGGAGGCGGCTCCCGCAGAGCGGACAGGGAATCTTCGTCTTCCGCCGAGCCGCATCGGGTTTTCTCACCGCGCGCGCGCTTTTTTCTAAACTGAAAAAGACAACCGCCACGATGAGAAGTCCGATGACCGCGAGGAGGATATAATAGGGGTTAAAGGGCCGCTCCTTAATCCGTAATTTTTAGTATTTTTTATTCCCTCTCGGGCCGTGAGTGGGCTTGCCGTAGGTTCCATGAAGCATTTTCCCCTCGGTCTTGAAATAGTTTTTCACGTTGGTCTTCATGTTCATGGGTTTCTTCGCGTATTCATCGTGATGCTTGGTTTTCATGTATGACCTCCCGAGAAGAAATATCCGGGGCGGATGAAAACGGCGGGTCCCGAGCGGGAACCTCCGTTCCCGTCCCTATGATTAATTCTACTACCAAGGGGTCGGCCGGGCAAGGGGAAAGTGCATCCTCCTTTCAGGGGGGAAAAGAGGCGGCGACTTCGGCCGGGTCAGCGATCTTTCGGCACGATTCTGGCGCCGACAACCTTTTTTTCCAGCTTCGCCAGGGTTTTGCCGATTTCATCGATCTGCTTCAGCGCCGTCTCGATCCCGACCTCGTTTTTCAGATTCACCTCGAAATCGACCTTGGCCGAGAGCCGGTCCTTGGTCGACTGGCGGTTCTGGCTCATCATGATGAAGGGCGCCTGGAGCGAGGCGAGGACGGCCAGAACGAGGTTCAGGAACTGGTAGGGATAGGCGTCGAAGGGCCTGCCGAGCAGCTGCACCACGTTGACCACCATCCAGGCCACGACGAATCCGATGAAGCTCAAGATGAACTTCCAGCTTCCGCCGAAGGAGGCGACCTTGTCGGCGACCCGCGCGGAGATGGTCGCCTTCTGGTCGATCTCGTCGTAGACGTTGCGGCTCATCTGCCGGTTCAAGAGGTCGTTCGTCTGGCGCAGGCGCTCGCTCATTACCGCCAGGATGGAGACCGCGGCCTGGGGATGGTCCTGGATGAAGGCGAACACCGATTCCTGCTTGAGGACGAGAATCTCCGACGGCTCGATCGTGGAAGCGGTGGCGGACCGGGGCTTCCGGTCGAACAGCGACAGCTCCCCGAAGAACTGCCCCGCGTTGAGCACGGCCAGGCTGAGCTTCTTGCCCTTCTCGCGCCGGGGAATGAAAATCTCCACCCGCCCTTTTTCGATCATATGGAGGTCGTTGCCCGCGTCGCCGGCGTTGAAAATGATCTCATCCTGGCCGAATGAGCGGCGCTCGATATGCTCGGCGAGATGGCGGAGGTCTTCCGGGGCGAGCTCCTGGAAGAGATGGATGCGGGAGATCAGATCCGTGACTTTCATAGGGCTCCTTGTACGCCGCCGCGCCGCCGGAACGAAGCGGAAGATCGGGGGACGGAAAGCGCGAGGCCGCGGTTTACATCCGCGCCGCTCCCTTTACTTTGGAACAATCGCATTTCAAAGTCAAGGACCCGCACCTTACAAACCTATCGGGTTTGCGCTATACTCCCGCCCATGGCGACTCTTTTCGTGGTGGCGACTCCCATCGGCAACCTGGACGATATCACGCGGCGCGCGCTGGCCGTGCTTGAAAAGGCCGATTACGTGGCCTGTGAGGACACCCGCCAGACGCTCAAGCTCCTCTCGCATTACGGGCTCAAAAAGAGGCTCGTGAGCCACTATTCGTACAATGAGCGGGCCTCGGCGGACGGGATCGTCAAGCTCCTGGCCCAGGGCCGCGATGTGGCCCTCGTCACGGACTCGGGCACGCCCGGCATCTCCGACCCCGGAACGTACGTCGTGCGCCTGGCGCGCGAAAGGGGATTCACGATATCGCCGGTCCCGGGGCCGTCCGCCATGAGCGCGCTCTTGAGCGTCTCCGGATTTTCGGCCAAGGGGGTCTCCTTCCAGGGATTCCTCTCCCCCAAGAAGGGCCGGCGTAAAAATCAACTCGGGAAACTCCTCGAGTCGGGCGAAGGCTTTCTTCTCTACGAATCGCCCATGCGGATCGCCGGGCTTCTGGCCGACCTGGCCGCCCTCGCCCCGGACCGCCGGGTGGTGGCCGGCCGGGAGCTCACCAAGCTTCACGAGGAGATCTTGAGCGGCACCGCCCGTGAAGTCTTGACTGAATTGGAGAAAAAGCCGAAAATATTGGGTGAATTCGCTCTCCTGATCGCCGGCGAGAAAAACGCTAAAGAGTTAGACCCCGAGTGACGATATTTTGAATAGAAAACGGCGCGGACGGCGCGAACCGGCCGGCGGTGTTTTTGGTACGTCCATGAAAGGATGGGTGCGAACATGACCATACAGGGTATCGGGCCTCTGGAGCCGCTCCCCAAGATAAACAAGGCCGAAAAGGCCGAAAAACCCGTCAAGGCGGAAAAAAGCGATTCCATCAATGTGTCCCAAGAGGCGAAATCCAAGGCGGAAATCTATAACGCCGTCGAGATCGCCAAAAACTCCGCCGATATCCGCTGGAACAGGGTCGAAGAAGTGAAGCGCAAGCTCCTGGATCCCAATTATCTGTCCGGACGCGTGCTCGAAGAGACGGCGGAAAAAATCATGGAGCAGTTCGACATCTAGTCGTATCCCCAAAAAAAACGAGAGGCGGAGGGTGACATCTTTCCGCCTTTTTTTTTAAAAGGAGCATCGATGTCAGATCTGATTTTCTCCCTCCCCCACGAGACGTACTTCGGGGCGGATATCATCCACCGGCTGGCGTCGGTCGTCTCGCGTTTCGGCGACCGGGTGCTCCTCGTCACCGAGGCCATCCTCTACGAGCGCCAGACGATAGAAAAAATCCTCGAGCTCCTGGAAAAAAAGGATATTTCCTACATTGTCTACGACGAAGTGGTGCCCAATGCCACCTCGAGCGCCGTCGAGGAGGCCCTTCTCCTGGCGCGGGGCTCCCAGGCGAAGGTGATCATCGGGCTGGGCGGAATGCGCACGCTTTCCACGGCCAAATGCGTGGCCATGGCCGCGGGCTCGCGGGCCGGGATCGACGATCACCTGTCCGGCGCGCGCCCGGAGGGAATCCCCCTTACCTACATTGAAGTTCCCACCACCTCGCGCAATCCGCTCATGTACCAGGACGAGTGCCTGATCGTGGACGCGCGCGACCGCAGCGCCCGTCTCCTGCCCACCCAGAAGGGCATCACCAAGGCGGTCATCATCGATCCGAAGCTCACCTTGAGCCTGCCGCCGAAGTACACGGCGGCCATCCTCCTCGAGACCCTCATGACCGCTTTCGAGGGCTACGTGTCCACGAAGAACAACGTCCTCACGGAGACCCTCTTCCTCAAGGCCATCGAGCACGTCGTCGAGACCGTGCCGCAGATCGTGCAGAATCCCGAGGACCTGAAGCTCCGCATCGCCGCCTCCACCGCGGGCTTCATCACCGCCCTCGGCCTCTCCATGAGCCGCGCCGGACTGGGCACGGCCCTCGCCTGGGCGCTCAACGCCCGGCTCATGATCCCGAAGTCCTGGGTGGCGACGATCATCCTGCCCTCGGTGCTCGAGTTCTTCATCAACTCGAGCTCGGAGAAGCTCATGCGCCTGGCGCGCATCCTGGGGGAAGACGTGACCGGCATCTCCTCGGTGGACGCCTCCAAAAAGGCGATCGAATCGATCCAGCGCCTCATCGGCGGTCTCCAGTTTCAGGCCCGCCTGCGCGAGTTCAACCTGAAGCTCGACGGGGTGATCGAAATCGCGACGAACGCCCGTTCCTTCGACCAGATGAATTACCTGCCGCGCCTGGCCTCGGTCGAGGAGCTGTGCGACATCGTCAAGGAATCCTACTGAGCGGATCGTCATGTTTCCCGTCGCCAAGCTCGAACGCCTGTCACGTGCCGCCGCTCTGAAAAAAACCGCCCTCATTTTCAGGGACTGGGAAACGAGGCTCCTCCGCGGGGAAGCCCTGCACGCCGACCCGGCGACCCGCCCCTACCTGGCGGCGCTGGCGGAAATCCTGGCGCGCCGGCCGCTCCCCGCGGAAGTCGCCGCCGCCCTGACCGCCCTGACCGCGGCGTCCGCCTTTCCCTCGGCCGCCACCCTCCTCCGCCCGCTCAACGCGGCCCGTCACGCGATTCTCTCCCACCTCGGCGCCGAGGCGGCGGAATGGGACCTCCTCGATCCCGGCACGGGCGGTCTCGACGCCGCGGCCCGGCGCGTGTTTCCGATCCGCGTGTACCTCGAGGACGTCCGCTCCCCCTACAACGTGGGCTCCATCCTGCGCACGGCCGAGGCCTTCGGCGTGGAGCGCGTCTGGCTGTCGACCGCGGTTCCCCTCCCCACCCACCGCCGCGCCCGGCGCACCGCGCGGGGCGCGCAGGACTCGGTGCCGTGGGAGCGGGCGGACCTGGCGGCGGTCGCGCGGGCGGGCGGGGTGTTCGCCCTGGAGACGGGCGGCGCACCGCTGCCCGACTTCTCCTTCCCGGCTTCAGGCACGGTGCTCGTCGGGTCCGAGGAGCTCGGCTTGAGCCCGGAAGCGCTCGCGCTCGCGGACGCCGGCCTGGGCCGCGTATCGATTCCCATGAGCGGCGCCAAGCGGTCCCTCAACGTGGCCGTGGCCTTCGGCATCCTCATGGAGCATTGGTTCTCCTCCCTGGCCTGACGCCGCCGGACCCGGCGAGCCGGACCCGGGCCCGCGGAAGCGCACGTATTTCCAGGGAAGGAACGTGACGAGACGCTCCCCGCCCGGCCCGCGGTGAACGCGCACCCGCCGCCCCGAAGCCGTCCGCTTGAGGAGGGAACCGACGATCCCCAGGAGAGAACGCGGCGCCTCGGCGCGCCCGCAGACCAACAGCGAGCGGGGCACCAGCGCGGCGAGCTCCCGCTCGGGAAGCCGCGCCTGGCAATACCCGCTGCGCTCGGTTTGCACCGTGACCCGGGCGAAGAGCCGCCCCCGCCTCACCGCGGGTCGTATGAAAACGATTTTTCCGAACATCTGGAACCTCCGAAGGCGAACGGGAATCCGGTTCATGAGCCGTTTTGGCTGCCCGAACCGACCCCGAAAAAAACCGGGCGCCGATCGCCGAAAACTTCGCAGCGCCGCGACAATTTGAAAAACGCCGCCGGAACCGCAGCGCTTTCAAAAAAAAATTTTCCGGTTGATAATCGGTGTTCCAGTTGTATAATGGGAGTATCGAAAAACCCTTCGGCTTTTCCGGCGGGTAAAGGCATCCCAGTTTCCAGGAACGAGGTTCCCAATATGGAAAGAAACGTGCGGCCGTCCGGCCTGACCGCGTTCGCGATCATCAATTTCATCTTCGCCGGCGTCATCGGCATCAGCGTCATGCTCAGCGTGGGCACTCTCGCCTGCGCGGGGAGCTTCAGCCGGACCCAGGCCCTCGGCCCCGAAACCGCGAATATTTCGCTCGTGACGACCATCCTGAACCTGGCGGTCATGGCGCTGCTCGTCGTCTCCGGGATCGGGTACCTGAAATGCAGCCCGATCCTGGGCCGTCTGTTCGGAAGCGTCTACGCCTGCGCCGACGCCGTCAAGACGATCATCGCGCTCCTCTCCCTCGGGATCCTTCAGCAGGGGTCCACCTTCATCGCCATTATCACCGTTGGTAATTTCGTCTGGCCCCTTCTGACGATTGTATTCATCAATTTCGTTTTCAACGACGTCTGGCGAAAACGAACGCGCCTGGCCGAATTGGCGAGCGGAATTTCATCCGCTGCAGCCGCCGCGCCCGCCCCCGCCGCCGTGCCGGACAAAAAAACCCCGCCGCATGTCGTTCTGGTGATGATGCAAAGCATACGCCAAACGCTGCGCGGCGTGCAGGGCGTGCTTTTCCCGCTCGTCGCGCTGGTGATCTGTTTTACGACGGTGGGAATCCTCATCGCCGTCGCCCAGGGGGTGCAAAACTACGCCGAGACGGAAGGGGGAATGAACAGGTCGCAGAGCGATCGCCTGATGCGCGACGTGGTCATCAAACAGGCGGCCTACGGCTTTTTCGTCTGGCTGTTCGACGATCAATCCCAGGCCGCCCCGAACGGCCCTCCGGCGAAAACCATCGCCTACACCCCGCCCGCGCGCGACGCCTGGGCCGATTACGTCACGTCGGAAAAGCCCGCCCTTCTCTCCCTGATTTTCGCCGTGATGATGACGCTCTTCCCGATTTTGAGCTCCTTCCTCGCCTTCAACCAGATATCGGAGGACGCGCGGCGCAAGGGATTCCGCTACCTTCTCCTGCGAACGACCCGCTCCTCGATTTTCTTCGGCAAGTTCCTGGCCGCCCTGGCGATCATTATTCCCATCATCGTGCTCACCGTGGCCGCCGTCGCCTTTTTCGTGCTCATCTCCTACCCCTTCTACCCCGTCGCGGCCGTCGTCTCCTGGAGCCTCTGGGCGATCGTCATGATCTTCCTGGTCTCGGCCCCTTCCGTCGCCTTTTGTCTTCTCCTCTCGGCGCTCATCAACTCCGGGTTCGGGAGCCTGGCGGCGGGCGCGCTCACGCTCGGGTTTTTCCCGCTCATCGCCCGGCTCCTCAAGGACTCCGCCGGGTTCCTCGTTTTCCTCCAGTACCTCCTGCCGCAGAAGGTCGCCTACTTCCTCATGAACCCGCGCTGGTGGGTCGTGCTGCTGGCGGCGGTCGGGTGCGTCGCCTACGTCGCGGTCTATTCCGCCGGCGGGTACTTCTATTTCAAGAGAAAGAGCCTATGAACACGGTCGCCTCCATCAGCAACGTCACCAAGAAATTCGGCTCGCTCGTCGCCCTGAACGAGGTGAGCTTCGACATCCCCGAGCACTCCGTTTTCGGCGTCCTCGGTCCCAACGGCGCCGGCAAGACGACGCTCTTTTCCGTCATGGCCGGCTTCTTCCGGCCGGACGAAGGCGAGGTCGTCGTCTTCGGGGAGAAGAATCCGGAGCTGCTCAAGGGCCGGCTCGCCATCCTGCCCCAGGACGCGCAGTTCCAGTCGAACATCCCGATCGTCGACCAGCTCACCTACTTCCTCCGCCTCATGGGCCGCTCCCGCGCCGAGGCGCTCCGGGAAACGGTGCGCACCCTCGAGCTCGTGGGACTGGCCGACGTCATGTACGGCCAGGCCGCGACCCTCTCCCACGGCATGTACAAGCGCCTGGCCCTCGCCCAGGCCTTCCTGGGAAACCCGGAGCTCATCATTCTCGACGAGCCCACCTCGGGCCTCGACTGGCAGAGCGCGACGCAGATCCGCGAGCTCGTGAAGAAGCTCAAGGCCGAGGCCACCCTCGTCGTCAGCTCCCACAACATGGAGGAGATGCGCGAGCTCTGCGACCACGTCGCCATCCTCAACCGGGGAAAGCTCATCAAGAACGGACCGGTGGACGAGGTGACCGGCCTCTCCTACGCCGTCGACTGCGTCCTCTCCCGCGGCCTCGACGAGGCGGAGATGGCGGAGATCCGGGGGATCGGCGGAATTGAAAAGTTCGAAAAAACCGGAGAGGCCGCCTACTCGCTCGACCTCTTTTCCTCGCTTTCCAAGGAAAATCGCGACCTCGCCTTGAAGCTCTTCTTCCGGTACCTGAACGACAGGAGCGTCTTCATCCGCTCGCTCGTCGAGAAGAACAAGCTCGAAGACGAGTATCTCAAGCTGACCGGCGGGAAAAATTAGGAGTCATTCATGCCCGCGAGGCTTTCCGCGGCCGACGTCCTCGGCATCGCACAGATGATGGAAAAAAACGGCGCCGATTTCTACCGGTGGGCGGCCGAGCTGTGCCGGAGGGACGACGAGGCGAATATCTTTCTGTCGCTCGCGGAAATGGAGGAGAACCACGCGGCGACCTTCGCCCGGATGGCGAAGGCGCTCTCTCCCCGGCCGGCGGCGGCGGAAACGGCGGACGAGGAATTCGAATCGGTCTCCCTCTACCTCAACGCCGTCCTCGACTCGGACAACCTGGAAGGCTCGCGCTTCGCGCGCCGCGCCTTCACCGGCGAGGAGACGGCCGCTTCGCTCGTGCTCCTGGGAGTCGACCTGGAGAAGGAGACGATCCTCTATTACCTGGGCATGAAAGACCTGTTCGAGGCCGAGGCGGACAGGAAAGTCATCGACGAGATCGTCGCCGAGGAGAAGGAGCACCTGGAGGCGCTGGTGCGGGAATACCGG
>CAZKOS010000053.1:0-15632 GCA_964554445.1 uncultured Spirochaetaceae bacterium | reverse complement strand
AGCCGGTGAGCATTTCACTCGAACAAAAAACGGTCTCGGCGATGATTCGCGTTTATTGCCGCGCGCGGCACCCGTCCGCCGGACGTTCGTTGTGCCGCGACTGCGAAAAACTGGATCAATACGCCAGGCTCAGGCTCGCGAAATGCCCGTTTCGGGACGCGAAGCCGGTTTGTTCGGATTGCCGGGTCCACTGCTACTCGAAAGTCATGCGCGACAGGATCCGAGCCGTCATGCGCTTCGCGGGCCCGCGGATGCTTCTCCGGCACCCCTTTCTGGCGGTCGTTCATTTATTTCACCGGACGGCGTCGCGCGCCGGGGGAGGGAGCAGTGCTCCGTGAATATCGCGGCGATCGCCTCCAGCATCTGCCGGTGCCGGTGCGCGTCCTTCTTCACCATGTCCAGCATGCCGGCCCACGGCTCGTCCCGGAGGTAGAGCGACGCCTCATCGACCGTCGAAACGGCGTTCCGCTCGGCTGTTGAAACCTGATGAAAGTAGGTGAAGAAATCTTCCTTAGAAAACATTGTTCGATCCCTCGCTTATTTTTTCTTTGACTGCGGCGAACAGGGAATATCGCCCGCGCAATTCTTCGATGATGACGTCCAACGCTCTCCCGATTTCTTCCCGCCGGGCGGCCTCCAGGCCGCTCCAGGGCAGCAGCACCTTCACATGCCGCGCATAGAGCATCGTCGCGCGGGCGTTTACCATGATCCGGTCACTCGTTCTCAGGAGCTTCGATTTTACAATCTCCCTTTTTTCCATACGAATTATCCTCCCACATCCGTAAACAACTATAAAATAATACGAGACTCCTCCGGGTAACTTTCATTTTCATTACACTTTTGAAAGGACGTGCGCGGCGCGCGCTTGCCCGCGGCCGGGCCCGTTTGTATACTGTGACCAGCGCGTCGCGCGCGGGATGAAGGAAAAGCTCTCATGCTGTTCGAAAATCGGCCGTTGTTTCAATTCAGGATTTTTCAGGTTCCGGTCAGGGTTCACGCCTCGGCGGCGCTCAATTTCGCCTTCGCGCTTTTCTACCTCTTCTCTCCCCTGGGCATGGTCATCGCCGTCATCTCGATTTTCATCGTCATCCTCGCCCACGAGCTCGGGCACGCCGCCGCCTGCGCGCTCACCCGCTGCCGCGTCCTGGGAGTCGACGTCCTGTTCGCGGGCGGAACGTGCGCCCACGACGAATGCGGATCCGAGCGCGACGAGGTCGTCATCGCCTGGGGCGGCGTGGCCGGCCAGGTCGTGTTGGCGCTCGTCGCGACCGCGCTCTACCTGCTCCTCACCGCCAGCGTGTTCCCCGGCAGCGAGCCGGCCCGCGTCTGTTTCACGGTCCTCATGTACCAGAACGTCTTCGCCGCCGTCTACAACCTGATCCCCCTGCCCGGCCTCGACGGCGCGCTCGCCTGGAGTTTCGTCTCCCGCCGCCTCCGCCGTTCGCGGGACGAGCGATTCAACGCCTCCCTCCGCCGGGTGAACCGCCCCCCGGCCCGGCCCCGCCCGCGCCGGAAGCGCGACACGGGCGAGCGGCGCGGCAAACGGGAGCCCGGGGTGAGCGACGAAGCCAAGGAATTCGCGGACCGCATGTTCGAAGAGCTCAAGCGAAAACGACGCGGAGATTGGCACGGGGACGGAAAGTAAAAACGATCGGCGGCGCGTCACCGCCCCGGATCGGTATGGACGCACCCAGGCGCGAACCGCCCGCCTCTCATTCTCATCAAGGCACCTCATTGGAAATCCACGCCGGCGTGGGCTATAATTGTCCGAGCGATAAAAACCGATCAAGGAGGACGAAATGTCGATCATGCAACTCCTGTCCGTGTGCCTGGCGGACGGCGGGGGGAACCCGTCGCTCCGGCACATGTCGCCGATCTTCACCCAAACCAACCTCCATCCCGACGAGTCCAGGGCCAGGCTCTACTCGGTGAATTTCCAGCAAGCGGGTCTCATCCCGGCCGGGACGGAAGTCGTGTTCGCTTCCCTGAACGAAAAA
The DNA here is from genome assembly GCA_964554445.1 of uncultured Spirochaetaceae bacterium. Lineage (GTDB taxonomy): Bacteria > Spirochaetota > Spirochaetia > SZUA-6 > RPPD01 > JAFGSW01. The sequence goes on along the minus strand of CAZKOS010000053.1, from coordinate 13,635 downwards.
CAATTCTCGTTCATCGTCAAGAAAACGGCCCGGACCTATTATTACCTCAACCACAAGCAGTCGAACGAGCCGTTCGAGACCCACCTCCTGCGCTTCTTCGGACCGGCCTGGGACGAGACGAAAATCACGAGTCTTCCCGCCGTGGACCAGGAAGGGATCCGCGGGGGCAAGCCCTCCGTGGGTATGACGCGGCAGGGTATCATTCTGGCCATGGGCTGGCCGCCCAGGTTGGAAAACCCCGACCTGAAAGCCGCCCGCTGGCGCTACTGGCGCCACCGCTTCGATACGATCGCGGTCGAGTTCGGTCCGGACGACAAGGTGGTCAATATCTTCACGTAAACCGTATTCGGAAGAGTATTTCTAAGGAAGCCAGGAAGAAAGGAAACCAGGAAAAGAAGAATAAAAAAAGAGGGAGATCAGAGAGGAATACATGTATTCAGACCTTCTGTGTATTCTTCTTCATTAATGCCCCTTCCTCATCCGTCCCATCCGTCCATGTTCATCCGTTGTTCTGCTCACTTTTTCCGTTTTCTTCCCTTTCTGGATTCCTTATAAGTCTTTTCTCCAGCGGCGAAGAATGAAGACGATTGACAATCCCCCCCGGATGAATTATTTATAGAAAACCGGTTTTCTTCCCCGCCGGGTCATACACCGAAGAAAGTGATACAGGTCATGGCGAAAGATCCACAAGACATGCTCAGCAACTGGTATACCCGGGACGATCTCCGGGCGGTCGACGCCAAATTCGAGGCGCAGAAGATCGCCTTCGCCCCCCTCGCCTTCCAGGCGGCGCTCGCCCTGCGCGAGACGGGCGTCCTCGAGCTCCTCTCCGGCGCGGGAGAATCGGGCGTGACCCGGGAGGCCGTCGCCCGCGAGCTTTCTTTGAGCGATTACGCGGCCGGCGTGCTCCTGGAGATGGGCCTGAGCATGGGCCTCCTCAAGCTGCGGCCGGGGTCCGACCCATGGCGTTTTCTCCTCGGCAAGGTCGGCTTCTTCCTCTGCCATGACGCGATGACGAAGGCGAACATGAATTTCGCGAACGACGTCTGCTACCGGGGCGCCTTCCACCTGAACGAGGCGCTCGCCTCCGGAAAGCCCGCGGGCCTGAAGGTCTTCGGCGACTGGCCCACCATCTACCGCGGCCTCACCTCCCTGCCCGAGCGCGTGCAGAAAAGCTGGTTCGCCTTCGACCATTTCTACTCGGACGGGGCCTTCCCCCAAGCGCTCGAAATCGTGTTCGAGAAGCCGCGCCGGCACATCATGGACATCGGCGGGAACACGGCCAAGTGGGCGCTCGCCTGCGCCGGGCGCGATCCGGGCGTGCGGGTGACCATCGTCGACCTGCCGGGCCAGTCGGCCCTGGCCCGGCGGAACGTCGCCGCGGCCGGGATGACCGGGCGCGTCTTCGTTCACGAGGCCGACGTCCTCGACCCCGCCTCGACGCTCCCGGCCGGCGCGGACGCGGTCTGGATGAGCCAGTTTCTCGACTGCTTTTCCCTGGAGGAAGTCACGCTCATCCTCTCCAAGGTGGCGGCCGCGACGGAGGGCGAATGCGACGTCTTCGTCCTCGAGCCCCTCTGGGACAAGCAGCGCTTCCCGGCCGCGACCTACTCCCTGCACGCCACGTCGCTCTACTTCGCGGCCATGGCCAATGGCAACAGCAAAATGTACGCCACGGCCGAGCTCGAGCGCGCCGTCTGCCGGGCCGGGTTCGCCGTGGAGGCCGAGTCGCACTCCCTCGGTCCCAACGATTATTCCCTGCTGCGCTTCAGGAAAAACCGATGAGGGAGGCCCGGCTTTATCTCCTCGACCGGGCCGCCTGGGCCCCGGGCCTCGAAACCCCGGACGCGGTGGCGGCCTGGGCGCGCGGAGAGGCCGAAATCAAAAAAACGACCGACGCCCCGCGCCTCGAGTTTCTGCCCCCCCTCGCCCGCCGCCGCCTGAGCCAGCTCTCCCGGATGGTGCTCGAGGTGGGTCACCGGCTGGCCGGGGACGGCCGGCCCCGGCCGTGCGTTTTCGCCACCCGCTATGGAGAAATCAACCGCCAGTACGCCATCACCGGGGGCCTTCTCGACGCGGGGGAAGTCGGCCCGGCCGTGTTCAGCCTCTCGGTGTTCAACACCCCCGTGTACCTGCTCTCCATCGCCGAGCACAATACCGGGGCCGGCTCGGCGCTCTGCGCCGGCCCCCACGGGTTGGCCGCCGCCTTCCTGGACGCGCTCGGCTTTCTCCGTCCCGGTTCCCGCGACGAATCCTGCCTCATGTTGTTCGCCGACGAGGCGCTTCCTCCCGACTACCTCTCCCTGTTCGACGCCCCGATCGAGCCGTACGCCTTCGGCCTCGCGCTGTCCTCGCGGCCGCGCCCGTCCGCCGTTCCCCTTTCGCTCGTCATGACCGAAGCGGACGGCGAGGCGGAACCCGTCCACCCGCTCGCGCTCTTGCGCTGGCTCGAGACCGGCGCGGAGGGCAGTTTCGTCGTCCGGGCCCCGGGAGGCGGATTCACCCTCGAGGCGGGCGCGCCATGCTGAATATCTATCTGTTCCTGCGGCGCGCGTGGCACGTGGCGGCCAAGATTTTCGCCTTCGCCTCATTCGGGCTGGGGAGCCTTTCGCTCGCCCTGTTCGGCGTTCCGGCGCTCCGGCTTTTCGTTCACCCCCGCGAGCGCTTCCGCCGGGTGGTCCGCGCCGTGATACGCGGCTCCTTCGCCGCCTTCGTCGTGCTCATGAAGGGACTCAGGCTCATCAGCGTCCGCGCGGACGGCCGCGCGCGGCTCGCCCGGGCGAGCCGGTTCATCATCTGCGCCAATCACCCGTCCCTCATCGACGTGGTGATCCTGACCGCCCTCGTGCCCCGGGCCGACTGCATCGTCAAGGCCAAGCTGTGGAGAAACGTCTTCATGATGAACGTCGTGCGCAGCGCCTACATTCCCAATTCGCTCGACCCCGAGGAAACCTTCCGCGCCTGCGGCCGGACCCTCGCGGAAGGGAACAATCTCATCGTCTTCCCCGAGGGCACGCGCACGGCCGGCGACGGGGAGATCAACCTCCAGCGCAACGCCGCCCGCATCGCGCTCCGGACCGGGCACCCGATTCTGCCCGTGCGCATCATGGCCGATTCGCCGCGCGGGCTGCGGAAAGGCGATTCGATCTTCGCCTCGCCCGCGTCCGGGATCGTGCGCTACGAGCTCGAGGTTCTTCCGCCGCTCGACCCGGCCGACTACGCGGGCATTCCGGAGCCCAAGGCCGCCCGCTTGTTGACAAACAAAATGAAAGAAGCTATTATGGGTCCCTCAAAACGACAACCCAACGCGTGAAAAAACGCGACGCGGCACCTTGGAAGAATCCGTTTTTCGCGGTACAATAACGAACAAGGGCAAAACACATTCTTCGAGGGAGAGCCCGGCTCCGCCTTTTTCAGGTTTTTGAGCGACCCGGTGAGAATCGCGGACCCCACAACCCCAAAGACGAGGCGTTTGTGAACCAACTCGAGCAGGAAATAAAGACGATCATCATCGAGGCGCTCGCGCTCGAGGACGTGACGCCGGACGACATCGACCCGTCGGCGCCGCTCTTCGGGGAGGGCTTGGGACTCGATTCGATCGACGCCTTGGAGCTGGGCATAGCCGTCAAGAAAAAATACAATGTCAACCTTTCGGCCGAAGACAAGGAAAACCGGAAGCATTTTTATTCGGTAAGAACGCTCGCGGAGTTCGTAGCCGCGCACAGAGCCTGATCATCGTCCTGGAGTATTCATGGCCACCAAAGAGGAAATTTTCAATAGAATCGCCGACGTCCTTCACGAAACGTTCGAAATTCCGACGGACAAAATAACCCCCGAGGCGCGGCTGTTCGAGGAATTGGATCTCGACAGCATCGACGCGCTCGATCTCATCGTCAAGCTGCAGAATTACACCAACCGCCAGATTACGCCCGAAACGTTCAAGCAGGTGCGGACCGTGGGAGACGTGGTGGACGCCGTGCACGAAATCGTCGCGGACGCGGGATCCGCCACGTGAAGCGCCTCTTCAAGGCCCTCCTCACCGCGGCCTCCTTCCTCTATCCCGTCTTCATCATCCTGAATTTCCTGTGGCTCCACCTGAGCGCCAGGTTCCTGGTTCTCGGGCTGGCCGTCCTGGGCGCGCTCTACTTCATGGCTCACTCGGAGCACGCCCTGCGCCGCGGTTTCCGCTGCCTTCAATTCTGGATCATGGTGTCGTCGATCGCGGTGCTCGTCGGCATCACCGTCCTGACGTCCCATCCCCGGCTTCTCAATTTTTACCCGGTTTTCATCAATCTGTTTCTTTTCATCAGTTTCGGCTACACCTGGATCAAGGGGCCGCCCATGATCTACCGGCTGGCCGTGATCCGGGATAAGAGCATTCCGGACTCCCCGGAGCACGAATCGATCATGCGCTACTGCAGAATCATGACCCATATCTGGTGCGGGTTCTTCCTCCAGAACGCCCTCTTCTCGGCGGCCACCGCCTTGTACGGCAACCAGATGGTATGGAGCGTTTACAATGGCGGCGTCTCCTACGTCCTGATCGGCGCCCTGCTCGGCGGTGAGTTTCTCTATCGTAAAGTGAAATTGGGGCGATGACCGGATTCCTCTCCTTCAGCGAGCTGGTTCCCGCTTCCCGGTCCCCGGACCACCCGGTGGCCGTGGCGGACGGACGTCCCGCTCTCCGCTGGCGGGAGTTTACCCGCGCCCTCGACGCCCTGGGCGCGTCGCTCGCCGAACGTCCCGGGGAACGCTGGGCCCTCTCGACCGAAGACCACGCTCTCTTCGTCCTGGGTCTCGTCGCCCTGCTGCAGCGCGGGAAGGAAATCCACCTGCCGCCGCTCGTTCCGCCCGGCGGGCCGGCCCCGGCGGGACCGTCTCCCGGCGGCGAAGCGCCGCCGCTCTTGAGCGACGCCGATTCCGCGACCGTCAAGCTTTCTTTCGACGCGCCCTCCCCCGCGGCCGGCCGGAGCGAATGGCCGCGCATCGATCCGCAATCGGCCCGCATCGTTTTTCATACGTCCGGTTCGACCGGCGCGCCCAAACTCGTGCCGAAAAACCTGGTCCAGGTCGAGAACGAAGCGAGAGTGCTCGCCTCGCTCTGGGGCGACGCTTTTCGCGACGCCGCGGTTTTCTCGACCGTCAGCCCCCTCCACTTCTACGGCTTTCTCTTCACCGCGGTCGTCCCGTTCGCGGTCGGCGCCACGCTCGCGCGCGAGCGTGTCCGGTACCCGGAGGCGCTCGCCGGACTTTCCGGGCGGCGGACGGTCCTCGTGACCAGTCCCGCCTTTTTGAAGCGCCTGGACGAGACGGCCGCCCTCTCCGCCCCCCGTCCCGCGCCCGCCGCGGTCTTCTCGTCCGGCGGATTCCTTCCCCCGGCCGCCGCGGTGCGAAGCCGGGAGGCGCTGGGCGTCCCGGTGCGCGAAATCTACGGATCGACCGAGACCGGCGGCATCGCCTGGCGCGTTTCGCCGGGCGCTGAAACCTGGACCCTCTTCCCCGGCGTCGTCGCGGACGGCATCGACGATTCCGGTTTCACCGTCGCCTCATCCTACCTGCCCGCGCCGGGAAGCATGCGCCTCGAGGATCGGATCGAAATCCTGGAGAGCGGGAACATCAAGCTCCTCGGCCGGACGGATTCGGTCGTCAAGATCGAGGAGAAGCGGGTCGCGCTCAATGACGTGGAGCACCGGCTCTACGAGACCGGACTGGTGGAAGACGCGGTCGTGCTGGCCTTCGAGGACGGCCGCCAATACCTGGCCGCGGCGGTGGCGCTCAATGCCGCGGGCCGCGAACGTTTCCGCGGCGCCCAGAAAATGGAAATCAATCGTTTTTTCCAGGGGAGCCTGCGCTCCTTTTTCGAACCCATCGTCATTCCCCGGAAGTGGCGCTTCCCGGAATCCATTCCCCGCAACCCGCAGGGCAAAATCGACCGGGCGGCCGCCCGCGGGCTGTTTACGGATCGTCGGACGGCGCCCGCGCTGGAGCCCGTCGTTCACGACCGGAGCGAGCCGCCGGGCGGGCTCGAGCTGGTCTTGAGCTTCCCTGCAAATTACATTCACTTCGCCGGGCATTTCCCTGATCTGCCCATCCTGCCCGCGGTGGCGCAGGTGGATTGGGCCATGAGGTTCGCGCGCCGCGCGTTCGGCCTGCCGTTCACAATGAAGGAGATCCCGCGCTTCAAGTGCGCCAGGGCGATCTTTCCTGACGTACGGGTCAGGCTCGAGCTCTCCTGGGACGAGGAAGCGGGCCGGCTCGCCTTCAGCTATTCGGACCCGGCGGACGGCTCCGTCTACTCGCAGGGAAAAATCCTCGTCGAGGCGGCGCCGTGAACGGAACCGGCTTCAACCCCTGCGCCGTCGTTCCCGTCTACAACCACGGGTCAACGGCCGGCGGCGTGGTGAAGGCTTTGCGCGCGAGCGGTCTCCCCGTCATCCTGGTCGACGACGGGAGCGACGCGGCGACCAAGCGCGCCCTGGCCGAAGTCGCCGCCCGCACGGACGGCTGCCGGCTCGTCACGCTGCCCCGCAACCTCGGCAAGGGCGGCGCGGTCAGGCGCGGACTCGAGGAGGCCTTCGCCGGGGGCTTCACCCACGCCCTCCAGGCGGACGCCGACGGCCAGCACGACCTGGACCGGGCGGGCGAATTCCTGGAGCGCGCGCGGTCGCTTCCCGAGGCGCTCGTCGGGGGCCGGCCGGTGTTCGACGCTTCGGTCCCGGCCTCCCGCCTTGCCGGGCGCCGGATCACCAACTTCTGGGTGCGCGTCGAGACGCTCTCCCGCGACATTCCCGACGCCATGTGCGGCTTCCGCGTCTATCCGCTCGCGTCCTGCCACCGTCTTTTCCGCAATCGGCGCCTGCGGCGGCGGATGGAGTTCGACGTCGAAATCCTGGTGCGCCTGCACTGGCGCGGCGTCCCGCTGGTCTTCCTCCCCCTCGCCGTCACCTACCCCGCGGGGGGCGTCTCGCATTTCCGGCTCTTCCGGGACAACCTCGCCATCGCTCTCATGCACGCCTGTCTTTTTTTCGAAATGCTCGTGCGCGCGCCGGGGCTGCTCATCGGCCAGGCGGCGCGGCGCGTCCGCGGAGGAACCGGGAGCGGAGGAAACGTCCATGGCGCACTGGTCTGACCGGAAAGAGGCGGCCGGACGCGTCTGGCAGATGCGGCTCATGTTCCGCCTCTCCCGATCCCTATCCCCCGCCGTCCTCTCCGTCGTCCTCCGGATCACCGTGTTGTTCTTTTACCTTTTCTCCGCCGAGGCGAGGCGGGTGAGCCTGAAATTCCTGGCCGCGGTCGCCTCCCTCGAGGGCCGTCCCGCCCCGGGCGTCCGCGACGTGTTTCGCCACCTCTTCTGCTTCGCCCGGTCCCTGCTCGAAAAACTCGCCGCCTGGGCGGGGGAAATCGGCGTCCGGGACCTCGATTTCGTCGGACCGGACCTGGACCCCATCTGGGAGCAGCTCGCGGCGCGCCGGGGAGCCGTCATTCTCTGCTCGCACCTGGGCAACACGGAAATGCTGCGCGCCCTGGCGAGCCGCGAGGCGGGCGCGAGCCTCCCCGCTTTCCGGATCAACTCCATCGTCGATTTTTCCGGCACGAGCAAGTTCAACCGGCTCCTCCGCGAGATCAATCCCGACTCCATGATCAGGCTCTACCACGCCTCGTCCATCGGCCCGGACACGATCATCGAGCTCTGCGGGCGCATGGAGGCGGGCGAGCTGGTGGTCATCGCCGCCGATCGGACCGCGGCCAAAAACCGGAGCCGGACCGGGAAGGTCTCCTTCCTCGGCCGGGAGGCGCATTTCCCCCTGGGCGCCTTCGTGCTCGCGAGCCTGCTCGACGCGCCCGTCTACCATATGTTCGCCGTCCGCCGCGACGATCTCGATTTCAGGAGCCCGTACGAGTTCCATCTCCACCGCTCCCGGCTCTCGTTCGGCGTTCCACGAAGGAAGCGGAAGGCGCAAGTGCAGGCCCTGATGGAGGAATACGTCGGTCTGCTCGAAGGCCTCTGCCGCCGCCATCCGTATCAATGGTATAACTTTTTCGATTTTTGGGCCATTCCCCGATAAATTCAGCCACAGAGACACAGAGATCACAGAGAAGAGATCAAGGAAGGAAATGAGAAAAATTCGTGACCAAGGGTGGATATGAAGACAAGGAAATCAAGAGGAGGAAGACGCTCATATGAAGCAAGTCGATATTTTCACTCTTTTCTATTGGTCCATTGCTATTTTCAAGGTCGCTCTTCTCATCTCTGTGTTCTCTGCGTCTCTGTGGCAAATTTGGGAAGAAAAGTTTCCTCTGGAAATTATTCCCCAAATGTTCTATACTGCCGGAAAATCAGTTTTCCATCTCCGCCGCCACAGGTTCCTCCCACGCGCGAGACTCGGGAAATAGGAAACCCTTGACTGGGGAACGAATGACAACACTCGCTCCCGTTGAAAAAACGAAACTGGAACGGACAACGGCATGAAGCACATTCAATTCGACGGACACAGACTCACGATCGAGGACGTGGAGGCGCTCGCCAAACGCACGGCCTCCGCCTCGCTCTCCCCGGACCCCGCCTTCAGGGAAAAAATCGAGGCCGGGGCCGACTTCCTCGACGAGGCGCTGCGGGAGCACGGCAAGATTTACGGAGTCACCACCGGTTACGGCGACTCCTGCGGCAAGGAAGTTCCCCCGGAAGGCTACGGCGACCTGTCGCTCCGCCTCACCCGCTTCCACGGCTGCGGCCTCGGCCGGCACTTCGACGAGGAAACGACGCGGGCCGTCGTCGCCGCGCGCCTCCAATCGCTCGTCCTGGGGTTTTCGGGCGTCAGCGTCGCGCTCCTCGAGGGACTCGAGCGCCTGCTCGTCCACGACATCCTGCCCCTCATCCCCGAGGAGGGCTCCGTGGGGGCGAGCGGCGACCTCACCCCGCTCTCCTACGTGGCGGCCGTCATCGCCGGGGAGCGCGAAGTGCTCCATCGGGGCGTCAAGCGTCCGGCCGCGGAGGTCCTCGCGGAGCTCAAGCTGCCGCTCGTGAAGCTCAGGCCCAAGGAGGGTTTGGCGATCATGAACGGTACGGCCGCCATGACCGCGGTCGCCTGCCTCGCCTACAAGCGAGCCGAGTATCTCGCCGACCTCGCCTGCCGCATCACCGCCCTCTCCTCCATCGCAATCAAGGGCAATGCCTACCATTTCGACGAGCGGCTCTTCGCCGCCAAGCCCCATCCGGGCCAGAACCTGGCGGCGGCCCGCCTCCGCCGCGACCTGGACGTGCACGGCAAAAACGGGCAGATGCCCGAGCGGCTCCAGGACCCGTACTCGATCCGCTGCGCCCCGCACGTCCTCGGCGTGTTCTACGACGCCGCGCCGCTCTTCCGGCAGCTCATCGAGAACGAGCTCAACAGCGCCAATGACAACCCGATCATCGATCCGGCCAGCCGCTCCATTCTGCACGGCGGACATTTCTACGGCGGGCACATCGGCTTCGCCATGGACTCCCTGAAAAACGTCGTCGCCAACATCGCCGACCTGATCGACCGCCAGATCGCCCTCCTCGTGGACGAAAAGTTCAACCGCGGCCTGCCGCCCAACCTCTCGGGGAGCGGCGAGTACGCGCTCAACCACGGGCTCAAGGCCGTGCAGATCGGCGCCTCGGCCTGGACCGCGGAGGCGCTCAAGAACACCATGCCGGCGAGCGTCTTCTCGCGCTCGACGGAGTGCCACAACCAGGACAAGGTGAGCATGGGGACGATCGCCGCCCGCGACTGCGTGCGGGTGATCGAGCTCACCGAGCAGGTGGCGGCGGCCGGCATCCTGGCCGCGGGCCAGGCGGTGCGGCTGAGGCTCGCCGCCGGGGAACTGAAGCCCGCGACGCTCGCGCCGGTGAAGCCCACCCTCGATCGGCTCGACTCGGTCTCGCCCTTCCTGCGAGAGGACCGGCCGCTCGAAAAGGAACTGCGGTCGATGATCGATCTCATCCGCGGCCGCGCCTGGGAGTTGGGATATGACGGCTGAGATTTTTTCGGCGGAAGTGCGCCTGCGGGCGGAATTCTACGACGTCGATTCGCTGCGGGTCGTCTGGCACGGACACTATATCAAATACATGGAGAAGGCGCGCTGCGCGCTCCTGGAGTCCATCGGCTTCAGCTATACGGAGATGGCGGCCTCGGGCTACGCCTGGCCGATCGTGAGCCTGAAGGTGAAGTACTGCCGGCCGCTCGTGTACCGCCAGGAGTTCGTCATCCGCGCCTCGCTCGTCGAGTACGAGAACCGGATCCGCATCGCCTACCGCGTCTTCGATCCGGAGACGAAGGCCGTCATCAACCGGGCCGAGACCGTGCAGATGGCGTACGACATCGCCTCCGGCCGCGGCCTGCTCGTGTCGCCCGCCTGTCTGGTCGAAGCCGTACAGACAGCCCTTGACCGCAAGAAGAGAACCACGGATGGGCACGGATAAGACGGATGACACGGACAGGAGAGGAAAAAAGCGAGAAGCGAAATGAGGAAGTGAGGAAGAGTAGGGGATTGAGAAAATGAATGAAAATGTTTCAAATCGATTTTTATTCCTGTCCCATCTTTATTTTTCCAATCCGCGCTTATCCGTCCCATCCGTGTTATCCGTGGTTTTCTTCTTCCCCAGGAGATGATTGACATGAAGACCCTCGCCCTGACCATCACGCTCCTCGCCTTCTGCCTGACCGCCTCCCGCGCCCAGGACGTGTTCGCCCATCCCCTCACCGGCCGAGACCGGCCCGAGGTGGTCGCGATCGCGAAGCGGATGGCCGCGCGGACCATCGTCATCGCCTCCTTCACCCAGACCAAACGCGTCGCGAAGCTCAACCGGTCGTTCGTGTCCCGCGGGCGCATGATCTTCGACGCGTCGCGCGGCCTGGTCTGGGAGACGAAAAGCCCCTTCCCGGGCACGCTCCTCATGACCAGGGACGCGATCAAGCAGAAGACGGCGAGCGGCGCGACGAGCGTCCTGGCGGCCGGCGACAACGACACCTTCAAGCGCTTCGCGGGCGTGATGCAGGCCGTCTTCGGCGGGGATTTAAAAGCGATCGAAAAGGAATTCGAAATCTATTACGAGCGGCGGTCCGCGGGCTCCTGGATCATCGGGCTCAAGCCCACGGACAAGACGCTCGCCTCGGTCGTGCGGGGCCTGGTCCTCGAGGGCGCTGACGACCTGGAGGGCATCTCGCTCATCGAGACCTCCGGCGACACGGTCGTCTACGCCTTCTCGGGCAATGCCTACCCGGAACGGTTGAGTCCTGAAGATGAAAAAGCCTTCTTTTAGCCGCTTCTCCGATTGGTGGACGGCCCGCCGCAACATACACCTCCCGGTCTGGATCGGTCTGCACCTCCTGCTCTTCGTCCCCCTCGTCTTCCTGGGCCGCTTCCGGATCAACGCCGACCTCTTCGCCGTACTTCCGGACACGAGCGCGGACTCATCGCGCGCGGAAGCGGAGCGCCGGCTGGAGGCCGGTTTCGGGCGCGGGTTCACCGTGCTGGTCGGCCACCCGCGCTTCGAGCGGGCGCGCGCGCTGGCCGCGCGGATCGCCGACGGCCTGCGCGCGGAGCCGAAGGTCTCCGGCGTGACGTTCGAGTTCGACGCGGGCCGGCTCCAAAACCTGCAGGACTTTCTCTTCAAGTACCGGTATCAACTCCTCGCGCCCGAGACGCGGGAGGCGCTCGAACGGGGCGACGCGGCGGCGCTGGCGGAGAACGCGTTCGCCGCCCTGACGAGCCCGGTGAGCCTGGGGGGGCTCGACCGGCTCGACCTCGATCCCTTTCTCCTGGTCCAAACCTCGCTCGCGCACTACCTGGGCTCCGGGCTTTTCTCCGACATGGCCGTGGGGCTCAGGGACGGGGTGTTGGCCGCCGACTACGACGGCCGCTCCTGGGTCCTCATCACCGGGCTCACCGCCGGACCGGGTTTTTCCGCGCAGCCCGACTCGAGCCCGGCGGCGGCCGTGCGCCGCATCGCCGCCCGCGCCGCCGCCGGCGAGGCCGGCGCGACGCTCGTTTTCTCGGGAGCGCCCTTCCACTCGTACGAAAGCGCCCGCGCGGCCCAATCCCAGATCAGCGTCTTGAGCTCCGTCTCCGCGGTTTTCATCGTGCTCCTCCTTCTTTTCTTTTTCCGCTCCGCCAGGCCGCTGCTCGTCACCCTCGGCACGATGGCGCTCGGGATCGCCTCGGGACTGGCCGCGGCCTTCCTCATCTTCGGCGAGATCCATCTCTTCACGGTCGTCTTCGGCACGAGCCTCATCGGCATCAGCATCGACTACGCCCTCAATTATTTCAGCGCCTGGGCGTCGCCTCCCGCCCGGCGGCCGTTCGGGCGCACGCTCGCCTTCGTGCTGCCGGGAATATGCCTCGCGCTCTTCACCACCCTGGCCTCCTACGGCGGGTTCATGTTCACCGCCTTCCCCCTTCTCCAGCAGATGGCGCTCTTCTCCATCGTCGGGCTCGCGTCGAGCACCCTGACCGTGCTCTGCGTCTTCCCGCTGCTCGGTCCGCCGGCGGAACGGACCGTCCGCGCCGCCGACCGCCTGAGCGGCGCGATCCTCTCCCTCTTCCGGAAACTCGGCGGCCTGCGCCCGCCCGTCAAGATCGTTCTTCTCGCCGCCGGCCTGGCCCTCGTCGCCGTCGGGCTGACCCGGGTGCGGCCGGCGAACGACGTGCGGTCCCTCTACCAGATCAGCGCGGAAATGCGGCACAACGAGGCCCTGGCCGCGGTCGTCCTCAGGCACGGCTCGACGGGCGTGTACGCGCTCGTGGAAGGGAAGAACGAGGAGCAGGCCCGGGAGCGGGAGGAACGTCTTCTCGCGGACCTGGCGCCCCTCGGCGCGCGGGGCGAGCTGGGCGCGGCCCTGGGGTCGACCCTGTTCCTGCCGTCCGCGAAGCGGCAGGCCGATAATTACGCGCTCGCGGCCGCCGTCTTGAAGCCCGCGGCGCGCTCCCAGCTCGAGCTCCTCGGGTTCGGCGGCGGGGAGGCGCGGGCCTGGGAAACGGATTTCGCCGCCGCCCGGGACCGGCGGGTGAGCGAGGCCGATTTCGAGCGCCTGCCCCTCGGCGCCCTGGCGCAGGGCTTGCGGCCCGGCGCGGCGGGCGGCCGTTACTTCCAGGCCGTGCTCCTCCTCCGGATCTCCGACGCCGCGGCGGTGAAGGCGGCGGTCGAATCCCGGCCGGGCCGCACCTACGTCGACCGCATCGGCGACGTCAACGCCCTCCTCGCTTCCTTAAGCGAGACGGCCTTCATCGTCATCTGCCTCTCCTACGCGGTCATCCTGGCGGGCCTCGCCCTGCGCTACGGAATCCGCCGCGGCCCGCGCATCGTCCTCATCCCCGTCCTGGCGAGCGCCGCGAGCGTCGCGCTCCTCTCCGCCGCCGGGCTGCCTTTCAACATTTTTTCCGTGATGGCGCTCATCCTCATCCCCGGCATGGGGTCCGATTACGTGATCTTCTACACCGAGGGCCGCGCCCGTCCCAAACCGACCGTACTGGCCGTCACCTTGAGCATGCTCGCCACGGCGGCCGGTTTCGGGCTCCTCGGCTTCACTTCCCTGGCCCGCGTCTTCGGCCTCACGACCGCGCTCGGCATTTTCCTGTCGTTCGCCTTCACCCCCCTCTTCGCCGGCGGCTTGG
>CAZKOS010000052.1:9743-15644 GCA_964554445.1 uncultured Spirochaetaceae bacterium | reverse complement strand
CGCAACTTCCCATGAGCCCTAACGCCAGAATGACGATCAGACTGAACATGATATTCTTCATAAATATCATCCTCCTTTTTTTGGTGTAGACAATCAACGATTGCCTTTTTTATTTTTTATTTTGCTTCTGAAATCGACAAGTTGAAATAAACAATTATTTCAATCCAATTTGTGATGGCAAACGGACAAAAAGCAGAAACGCAAAAAATGTTTTTAATAGAAGAATTATGTAACTTGGGGGATATTATAAAACCATGAAAAATCTAAGTCATGTCGCTATCGGTAATTACATTTGTCATTATTGGGTATAAAGCCGTTTTTGGCGGACCGCTTACAGGGATTTCAACTTGGCGAATAACTCCAGGGGGGAATTGACCTTGCATTTTTTATAGACGCGCGCGATATACGTTCTGACGGTATTTATGGAAATATTCAACCGCGCCGCGATCTCCTTGTGCAGGAGGCCCAGCTTGAGAAGAGAAATCACTTCGATCTCTTTCCGTGAAATGCCGTGTTTCATGTAAAGGCGGGTCAGATCGTCCGAACCGCCTTCGCGGATGGCGCCTTGGTTCCGGACCAAGAGGTCTTCGATGGTTCGGTACAACTGGCTTCCCAGAAGGAGGACGTTTTTTTTCTTCAGCGCCTCCTGAATTCGGAGAATCGACTGGATTTTCGCGATCAACTCGTCAATGCGGAACGGTTTCGAGATGAAATCGACCGCTCCTTGTTTCAACGCCTTGAGCCGGTCCGTGTGTGTATTGACCCCGGTGAGAAAGAGAAACGGGACTTCCCGGTATTCGTCGCTCTTCATCAGGACCTCGAAGAAACGGTAGCCGTCCATTTCGTCCATCAGGACGTCGGAAACGATGATATTGGGTTTGGGAATGTTTTTCAGCTTTTCCAGCGCGTCCAGACCGTTTTTCGCCCGGTTCACATTGAAAATATCTTTCGTGTTTTCGACGAGATAGCCGAGCAGCTCGGCGTTGTCCTCGACGAACAGGACATGGCCGCGGTCCGCGGGGGCGGCGGGCGCAGCGGCGGCGACCGCCGGTTGTTCGTCCCGCCCCGCGAGGGTGGTCTTCACCCGCGCCGGGGCGCGGGCCGGCTTGAAGCGGCAGGTGAAATTCGTCCCCTTCCCCCTGGGGCTCGCGACGCGGATCTCGGCGCCGACTTCATCGATGATTTTCTTGACGATGTCCAATCCCAGTCCGATTCCCACGGAGGCTTCGCCGGCGCCGTTCACCTGGTAATAGCGCTCGAAGATATGTTTCATTTGCTCGGGGGTGAGGCCGATGCCCGTGTCCTTCACGGAGAATTCGACCGCCTCGTCCTTTCTGCGCAGCCCGACCCGGATGCTCCCGCCCCGGTCCGTAAAGCGCACCGCGTTGTGGAGCAAATTCCCGATGACTCTCTCGAGGGCTTCGGGATCGACGGCCACGAAGACGCCCGGCTCGACGGCGTCCTCGAGCCGTATTCCCTTGCGGCGGGCCGTCTCCCGGAACAAGATCACGTCGTTCAGCAGAATACCGGAAAAATCGGACACCTGATCGTGCCGGTAGACGATTTTGCCGCTCTCGATCTTTTCGCGGGACAGGTACTCGATCATCACCTCGAGGAGCGACTCGAACTTTGTCTTCAAGACGCGGAGCTCCTCCGATTGTCCCTGTTTGGCGATATACGCGTCGAGGTAATTGTTGATCAGCGTGAGGGGGTTTTTGATCTCGTGGGCGATATCATTGAAAAAATCCGCCCGCTCCCGGGTGGCGGCCTCCAGCTGGCGCGTTCGTTCCTTCACTTTTTCCTCGAGCTGCCCGGCGTACTCGTGGATCGCCTTCGCCTGCATCGCGCTGTTGATGGCGCCGCTGATCTGGGTGGCGAGGTCGTCGTACAGCGGCTCGATGCCCAGGTCGGTGATGTCGAACAGCATGTACCCGAAATCCTTGTCCTCGAAAAAAAGGGCCACCACCATGTACGCGAAACCGGCGTTGTTCCGCATGATGCCCGGCACGAGGCGCTTCGCCGGAAAGGTCGACCGGTCCGGGACCGGGTGAATGCCGGAGCCGGAATGGTACTGCATCAGCAGCTTGGCCTCGCGGCGGGAGGAATCGGTATACATGCAGACGAAAAACCGCTTGAACTGCATCTTCGGCAACTGCATGTAAATGATTTCCTTCAACCGGCCGACGTGCAGGACGTTCAAAAAATCGTCGTTGATGATCAGCTCGCTGCTTTCATACGCCTTCTTCTTCGAATCCCGGTCCGCCTGGTGGACCTGCGCCTGCAAACCGGCGAGCACCAATGACTCCTCGCGCAAGGCACGCAGCGCCTCACGGCGCTCGGAATCGCCGTCGGAGCCTTCCGCCCCGGAAAACAACAGGGCGATCAACCGGCAGACGTCGTCCAGGCCGACCTTCATGTCGAACAACCGTCCGAACAGCTCGCCGAGGCGCCGTAAAAAAAACCTTCTTCCGTCTTCGTCCCCGTCCGCCGGAAATTCGCGGGCCAGCGCCTCGACCGCCGGCGTGACGCCCGGCTTCTCAAAAAGAGACGGCATCAATTTTTCCAGGTCGGCGGCCGGGCGGGCGGCGTTTGCCGCCGGATTCCGCCGGGGGGATTTCCCCCGCGCCTTGTGATTGGCGATCGGCCGGACGTCCCGGGAAAGGATGCGGCGCAGTTTGTCCGCGTCCGTGCAGCCGCACGATTCCCTGATGACGAGATGGGTCGGCATCACGATCCGCCGCGGCACGTTTTCCCCGGAGAGAATGGAGCGCATGGCCTTCACGCTCTCCCGCCCGATGTCGTAGAATGACTGCCGGACGGTGGTGAGGCCCGGGGTGAGCCGGCGTCCGGCCTCGATATCGTCGAAGCCGGCGACGGCGACGTCTTCGGGCACCCTGACGCCGCGCCGTTCGAGCTCATGGATCGCGAAAATCGCCATTGAATCGTTGGCGGCGATAATCGCGTCGAACCTGGCCCGGCGCTGCTCTAAGAGGATTTCCACCGCCTTTTCCCCGCTCGAATAAAAATCGCCGCCGTAGACGATGAGTTTTTCATCGACGGTAACGCCGCATTCCCGCAACGCGTCCCGGTACGCCTCGCACCGCTGCTTGCCGTCGCTCGAGGTGTCCGGGCCGTTGAGAAACGCGATCCGGTGATATCCGTGATCCTTGACCAGGTGGAGGACGAGATCGCGGGTGCTCCGCTTGTTGTCGATCAGCACGCTGGTCGAAGCCAGGGTGGAGCGTCCGATGCTGACGATCGGCACCCCCTCCAGGTTCAGGAACAGGCGTTTGATTTCGACGTCCGTCATCGTGTTCGAGGCATGCTCCGCGAGCAGGATCATTCCGTCGAGGTTGCACTTGTCGACCAGGTCGATGACCGCGTTTTTCCGCTGGTTGTACAGCCCGAAGAGAATGCGGGAAAACCCGCCCTCGAAGCCGATGAAATTGAGGCCCGCCTCTTCGCAGGCGGTTTGCACGCTTCTGAATATGCTGGACGAATAGGTTTCATAGACGTAATCGGAAAGAAATCCCAGACCTATATTGAATCTTTTTTTACCGGTCATTGATTGAACTCCACATCCAGCGTATCGAGTGTCCTTTCGATCTCCGAACGGCCGCCGCCGCGAACGCGGCCGGGCGCCGACGCGTCGACGAAATCGCCGGACCGTATTATGCCGCTTCACCAGTTGGTGTAAAAATTACCCATTCCTTATATATCATAACAAATCCAACGGAGGCTGTATACAAGAGCGGGCTGACGATCGCGTTTGGAGCCGCGCCGGGGACGGAAAAACCCGGAGATCGCGGGCGATGGCCGAAAAGCCGGCCGTTGCGGCGATGCAGTTCCGCGATTCCGCGCCGCGCTCGGAATTTATTGACTCGCGAGGCGTTCCCGGGCTAAGGTGTAAAAAAGGAAGGAGCAAAAAGATGAAACCGATGAAAGTGCTGTCCCTTCTCCTCTGCCTCTGCCTGCTCGCGTCCTGCGCGGCCGGTACGAATCCGATGAAAAACGTCCCCAATGACAAAAAAGAAACGGCCGGTTTCTTCCTCGGCCTGTGGCACGGCGTCATCCTGCCGGTGACGTTCGTCATATCCCTTTTTACGAGCACCGTCAACATTTACGAGACGCACAACAACGGCGGCTGGTACAATTTCGGCTTCGTGCTGGGACTGGCGATCATCTTCGGCGGCTCCGGCGGCGGCGCGGGCACCCGGATGAGAAGGCGATGACTTTTTTCATTTTTTAGCCACAGAGACACAGAGAGCACAGAGAAAAAAAAGAATGGAGCAGGAAAGAGTGGTATCCGCGACGGTCGCGGGACTTAAGCATTGAGATGTCGATGATTTTTTTCATTCACGATCCTCTTCCTCTCTGAGTCCTCTGTGTCTCCGTGGCTGAAACCAAAGTGAGTTCTACTTCGACCCCCCGAATTCCTTCATCAGGATATCGTCCCAGAAATCGGTGAAATAGCGCACTTCGTTCACCATGAGCCGGAACTCATCCGCGTCCATGCCCTTGAGCTCGCGGGTGCAGAGGAGCATGATGAGGTCCTTGCGGATGGCGAAATAGAGGCCCACGGCGGTCGAGTTCAAATCGAGGAGACGGCGGTAGAGGGGGAGGAAATTATCCTGGGGCAGCTTCATGATGATGCCCCCCACCTCGATGCAATCCACGTCCCCGACCTGCGGTCCCTTGTTGAATTTGAAAAGCTCGATGTGAAATTTGGCGCTCCCCTGGGAGAGGTACCACAGGTTTCGCTCCCGGTCCTTGACCGCGGCGGGGTCGATATTCCACTCCTTGAGAAGGCTTTCGATCATGGCGACCCCCATGGCGACCGCTCCCTGCAGCGGAGCCGATTCGGTGCGTTGGAATTCTTCAGCCATCGTGTCCTCCTCGCCGCGGGTATTGCCGCCCCGGGCTTACGGGTAAAATCGCTGCGGAACCAGCACGGTCCCGCATTTCCGGCAGTATTTTCGGCCGCGATTTTCCGCCCCGCACGAGGCGCAGACGATCGCGGCCGCCGTCTTGAGCCCCGCGGCCTGGCCTTCGGCGCCGTTCAAGGAGGGCGCCTCGTTCGGGTCCTCCCGGCCGCCCTTTTTTTTCGCCGGCACCAGGGCGGCGCCGCACTTCCGGCAATAGACGTCCCCCGGGTCGTTGTGCGCCCCGCAGCTCAGGCAGTAGCCGGTGCCCGCGGCGAGCGACTCCGTCACGACGGGCGCCGAAAGGGTCACGCCGCAATTGGCGCAATAGGCGCCGCGCTCGGGCGTCAGGAAACCGCAGGCCGGGCAATACGCCCCGTTCGCCATCACCGCCGGGGACGGCAGGTTTTCGTACGCTTCCGCGATGTAGCGGGCGGGAACGGCGAACGACAGCCCTTGGGCGTTGGAGACGATCCAGGTGTTGATGCCGATGATCTCCCCCCGCGCGTCCAGGAGCGGGCCGCCCGAGTTCCCCGGATTGATGGGCACGTCCGTCTGAATGTAGCGGACGCCCTCGATATCCCGGCCGGCGGCGGACACGATGCCCTTGGAAACCGTGAAGTCCAGACCGTAGGGATGGCCGATGGCCGCCACGTCCTCGCCCTCGAGGATCTTTTCACGGCGGGAAAGCTCCGGGTAGGATGAAAATCGCGGCCCCCGGCAGAGGATGAAGGCGTAATCGATCTTCTTGTTCGACCCCACCACCTTGCCCAGGAAACACCGGCCGTCATCGGTCTCGATGCCGACCATCTGCGCCCCCGAGACGACGTGGCAGTTGGTGACGATAATCCCGCGCGCGTCCAGCGCGATACCGGACCCCACGCTCCCGCCCGAATTGCGCACCACGACGATTTTGTCCTTAATTTCCGCGATCACGTCCGAGAGCATCTTCGCATCCTCACCGATCATGATAATGGAG
>CAZKOS010000052.1:1368-9643 GCA_964554445.1 uncultured Spirochaetaceae bacterium | reverse complement strand
AATGAATGAGAAACGATATCAGGTTGGACAAGAAATCGAAATAACGATCGACGGCTACGCGAGCGAGGGAGACGGCGTGGGGCGTCTGGCCGGCGCCGTATTTTTCATTCCGGGCGCGCTGGCCGGGGAGCGGATCCGGGCGCGGGTGACGGAGTTCCGCGGGAATTTTTACCGCGCACGCCTGGCGGAGAACCTGAAATGCTCCCCGGCCCGCCGCACGCCTCCCTGCCCGCTTTTCGGCGTGTGCGGCGGTTGCCGACTTCAGCACATGGCCTACCCCGAGCAGCTCGCCTTCAAGGAAAAGCGCGTCCGCGACGCGCTAGAACGAATCGGGGGAACGCCGGGCGACCTCGTCCGTCCCATTCGGGGGATGGCCGACCCCTGGCGCTACCGGAACAAGGTGACGTTCACCGCCGGTCATGAAAACGGCGCCCCCGTCCTCGGGTTCCTGCGGGAGGCGAGCCACCGCCCGGTGGACGTCCCGGATTGCCTCCTGGCGGACGAGGCCGCCTGCGGCGTCGCGCGCGACGCCTTCCGGCTGGCGCGGGAAGCGGGGAACGATCTCCCGGCCCGCATCGTCGTCCGGCACAGCCTCGCCTCGGGCGAATACCTGGCGGTGATAGAAACGGGGCAGCGGCCTCTTCAGGGCGCCGGAAAAATCGCGGAGCGGCTCATGGCCGACCGCCCCGCGGTCGTTGGAGTGGTGAACGCAACCGCCCCGCCGGCGGCCGGTCGACGCGCGCGCTACGCGCTTGCGGGAGGCGCGGACACGATCACCGAAACGCTCTCGGGCATCGCTTTCGCGATCTCGGCCGGCACGTTTTTCCAGGTGAACTCGCGACAGGCGGCGGCCCTCTACGGCCGGGCGGCCGAGCTTGTGCCGGACGGCCGGACGGCGCGCGTCCTCGACGCGTATTGCGGCGCCGGCGGTTTCGCGCTCTTCCTGGCGCGCCGGGCGCAATCGGTGATCGGAATCGAATCCGATCCGGCCGCCGTGCGGGACGCCGCGAAAAACGCCAGTCGCAACGGCCTGGCGAACGTCCGGTTCATGACCGGGAACCTGGAGACGGGAATCGGACGGAGCCGCATGGATTTCCGCACGCTCACCGATCTGGTGGCCGACCCTCCGCGCCGCGGCCTCGACCGCCGCTTCATCGACGAGTGCGGGCGTTCATCGGTCCGGCGCATCATCTACGCGAGCTGCGATCCCGCCACCCTGGCCCGCGACTGCCGGCTCCTGCGGGAGAAGGGTTTCGCGCTGCGCGAGGTGACGCCGTTCGATCTTTTTCCGCAGACCCCGCACGTGGAAAGCCTGGCCCTCCTGGAACGAACGTGATGTGTCCGGCGGTGCCCAGGTCCCCGGACGGCCGCGTGACTGACAAATAATTCGATTATTCTGGGAATATCAGGCCTTTATGCATATAATTATAGTAAAAGTAGTAACGTTTCTCTGCAAAACAACATGTAAATCGTTGACTGAAAGCCCGTATTTTAGATAAAATAATTGGTTTACTCAATGGATAACATTAATTTGTTGCTCGTCAAGCACGGGCGGAAAGACCTGGATTTCCTCATCGCCAACCTGTCGCAGAACGGGTATCACGTCGACTCGGCTTCGGGCAAGAAAAGCATGCTCAAGATACTCGAAACCAAGAACATTCACATCATCATTCTCAACGCCCCCTCGGTCAGCCAGGAAGTCGTTTCCTTGTGCAAGGAGATACGGAAGATCGCCTACCAGCGGCCGCTCCAGATCGTTTTTCTCACTTCGACCAAGAACCAGCAGACCTTCGAACAGATGCTCGACGTCGGCGCGGACGATTTCCTGCGCAAGCCCCTCGACCCCCAGGAAATTCAGGCGCGCGTCAAGGCCGCGGTCATCCGGCTGAAAAAACAAGCGAGCCTCTTCGAGGAGCGCGAGTATTTCAAGAACGCGGTTTTCCAGGAAGAGCAGCTTTCCTCCAAGATACTCGACCAGAACATTTTCCTGAAGAAGGCCTTCCAGTCCGTGGCCAAGGAGAACAAGGAGCTCAAGAAGCTCAAGAAGGAGCTGGAGAAGATCGCGATGTACGACACCCTCTCCGGGCTCCTCAACCGGTTGAGCCTCTTCAACCGCATCGACATCGAGATCGAGCGGGCCATGCGCGCCATGTTCCCGCTCTCCGGCATCATGCTCGACATCGACCACTTCAAGCCGATCAATGACAACTTCGGCCACCAGTGCGGCGACATGGTGATCCGCGAGATCGGCGAGCGCCTTCGCAACCAGCTCCGCAAGTACGATTACGCCGGCCGCTACGGCGGCGAGGAATTCTTCATCATCCTTCCCAACACCAACCTGAACCAGGCCCTTTCCATCGGCGAGCGGTTCCGGCGCGAGATCGAGAAGACGAAATTCCAGTGCGGCGACGAGTACATCGCCATCACCGTCTCCCTCGGCATTTCCCAGTACCGGGCGAGCGAGTCCCGGGAAAAATGGATCGACCGCGCGGACAAGGCGATGTACAAGGCCAAGCAACTCGGCCGCAACCGGGCGTGCACCGAGTAAGAAAAAGAGAACCACGGATAAATACGGATAAGACGGATAGCACGGATGGGGAAGAGATGGTAAAAGGGTCAGGGATTTTGATAGTCAAGCTCATGGCCAATCGAATTTGTACTAAAATGAAATGAAAAAGCATGAAGGTACGCAACTTAATAGATATTTGTCAAATACCTAACGATGACAAAATTCAAGTAATATCTGAAGGACTGAATCTTTTAATTGAAAATATAATAGCAATATAACAGATAATACAGAATGGCATGAAAATGAAGAAAAAACAAAAGAAACAATAAATGAATTTTCTATCAGAAAGAATCAATTCTTTAAAATTTTTTTTTAAGTCATTATTCTCAATCCGTGTCATCCGTCTTATCCGTGCCCATCCGTGGTTCTCCCCTCCTTCCCCATCGGTGTCATCGGTGGTTCCCTTTCTTAGTAAAGCCCCGACTGCGCCCGGAACCAGGCGTCGAGCGCCTTGATGCGGTTGGCGAACGACTCGGTGCGGCTCTCCAGGATGCCGAAGGGATTGGCGCCCTTCACGCAGACCAGCGAATAGAACACGAGGTAATCGCCGACCGGGTAGACGAGGATCAGGTAGGCGAGGTTCCCCGGGTCGACGAGCGGCAGAATGCCGTACCAGACCTTGCTCGCGTTCTCCATGTTCATGACGATGCAGCCGTCCTTGAACCAGTAATCGATCCGGTAGACGTTCCGGCCGAAGGTCGAATCGTCCTGGAACGTGAAGATCCGTTGAGCTTCGGGCAGGGGCGCCCTGAACTCGAGGTCGGGCAGCCGGTTTTTTTTCTCCGGATCGTCGATCCGGTAGGACTCGGTGAAAAACTCCCGCATCCGGCCGCGCGTGACTGAATAATATTGGGTGCCCTTGAGCGAGGACACCCGCGACAGGGTGTTGTAGATCTTGACGAGGCCGTCCGGGGTATCGGCTTTTTGCCCGGCCAGTTTGTGCACGAGGCAGATCTCCACGCCGAACATGGGCTTCATTTCCTCTATTTTATCCGTCACCCGCCGGGCCTGCGGCAGGTTCGGAAGGTATCGGAGTTTTCCGTGTTCCTCGAACACGGCGGTGGCTTCCCCCTTGCTTTCCAGGAGCGCCGCCGCTTCGGGCGTAAAAAGTCCGCTCACGGACGCCGGCAGGTCGGCGAACAGGGCCGGGGAGAGGACGAGGAAGGCGAACATTGCGACGATTTTCCTTTTCATGCTAAGCTTGTAACCTCCGCTGGAATCGAGTGTTGAAAATACCCGACGTTTTCAACAATTTAATAATAACACGCGGAGAAAGAAAAGCACAAAGGAGCCTGCAATCCCGTGAGGTTCAGAATCGCCTTCACCGGAGGCGGAACGGCCGGACACGTGTTCCCGGGCATCGCCGTCTGCCAAACGCTCCGGAAAAAGATGGACGCCGAGGTTTTCTGGATCGGTTCGCGCTCGGGCATGGAAAAACGCCTCGCGGCGGAGGCCGGCATTCCCTACCGCGGCATCCCCGCCGGCAAGCTGCGCCGCTACCTCTCCTTGAAAAACTTTTTCGACCTCTGGCGGGTCCTCGCCGGCGTCTTCCGTTCGTTTTTCATACTCCTGTCGCTGCGCCCGTGCCTCGTCTTCTCCAAGGGCGGGTACGTGAGCGTTCCCCCCGTGCTCGCCGCGCGGCTTCTCGGCATCCCGGTCGTCACCCATGAATCCGACTTCGACCCGGGGCTCGCCACGCGGATCAATGCCCGCAGCGCTCGAAAAATCCTCCTCTCCTACCCGGAGACGGCCGCCTATTTCCCCCCGCGCCTGCGCGCCAGGACCGTCGTCACCGGGAACCCGGTCCGCGCCGCGATCCTTTCGGGCGACGCCGTCCGGGGCCGGGAAATCGCCGGCTGCCCGGAAGGCCTGCCCCTCGTGCTCGCGCTCGGCGGGAGCCTCGGCTCGGCGGCCGTCAACGACCTGGTGACGTCCATCGCCCCCGCGCTCTGCCGCCGGGCCTTTCTCGCGCACCAGACCGGCCCCGGGCGCGGGGCGCCGGCGGACCTCTCCCGCGCCCGGTATTTCGCGCGGCCCTTTTTCTCAGAGGAGCTCCCCCACCTTCTCGCCGCCGCCGCGCTCGTGATCGGCCGGGCCGGCGCCAACACCCTGTGGGAGCTGGCCGCGACGGGCAAGCCGTCGGTCCTCATTCCCCTGCCCGAGAAATCGAGCCGGGGGGACCAGATCCGCAACGCCCGGGTGTTCGCGGCCGCCGGCGCCGGCGTCGTCTGCGACGAAGAGTCGGCCCGTCCCGCCGACCTGCTTGCAATTGTTGAAAATCTTTTGGATAATGAAGGACGTCTGCGGCGCATGTCGGACGCGGCCCGGGGGCTTTTCGTGAGCGACGCCCGCGAGCGGATCGCCGGCGAGATTCTCGCGCTCCTTCCGCGCCGCACCTGAGGAGCCGGTCGGGATCGACTTCGAGATGGCCGAATTACAAGTTGGTGAATCGGAACGTGCTCCTTCTGGAGTTTTTAAAATGGGATTTTTGCGGTTTCGTCGCAAGATTTCATTAAGTCCGTCAAACTCCACGTGAGGTCGGAATGACGCCCATCGACATTTTCTTCATCATCCTCATCGCGGTGGCGGCGATCCGCGGCTACTTCCGCGGTTTCATCACCGAGGTGTTCTCGGTGGCGGGCCCGGTGATCGCAATCCTGGGCGGCATCCTCCTGTCGAAGCCGCTCTCCCTGCTCATCGCCCCCCTGGGGGGGGAAGCCGGAAGCCTGGGGAACCAGATCATCTCGTTTCTCATCATCTTCATCGTCATCTACCTCGTCCTTTTCCTGCTGCGGCGGATGATGCACGGGCTGGTCGAGAGAGTGCACCTGGTCGGCGCCGACCGCGCCCTGGGCGTTCTCCTCGGACTCGTCGAGGGGCTGACCGTGTCCTTCATCATCGCCATCATCCTCCTCGCCCTCCCCCTCGAGGCGACGCGCCGCCTCATGTCGGGCAGCCTGGTCGGCTCATTGGTCGCGCCCTTCCTGCCCGAATTCATCAAGCCGAAATCGGCGGCTCTCCGGGTTTTTTATGTTTGAGAACGTCATCGGGCAGGCGGACGTCGTGCGGGCCCTGAGGCGGGAGATCGAAGCGGACTCCTTCCCCCGCGCCGTCCTGTTCTCGGGCCCCGCCTATTCGGGCAAGCTCACCGCCGCCCTCGAGACCGCCCGGGCCCTCACCTGCGAGCGATCCGGGTCGTGGACCTGCGACTGCGCCCCCTGCGTCCGCCACCGCCTCCTCCTCCACCCGGACGCCGTGCTCGCGGGCCCGCGCTCCAACCGCGCCGAAAGGCGGGCGGCCCGGGACGTGCTGACGCGGACGAAAACCACCGCCTCGCGGTATCTCTACCTCCGCGCCGCGCGCAAGCTCGCCCGGAGATTCGATCCCCACGTCTTCCAGGCGGAGGAAACCAAGCGCCGCGCGGTGCAGGCCGCCCTCATCGCCCTCGAGGAACTGCTGCTTCCCTTCGAGCCCGACCGTCCCCTCCCCGAGGGGAAGGCCGGGGAGAAGCTGCTCGACGACGTCGAGGCCGCGTGCGAGAAACTCGAGGGATTTCTCCCCAGGGACAACATCCCCATCGGCGTGATCCGCAACATTTCCCAATGGGCGAACTTCACCACGCCCGGCACCCGGAAGATCGTCATTCTCGAAAACGCCCCGCGTCTGCTCGAGGCCTCGCGCAACGCCCTCCTCAAGGTCCTGGAGGAGCCGCCTCCCGCCGTCCATTTCATTCTCACCGCCGAGCGGGCGGAAGAGCTCATTCCCACCATCCGCTCCCGCCTGCGCCCCTACCGCTTCCCGCCCCGCCGCCCGGAGGAGACGCGGGAGGTCCTGGCGCGCGTGTTCAAGGAGGACAATCCCGAGTACGACACGCTCAAGAGTTACTTCCTGGCCTGGGAGGACATCCACCTGGACGCGGTCCGCGCCCTGGCGCGGACCTTCCTCGAAAAACTCCTCGTTCCCGAACCGGTCGTCATTCGCCGTGAGATTCCCGAGCTCTTCGAACGGAACGCGCCGCGCGACCTGTATCGCTATTTCCTGGAGGAGCTGGCCGGCGTGTTCCGAACAGCTCTCGCCCGCGGGGAAATCTCCCCGGGCCGGAAACTTCCCCCGCTCGCCCGCTTCGAGCGCTGGTCGCGGCTCATCCGCGCCCGCGGGCGGGAATTCTTCACGCTCAACATCTCGCCCGCCCTCTTCATTGAAGGCCTGTTTCTCGCCATGAAGGAAGCGCCGTGAACAAGTTCATCCAGAAGACCCTCGAACGGCTCGAAAAACTCGACATCGTCGCCGTCCGCGCGCTCTTCTCCCAGCTCGCCGCCGAAAACGACCTCCTCGCCATGGTGCTGCACTCCATGACCGACGGCGTGCTCGTCACCGACTCCAACTGCGACCTCATCCTCTTCAACAAGTCGGCCGAACGTCTCCTGCCCTTCGGCGAGCAGGACATCCTCGAAAAAAAGATCTGGAACGTGGTGAGCGACGCCGAGATCGCGGGCTTTTTCCGGGAGAAGCTCGCCGCCCAGGAAAACGTGACCGACAAGACCTTCACCCTGGGAATCCCGGTGACGCGCACCATCGCCCTCTCCATCATGCCCCTCGTCAAGCAGGGAAAAATCCAGGGCAACCTCATCCACATCGAGGACGTCACGGAAAAGAAATCGAACGAGGCGCGCCTCCGCCGGGCGGAAAGCCTCGCCGCGCTCACGACGCTCGCGGCGGGCGTGGCCCACGAGATCAAGAACCCCCTCGGCTCGATCGCCATCCACCTGCAGCTCGCCCAGAAGGAAATGAGCGGCAAGAAGTCGATCAAGCCCGAGTCGCTCTCCCGCTACCTCACCGTCATCAATGAGGAAGTCAACCGGCTCAACCGCATCATCGTCGACTTCCTCTTCGCGGTCCGCCCCATGAACGTGCAGCTCGAGGAGCGGGACGTCAACGTCGTCATCCGCGAGCTCGTCAAGTTCCTCAAGTTCGAGCTCGAGAACGCCAAGGTCAAAACCGAGCTGCGCCTCGGCGAAGACCTGCCCAAGATCCTCATCGACGAAAAATACGTCAAGCAGGCGCTCCTCAACCTCATTCAGAACTCCATGTCCGCCATGCCCGGCGGCGGCACGCTCACGATCGCCACCCGGCGCAAGGGGCCGGACGTGGTGGTCGCCGTCTCGGACACCGGCTCGGGCATCCCGGACAAAATCATGGAGAAAATTTTCGAGCCGTACTTCACGACCAAGGAATTCGGATCGGGGCTGGGGCTCACCCTGGTGTACAAGATAGTGAAGGAACACATGGGAGAGGTCAGCGTCGTCTCGAAGGAAGGCAAGGGCACGACCTTCTCCTTGAGCTTCGGTGTGCCGCAGAAGGAAACGCGCATGATACCGGACGCGCGGGAGGGCGAATGAAATACAATCTCCTGGTCGTCTCGACGACAATGAAGTCCGTACAACTGGATTTCTTTATTGACACTGAAGAAGGGGAGAGTATATGAAATACAATCTCCTTGTCGTCTCGACGACGGGGATATCTATGAAATACAATCTCTTGGCCGTCAATGAGATCAAGGATAGTATATGAAATATAATCTCCTTGTCGTCGATGACGAAAAGAACATCCGCGAGGGGCTCGGCCGCGCGCTCGAGATGGACGGGCACAAAGTCTTCCTGGCGGCCTCGGGAAACGAGGCGATGGAGGTGTTCAATCGAGAGGAGA
>CAZKOS010000052.1:0-1268 GCA_964554445.1 uncultured Spirochaetaceae bacterium | reverse complement strand
GTCTTCCTGGCGGCCTCGGGAAACGAGGCGATGGAGGTGTTCAATCGAGAGGAGATCGACCTCGTCATTTCGGACCTGAAGATGGCGGGCCTTTCGGGCGAGGAGCTTCTCAAGCAGATCGTCTCCCAGTACCCGACGGTGCCGGTCATCATCCTCACCGGCCACGGCACCATCGAGAGCGCGGTGCGGGCGATGCACGACGGCGCGTACGATTTTCTCACCAAGCCCCCCAACCTGGAGCACCTGTCCGTTCTCGTCAAGAAGGCGCTTTCCAAGCGCGAGCTCTTTCTCCAGCACCGCGAGCTCGAGGAGGAGCTGGCCCGGCGCACCGGCTTCCCGCTCATCATCGGCAAGAGCGCGGAAATGAAGAAGATCCTCGAGGTGGTCGCGCAGGTGGCGCCCACCAAGGCGTCGGTGCTCATCACCGGCGAGAGCGGCGTGGGCAAGGAGGTGATCGCCGACGCCATCCACATGACCTCACCGCGCAAGGACAAACCCTACATCAAGGTGCACTGCGCCGCCCTGAGCGAGTCGCTCCTCGAAAGCGAGCTCTTCGGGCACGAGAAGGGCTCCTTCACCGGCGCCCTCGCCCGGCGGCGCGGCCGCTTCGAGCTGGCCCACCTGGGAACCATCTTCCTGGATGAAATCGGCGACATCAACCAGAACATCCAGATCAAGATCCTGCGCGTGCTCCAGGAAAAGAAGTTCGAGCGGGTCGGCGGCGAGGAGACGATCGAGGTCGACGCGCGCATCATCACCGCCACCAACCGGGATCTCAAAGCCGCCATCGAGGGGGGGACCTTCCGCGAAGACCTCTTCTACCGGCTGAACGTGGTCAACATCAACATCCCGCCGCTGCGGGACCGGCCCGAAGACATTCCGCTCCTCATCGCGGCCTTCCTGAAGGAGTTCGCCGAGGAGAACGGCAAGCCGATCGAGGGAATCGACCCCAAGGCCCGCGCCGTCCTGGGCCGGCACCTCTGGCCGGGCAACATCCGCGAGCTGCGGAACTGCATCGAGAGCGCCGTCGTCATGTGCAAGGGCTCGATCATCACCCCGGAGGACCTCCCCCCGTACATCAACACCGAATCGGACGAGAACTTCCTCAAGCTCAAGGCCGGGGTGAGCTGGCAGGAGGCGGAGAAGCAGCTCATCACCTTCACCCTCCATTACTCGGGCGGCAACAAGAGCAAAACGGCCGAGACGCTCGGAATCGGAAGAAAGACGCTCCACCGCAAGCTCAAGGAATACGGGATCGGTTGAAAGAC
>CAZKOS010000051.1:13588-15785 GCA_964554445.1 uncultured Spirochaetaceae bacterium | reverse complement strand
TGGAGAGCGTCCAGGTGCCGACGGTGGTCGAGCCGACCTTCAGGTTGACGGACTCCGTGCCCGCCGTGCCTTTGGCTCTCACGACGATGGTGTTGCTGCCGCCGCCGGATGAGCTGCTCGAGGAGCTGCTGGACGAACTGCTGGATGAACTGCTCGATGAGCTTGAAGACGAGCTGCCGCCGGACACATTACCGAAATCGATGTACCCGTTACAGTGCATCATTTCGCTGTAAGAACCGCCGCAGCTGCTGTTCTGGTAAACGGCCGTGTTGGTGGCCTGATCTTCAGCCTGGCGGGTGGATCCGTTCACCTTGATGTAATCGATCTGCGCGTCCCTGTTGGTGTCGTCGTTGATGAACGCCACCTGGATGTCTCCGGTCGAATTGGTGTTCCACGTCACGTCGTTATAGCCGGTGCCCAGGGTCCAGGTGCCGACCGTGCTCCCGCTTACCGTCAGTCGCAGCTGTTCGCTGCCGGAGGTGCCCTTGGCCCTGACGACGATGGAATTCGCGCCGGTGCCGCCGCCCGAGGAGCTGCTCGACGAACTTGAGGACGAGCTGCTGGATGAGCTGCTGGACGAACTTGAGGACGAGCCGCCGCCCGTCTGGGTCAGAAGCCCGAGCGACCAGGGAATCTGGTCATAGCTGGAATTGCTGCCGGTGCTTCCCTGATAGAGGAACTGGAGGGTGCCGTCATTGATCGTCATGTATTCATCGGTGCCCGCGCGCAAGAGCTCGCCGTGGCTGACGTCATTGCTGAAGTTGCCCGAGACATTGGCCCGCCCGGCGAAGGGGCTCGATTCGCTCCCCGCGATCGCCGACCAGGAACCGGTGAGGCTCGAGGACGTAAAGGCCTTGTAATAGCGGCCGTTCGACCCGATCGCCTCCATAATCAGCAGATATTTGTTCTGGCCATTGATCTTGTAAATGGCCGGGCCTTCAAAGAGGTCGTTTTTGGACATCGAAAGACAGGTCGTAAAAGAACCGAACCCATTGGGGAAATTGTTGCGCGAAGTCTGGGCGCGGTACAGTTTGCCGTCATCACCCGCGCAGAAGAGGTAGTAATTGGAGGAATCGCTGATGATGAAGAAGTCGATCCAGAGGGAGGGGGCGCCGCTCGGTTTGCTCGAATAGAATTTCGTCGGCGCGCTCCAGTTCGAAGGACCGCCGATGGATGAGGCGGTGGAGTACGCGGGATCCTGGGTCTGGTAGATCAGGAACCACTTGCCCTGGGTGCTGCTGTAGAACACCTGCGGCGCGCACTTGTAGCCGCCGAGATTCGAATTGGAATCCATGAAGTATTGGGTGGCGGAGTTGGCCGAATTCCAGTTCGAGAAGCTCAGGTACACCATGTTGTAGGTGCTCTTGGATTTGTTGTAGATCGTCGCGTAGATGTGCCAATTGCCGCCGGAATTGACCACGGTCGGATCCTTGATCGACGCGTTCTGGTGGGTCGAGTCGGATTTGACGTCGATCAACCTGCCGGACGACGTCCACTGGAAGGGCGCGGCCACGCTCCTGGAAACGGCGCCGTCGCCGTTCATCGGTCCGGGCGGCAGGCAGGAAAGAACCGCCAATCCGCATACCGCGCACAGCAAGAATGCTTTCTTCATATTTTTACTCCTTTTTTGCCCATAACCAATCCGAGCTATGGACGTAAATCTGCCGGTTCGACACGGAACCGGATTCTACCGAATAATTTTAAATTGACTTTATAGACCATGCCCCGTAGCCGAATTACGATGATCATTGCGGGCGACGAGGTGCGTGGTCTTGAAGGGTTTTCGCGTTTACGTTAACGCATTCTTCTCGGAAAAACGGTGGGCCCCGCCACCCTTATCATAAGGGCACATCTTTTTCGAAAAAATGTCAATCGTTTGACCCTTTTATTTATCATTTTTTTCAGCGCGAATTGAACCGGTATACCGCTCGCGGGGAAGGCGCGTGAAGCGGCGGAGAAAAAAGACTTTCAACCGGGTCGAGCGTGATGAATGCGTCCCTGATTGTCGCGGTCACTCCCACTCGATCGTCGCCGGGGGCTTGGAAGAGATGTCGTACACCACCCGGCCGATGTCTTTCACGGAATTGGTGATGCGCGCCGAAATCTCGAGCAGGTCCTGCGTCGGGAAGGGAAAGACGTCGGCCGTCATGCCGTCGAGTGAAATCACGGCGCGGAGCGAAAGCACGTAGCCGTAACG
>CAZKOS010000051.1:0-13488 GCA_964554445.1 uncultured Spirochaetaceae bacterium | reverse complement strand
GAGCCCGGCGGCGCGCTTGGCCTCCACCAGCGGCGAGCGCACGTTGTGATGGCTCTTGATGACGTGGGCTTTCTTCCCCACGCCCTTGCCGCTCTCGATCATGTCCGTGTAGAGGGTGCCCTGGGCGAGGAAGGCGTCGTCGAGCCTGAGCTTGGCCACCTCTTCCTCCTGCACCGTGATGAACATGTCGCCGATGAGCTCGCGCTTGCGCTCCGGCTCGCTCACCCCGGCGAGGGCGCTCAAGAATTTTTCCGCGGCGTTGATGTGGTGGAGATGATCGGCGCCGAGCTTTTTCAGGGACGCCTCGACCTCCGCGGACTCGCCCTTGCGCATGAGCCCGGTGTCGATGTACATGAGGTGAACCTGGCTCCGGTCGAGGGTCCGGAGGAGCAGCGCCGCCACGACGGTGGAATCGACCCCGCCCGAGATGAGGAGGAGCACCTTTTTCTTTCCCACGGCGCGTTCGACGTCCCGGGAGGTGACCGCCAGGAACGCGTCCACGTTCCATTCCGGCTCGGCGCCCGAGATGGCGAGCGTGAAATTCTTGAGAATCTGAAACCCGAACTCGGTGTGGGTCACCTCGGGATGGAACTGGAGGCCCCAGACGGGCTTCGCTTCGTGGTGCACGACCGCCGGCACGCCGTTCTCGGTCGCGGCGATCGTCCGGTAGCCGGGGGCGAGCTTTTCGATCGCGTCGCCGT
Organism: uncultured Spirochaetaceae bacterium; assembly: GCA_964554445.1. Classification (GTDB taxonomy): domain Bacteria; phylum Spirochaetota; class Spirochaetia; order SZUA-6; family RPPD01; genus JAFGSW01. The sequence goes on along the minus strand of CAZKOS010000051.1, from coordinate 12,787 downwards.
GGCTCATCCAGGAAACGAACGCCGAGGGTACGCCTGAAAGCAGGCGGTCCTCGTCTTTGATCTGAACCTTCGCCCGGCCGTATTCCCGTCCCGCGTGCGGGCTCACCGTGCCGCCGTGGTCGTGCATGAGCCGCTGCGTGCCGTAGCAGATGCCGAGTATGGGCAGACCGAGCTCGTAGACCTTCGGGTCCGGAGCGGGCGCCCCTTCCGCGTAGACGCTCTCGGGCGAGCCGGACAGGATTATTCCCTTGACGCCCTCGAGCGCGGCGGGGGTCAATTCGGCGTCGCCGGGGAGAATCTCCGAGTACACGCCGATCTCGCGGATGCGCCGGCCGATGAGCTGGGTCGTCTGGCTCCCGAAGTCAAGTACGATGATTTTGTCCATGAACCCTTCCATGTGCGAGAGCGTTAAAAAAGAGGACACGCATCTCGCGACGCAGTTTCCAGCGAGGTCACGAAGAGGGACGAAGAACGCGAAGAAAGAAAAGAGATAAAAAAGAAATGTGAATAAAAACGTCAAGACGCTTCAAAGCAGCATCCCCCATCTCTGTTTCTCCCCTCGTGTCCTTCTCTTCCTTCGTATTCTTCGTGTCCTCTTTCCGGATGGAGATCCGATCAGAACCTCAACCCATTGTACCGCACCGAATAGTTCGGCGCCTCCTGGGTGATGAAGACGTCGTGCGGGTGGCTCTCCTTGAGTCCCGCCGCGGTGATCTTCACGAAACTGCGGTGCCGGCGCATCTCGTCAATGTTCGTGCAGCCGCAATATCCCATTCCCTTCTTGAGGCCGGAAACGAGCTGGTAGAGGAAAGGCTTGAGCTCGCCCTTGTACGGGACGCGGCCCTCAATGCCCTCGGGCACGATCACGTCTCCCTTGACCGCCTGGTACCGGTCGCCCGAGCCCTCCTCGATCGCGCCGATGGAGCCCATGCCGCGGAACTCCTTGAACATGCGGCCCTCGAAGATGATCTCCTGTCCCGGCGCCTCCTTGAGGCCGGCGAACAGGTTGCCGATCATGACCGTGCTCGCCCCGGCGGCGATGGCCTTGGTGATGTCGCCCGAGTACTTGATGCCGCCGTCGCCGATGACCGGAATGCCGTGCTTGTCTGCCTCGTCCGCGCACTCGAGGATGGCGGTGAACTGCGGCAGGCCGATCCCGGCCACCACCCGGGTGGTGCAGATCGCCCCCGGCCCGACGCCCACCTTGACGGCGTCCGCGCCGGCCTCCACGAGGTGCCGCGTCCCCTCGCGGGTGGCCACGTTCCCGCCGATGACGCCGACGCCGGGATAGGTCTTCTTGATGTCCGCCACGCAGGAAACGACGTTTTTGGAATCGCCGTGGGCGGTGTCCACCACCACGAAGTCCACCATGTTTTCCACGAGGAGGGGAAGGCGCTTCGTGTAGTCGAAGGGGGAGACCGCGGCGCCCACGATCAGGCGCCCCTTCTTGTCGAGGGCGGCGTCCGGGAACTTCTGGTGCTTCTCGATGTCCTTCACCGTGATGAGCCCCACGAGCTTTCCCTCGCCGTCCACCACGGGAAGCTTCTCGATGCGGTGGGCGTTGAACTTGGCCTGCGCGCTTTCGAGGTTCACCGATTCGGATTCCGTTATGAGCTTGGAGGTCATGACCTCCGCGACTTTTTTTTCGGGATTGTCGAGGAAACGGAGGTCGCGCCGGGTGAGGATGCCGGCCAGCTTGCCCTGGGAGACGACGAGCACTCCCGAGATCCTGTGTTTCTCCATGAGGGACATCGCCTGTTTGACGGTCTCCGTTTTTTCCACGGTCACCGGCCGGTCGATGATCCAGTTGAGGAAGCGCTTGACCCGCCCCGCCTGCCGCGCCTGCTCCTCGGGGGGAAGGTTCATGTGGAGAACGCCCGCGCCCCCGCCCAGGGCCAGCGCGATGGCCAATTCTTCCTCCGTCACGGTGTCCATGGCCGCGGAGATGATCGGTACGTTGAGCGTGATCGAGGCGGTGAGCCGGGTGCGGGTGTCGACGTGTTTGGGAATGACCTCCGAATAGGCAGGAACGACCAGGACGTCGTCGAAGCTCAGTCCCTCCGTGATGTTCAGGTTCTCTATCTTCATGCAAGTGCCTCCTTGGTCTCTTTCATCAGGGCGGCGTAGACCGCCGCCAGGTTCTTCGCTTTCGGCCCGGCCAGGCCGGTCGAGCGCTCGGGGTGGGAGAAGAATTCGGCCGGGTCTGAGCTCGTCACCTTGGCGAGCCTCGTCTCTATCCGCTCCCAGGCCGTCTTGTCCCGCTTCAGGACTTCCGCCAGGGGCAGTTTTTCCTTTTCCGCCGCCAGGGTCGCCCGCCGCACGGTCTCGTGGGCTTCGGCGTCCCCGCCCAGGGCCAGGAGCACGTAGGCGGCCTCGGCCAAAGCCGCGTCCCCGGCCGCGGCCAGGTTCGAGAGCATCCGTTCCCGGATCACGCCGAGCGATTTCACCACGGAGGTCATCCGGTTGACCGCGAAGGCGAAACCCGCCACGTATTCCGCGACGAAGCGCTGGCTCGCCGAGTTGGTGAGATCGCGCTGGTGCTCGGAAATCTGGTCCATGAAAAAGGTCATGACCCGCGGTGAAAACTCCTTCCAGAGACTCTTCACGTGCTCGGAATTCCAGGGGTTGCGCTTCTGGGGCATGGTCGAGGAGCCGACCTGGTCGGCCTTGAACTCCTCCCGCACTTCCGCTATCTCCGAGCGCTGGAGGTGGCGCAGGTCGTCGGCCAGGTTGGCGACGACCCCGAAGGCGGTGTTGATCTCGAGCAGGAGCTCGAGCGCGTACTCGGGCTCCACCAGCTGGGTGGAGTGCTCGGACGGTTCGAGGCCGAGGGAGCCGAGCACGTCGCGCTCCAGCGCCTCGGGGTCGGGCGTCACCATGAGCAGGGCGTTGTAGGCGCCCACCGCGCCCGAGAGCTTGCCGCGCAGGTTGCGGGATTTGATCTCCATCCGCCGGATCGATTTGCCCAGCCGGGAGACGTACTCCGCCAGGGCGAAGCCGAAGGTGATGGGCACCGCGAACTGGCCGTGGGTGCGGCCGATCTGGGGAGTGTCCGCTTCCTCCGCGGCCCGTCCTATCAAGAGCTCTTCGAGACGGATAAGGAGCGGCAGGACCGTTCCCCGCACCGCGTCCTTGAGGCGCAGGGAAAAGGACGTGTCGAGAATGTCGACCGAGGTGGCGCCGACGTGAACCAGGCGCGAAACTTCTTCCGGCACTTTCCTTTTCAGGACGTTGACCAGGGCGCGGATGTTGTGCCGGGTCTTCTCCTCTTCCCGGTATACGTCTTCAGGGTCGACCGCCCGGCCGGCCTCCTCGACGTCTTTTTGCAGCCGCGCGATTTCTTTTTTATCGGTCAGGGCGAAGGGAATGAGCTGTTTCAGCAGGGCGATCTCGACCGCGGTCTGGTAACGAACGGCGGCCTCCTCGCTCAAAACCCGGGCGAGAGACTCATGCACGTCGCGGTTGGATAAATAATAACGATGATCCAAAGGTGAGAGATTTGAGAAGATATTCTTGAGTTCCATACACTATTTTACAAAAAAATAATCTTCTGTCAATAAGGGTTTTGTGCTAAAAATTCGCCACAGAGACACAGAGGGCACAGAGGGGAGAGGGGGAAGAGAGTGAAGAAAACTAATGAAACACAATGAAAGAAAAAAAACGGATAATTTTGGTTATTCCTAAATTTTCCGCGTTTTTAAGAAAAAGCCGTCTAAAATCCTTTTCTCTTCTCCTCCTCCTCCTCCTCCTCCTCTGTGTCCTCCGTGCCTCCGTGGCTTCATCATCATCAGGAGGTTTAAAAAAAGGCCCCTCCAACGACTCCCCTTCCCGAATACGCGGCAATCGTCAAAGGCGCCCACAACGCGCGGCCGGTAGGTGCGGCGAGGGATTATCTCCTTCCCCTGGCCGTCCTGGCTTCTTTTATCTTGAGCTTGAGGCTGGTCTCTTTCCTTTTTCTTCTCCGATCGAGCTCTTTTCTCCGCTCGTGCTTCTTGTGCTTGGCCATCGCTTCCTCCTTTCCCGTTTGTTCGTCGCCGCGCGACGGCGACGGGCAAAACTATAGCAAAAAGGGACCGAAAGCTCAACCGGTGGCGTTTTCGATCCTTTCAAAAACGTTTTTCAGATCGAATTCATCCGGGAGTTCAACGGTCCGGCCGCTCCTGAGGGAATAGAGCGCGGCCGACACCGGACGGCGCAGGAGGGTCGACAGGGCCGCACGGTAGATTCCCAACTGGACCTCGTATTCCAGGGGGTTGAGAAAGCGGTCGGTCTTGAAATCCAGGAGGAAGACGCGGTCGTTTTCGATGAAATACAGATCGACGGCGCCCCGGATGAAATAGTCCCCGCCCGGCTGCGGGTAACGGAACAGGAAGGCGAACTCCGTCTCCTTTTCCGCGGCGCCGGCCCAGCGCCCGCCCCAGGGCGCGGCGAGGAAGTCGTCGGCCAGGCGCTCGGCTTCCGCGCACAGGGCGGCGAACGCGCCCTCCTCGAACCCCGAGCGCAGGGAAAACGGCAGGAGGGCTTCCGAATAGCGGCCGAGGAGCTTGTCGTGCATCACCCGGTGCGCCAGGGTCCCCCAGCGGGCGCGCGCCTCGTCGGTCTTCAGCCGCCTGTCCGCCTCCAGGTCGGGGAGCGCGTACGCGCGCTCGTCGTACGCGTCGCCGGGGAACGTCCGCCGGTACAGGTCATTGAGCTCGGTGACGGTGTACTCCGAGCGCCGCCAGCGCCGCACCGGCCGGACCGCCGACCGGTACGCCTTCTCGACGGCGCGAAGGTCCCGCTTTGAGCCGCGCAGACCGCGCTTCGCGAACTCGCTCCGGTCGAGGTCGGGGATGGGATTCACGCGCGCCTCGTAACCCGGGCCGGCGAAACCTTTGAGGTCGTCCCGGCTCAATCCGAGGGCGCGAAAGATCATGGTGAGATGGGCCCGCTCGACGTTGAGGTTGCTCCTGGTGTGCACCCCGGAGAGCACGAGGTGCTGTTCCGCGCGGGTGAGCGCGACGTAGAGGAGCCGCTTGAGCTCGGCCAGCTCGCGCCGTTTTTCCTCGTCCACCGTCTGCTCGGCCAGGTAGCTCGCCTGCCCCAGGCTCACCACCGGGCCGAAGCGGCGCGAAAAGCGGACCGGCGCCCGCCGCTCGCGGTTCCGGCCGCGGTTCCCCAGGTTGGCCGCGATCACGACCGGGAACTGGAGCCCCTTGGCCTTGTGGACGGTCATGATCCTGACCCCCGCCCGCCGGGCCTGGGTCAGCTCGATATCCTCGAGCTTTTCGTATTTGCCGAGGTTCGAGCGGATCCAGGCGAGGAACTCCTCGAGCGTCTGCCCGGCCCGGTCGGCGCGCAGGGCCAGGGCGTAGAGGTAGTCGTAGTACTCGAGGTACATGGCGGCCGAGGGATTGCGGAGGATGAAATACCGGTACCCGAGCTCGTACCAGGAAAAAAAGACGAGCCGGCTCACGGGCCCGTGATCGATGAGCCCGCGGATTCTCTCCCAGCCGTCCCGCCCCCGGGCGAGGGCCTCCTCGTCCTCCGCGGCCAGGCCGGAAACCGGAGCGAAGGGCCCGCCGCCGGCCCCGAGCGCCGCGAGGAGACCCGCGTCTGAAAGCCCGACGAACGGCGAGCGGAGGAGCGCGGCGTAGGCCGCGCGGTCGCCGGGGTGCAGGGCGCACTGGAGGAGCGCGTAGATGTCGTTCACCGGCGGCTCCATGAACAGGCTGCGCACGTTCTGGGTCTCGTAGGGCACGCCCACGTGGCGGAACATGCGCTCGAAGACGATCTGGTTGCCGGTCGAGCGCAGAAGCAGGGCGAAATCGGCGTACCCAGCCGGACGCGCGCCGTCCGCCGTCTCCAGCGGAAGCGAACCGGCCTCAACGGCGTCGCGGATGTAGGCGGCGAGGGCGAAGGCCTCGCTCTCGGCGTCGCCGAACTCGCTTCCCTCGTCCTCATCGTCGTCGCTCTCGGCGGCGCAGCGGTAGAAAAGCGTCACCCCGGCCGGCGTCGCGCCCGCCGGGAGGGCCGGGGTCAGGGGCTCGAACTCGGCCTCGAAATCGTCGGCCGGGTTCTCCATGACCCGGGCGAACAGCCGGTTGTAGAAAGCGATGAGGCCGGGCCGGCTCCGGTAGTTCCGGGACAGGCCGACGACGGTTCCGCCCTGCGCGGCGAGCTCGCGCTTGAGCGCCTTGAACACGTCCACCTCGGCCCCGCGAAAGCCGTAGATCGACTGCTTTTCGTCGCCGACGAAGAAAAGCTTGTCCGGCTCGAGCTCCCCGGGAGAGGGCACGCGGTCGAGGGAAAGCGAGCGCTTCTCCGACAGGAGGAAAAGGAGCTCCTTCTGCAGGTGGTTGTTGTCCTGGAATTCGTCGATCATGATGAACCGGAAGCGCCCCTTGTAGTGCTCGCGGAGCGGCCGGTTGTCGCGCAGGGCGACGACCGCCATGCGCGCCACGTCGGCGAACGAGACGAGACCCGAGGCGCGTTTTTTATCGTGGAAGAGCTTCTGGAAACCGGCCAGGAGCTCGTGGATGTCGGCGCGCACCCCGCGCTCCGCGAAGGCGAGGAAGATCTCGTCCAGAACCGCGCCTTCTTCCCGCGCCGCCTCGATGGCCTCCTTCAGGCGTACGATCGCCTCCGTTTCCCGTCCGCCCGGCTTCTTCAGGCGAACGGCGGAAAGAAGGGCGCGCGCCTCCTCCCAGCGGCCGGCCGCGGCGAGCCCGGAGAGTTCCCCGGCCCGGCGCAGCGCCTCGGCGTTTTCCATGACCGTTTTTTTGGTTTGAAATTCCGCATCGAGCAGGGACGCACAAGCCGCCCGAAAGGCGGCGAGATGCTCGGGGAGCGCCTCCTCCAGGAAGGCGTACTGGCGGGCGAGGAGCCCCGGGAAGTCCGTCTCCTCGGCGATCGAAAGGTAATCCAGGGCGATGCGGCCGAGGACGCCCGCGCAGAAGCCGTCGAGCCCGAATTGCGCCGTCAGGCGCTCGACCCCGGGACGGGACGAGTGCGCCAGGTAGAACTCGAGCGCCGCGTCCTCCGCCGTCTTCCGCACGGCCTCCTCGTCGATGACGAAGTCGGGCGGCAGACCGAAGCGGGCGGCGGCGGCGCGCGCCACCTGGGCGGAGAAACTGTCGATCGTTGAAATCCGGGCCCTGTGGAAATCGAGCAGCGCCGCGCGCAGCTCCGGTTCGGGAGAATCGAGGAGCGAACGGTAAATCCGCTCGTACATCTCGGCCGCCGCCTTGTTGGTGAAGGTGAGGGTGAGGATTTCGTCGATGGACACGCCCTGCGTCCGCAGGAGGTGGAGAAAACGCTCCGCCAGGACGGTGGTTTTTCCGGAGCCGGCGCCGGCCGTGACCACGGTGTTCGAGAGCGAGTGGATGGCTTTTATCTGATCGGCGTCCGGAGTTTTCATCTTCTCAGCAATAAACCTGTTTGAACGAGGTTCACTATAGCATATTACGGCTCACGATTCCATGAAAGAGGATAACGGGAGGACGATTCTGATCACGGGCGATTGTCCGTTCGTTGAGCGCAGCCGGAACGTACGCCGCCGCATCCCGGAGAAGGTGTGGGGGGTCGCTTGGAATTTATGATTGCCGGGATCGTCCGGCTTTATTGAGCGTTCCTCCAGCACGGCCCCGATCAACAGACGTAAAATGGATATTTCACCCGACTCCGGCTATAATTCAGTTTATTCGGAATGATTGATTGATTTCAGGAAGTGTCCACATGCATGCGATTCCGCTGTGCGGAAACGGCCGCACATACCGTACGCTACCGAATAATAATAGCGGCTGAAAGCGAATGAAGAGGTATGACGACGCCCGAAAAGGATTTTGTAACAATGTCCGGACTACCGACCTTTTTCTTTTTTTTGTTGACTTTATGGAAAGATTTTTATTATTTATGATTGTACTATAACAATAATACAATTATAGGGGGAATAAATATTATATTTACGATCAATTAATAAATATTAAGATAATAAAATAAAATATTAATTTAATTGACTGTAATATTAAATATTTGTAATTTCCGAGAAACCAACTGCACAGAAGGAGTCGGGAGCATGAACGTCATTGAATTGATCAAGGTTAAAAAAGACTATCCGCTGGGAGCCACGACGGTTCACGCCGTACGCGGGGTGGACATCGCCATCAAGCAGGGCGATTTCGTCTCAATCATCGGACCGTCCGGGAGCGGCAAAACCACGCTCCTCAACATTATAGGCTGCATCGATCACGCCTCCGAGGGCGCGGTCAACATCAACGGAAGCAACGTGACCACCATGTCCGACCGGCAGCTCACCAACCTGCGGCTGCACACCATCGGCTTCATCTTCCAGACCTTCAACCTCATTCCGGTGCTCTCCGCGCGGGAGAACGTCGAGTTCCCCCTGCTCATCATGAAAAAGGAAAAGCTCTCCAAGAAAGAGATCCGTGAGCGCGCGCAGAAAATGATCGAAGAAGTGGGCTTGAAGGACCAGATCGAACAGAAGCCCTACGAGCTCTCCGGCGGCCAGCGCCAGCGCGTCGCCATCGCCCGGGCCCTCGTCACCAGGCCCGCCATCGTCCTGGCCGACGAGCCCACCGCCAACCTCGATTCCGAGACCGGCGAGATGATCCTCGAGCTCATGAAGGAGCTCAACGAGATCGAGAAGACCACCTTCGTCTTCTCGACGCACGATCCGGACATCCTCAAGTACGCGCACGGGGTCATCAAGATCAAAGACGGCCTCGTCCACAATTGAGGGGGGGGAGCCATGCTCGTATTCAAAATCGCCTGGAGAAACATTCAGCGCCATAAAGGCAAAAGCTTCGTCATCGCCATCATCCTCTTCATGGGAGCGCTCATCATGACCGCCGGCAACGCGGTCACCATCGGCATGGAGCGCGGCCTGGAGAAGAACATCGTCCAGCGCATGACGGGCAACATTCTCCTCGCCAGCAACGAGGAGACGAGGGACGACGTGCTGTTCACGATGATGGGCAAGCCGATCAAGCTGCTCAAGGATTACGAAAGGATCCGCGACGCGCTCAAGAAGCAGGATTACATCCAGGACTTCCTGCCCATGACCCGCGGCGGGGTGGTGCTCGCCGATACGCAGACGATGTACCCGTTCATGGTGTTCGGGGTCAATTTCCAGGACTACCAGCGCGTTTTCGAGCACAACCTCGTGCCGGTCGAGGGCGCCATGCTCTCAAACGGCGAGCACGGCATCATCCTCAACAACGTCACCCGCGACCGGATGTACAAATCGCTCGGCGTCTGGATGCTGCCCGAGGGCGGTAAAATCATACCCGGCGGCTTGAGTCCCGAGGCCAAGGCGGACCGGGAGAAGGACAAGCTCGAGACGAGGCAGGACCTGGTCCTGATGGGCTTCGGCACGGAAAACGCGTCCAACATCCGGGTGCCGATCAAGGGCATCTACAAGGCGAAGTCGCTCAACGCCGTCTGGGACGGGTTCGGGTTCCTGGACATCGAGTCGTTCCGGGAGTGCTTCGGGTATTACACCGCCAGCGACGTGACGGTCCCCATTCCCGCCAAGGACAAGGCCCTCATGAATTCGTCGGAGAGCGACTTCTTCGGCGAAGGCGACCTTTTCACCCAGAGCGACACATCCTTGAAGACCTCCGAGCTCGAGAAAAAACTCACCGCCGCCGCCGGGACGAAGACGGTGAGGAAGATCGATTACGACAACGCGGCCTATAACCTGGTCGCCGTCAAGCTCAAACCCGGCGTGTCGCCAGGCTGGGCGCTGGGCCAAATCAACCGGCTCATCAAGGACGACGGGCTTCCCGCCAAGGCCGTCACCTGGCGGCAGGCGATCGGGACCACGGCCCAGTTCATCGGCATCCTCGAGGCGGTCTTGTTCGTCTTTGTCATCATCCTGTTCCTCATCGCCGCCATCATCATCATGAACACGCTCTCCATGGCCGCCATGGAGCGGACGGAAGAGCTCGGCATGATGCGCGCCGTCGGCGCCCACCGGAGCTTCATCGGCCGGATGTTCCTGGCCGAGACCTTCATGCTCTCGTTCTTCGGGGGCGGCCTGGGCATCTTCGTCGGCGTCGTCGCCTCCTGGATCTTCCGGGCGATCCGCATCGGCGCCGGCGGCTCGGACTTCGCGAGCCTCTTTTTCGGCGGCGACACCTTCCAGCCCACGCTCGGCTTCATGGGGCTTCTGGGCTGCATCGCCCTCCTCGGGGCGGTGACCGTGGTGTCGGTGCTTTACCCCATCCTGGTGGCGCGCCGCATCACGCCGCTCGACGCCATCAACCGGAACTGAGAGAGGAACGTCTATGTTGCGAAATTTCAGGGTCATATCGAAAATCAGCCTCCGCAACCTCGTGCGGCAGCGGAGAAGGAACATCCTCCTCGGGGTGTGCATCGCCGTGGGCATGAGCATCCTGGTGGTGACGACCGCCTTCACCGGCGGCCTCACGGACATCATCTTCAACAAGCTCATGCTCTACATGACCGGGCACATCAGGGTCCAGGGCATCGAGAGCACGTCGCAGCTGGCGACCGTCATCCGCGACACCCCCCGCTTCATCGAGGACATCAAGAAAAACGTCGACGGCGTGAAGCGGATCGATGAGACGAACTCGGCCTTCGGGCGCGCCATCGGCAACCGCAAGACCGCGCTCCTCATGCTCGTCGGCTCAACCCGGACCCAGGGCGAGGAAAACAGCGGCGATTTCGTCATGGACGACGGCCGTTTCGAAGACATCTTCAAGCAGGACCTGTACCCGGGCATCGTGCTGTTCAAAAACACGGCCAAGGAGCTCAACGTCAAGCTCAACGACCTGGTGTACGTCAAGTTCGACACCATCTACAAACAGCCCCAATCTCCGGCCTTCAAGGTGGTCGGGATCATCAAGTCGGAGAACATGTTCATGGACATGGCGGCCATGGTCGACAACGCCCGGCTGAAAACGCTCCTCAACCTGAAGCCCGAGGAGAGCAAGGGCCTCAACATCGTCGTCGACTACCCGGGTGACCGCGCGCGCATCATCATGGAGGCCAACAAGCTCTACGCCGCGCTCAAACCGGGAACGGCCGGCGTGAAAGGCACGCTGACCATACGCGGCCGGAGCCTGTCCACGGATCTCTTCGCCCTGAAGGTGAAGGACGACGAGAAGGCGCGCGCGCTCGCGGCCCAGGAGCTGTCATACACGCAGGGCGGGGGCGCGTCCCTGGAGAAGGACAAGCACGCCATTGTCGTGTCGGCGCACGCGGCCGCGGCCCTCGGCCTCAAGCCCGGGGACAAGGCCGTCTACAGCTACGTTCCCAAATACGAAAAGGACCCGGTGACGCGCGACGTGACCGTGGCCGGCGTCTTCAAGGACCTGCCCGGCTTCTCGGCCGACACGGCTTTCGCCTCCGACGCGCTCTTCTACGAAACGTATTATTGGAACCTGCCGAAAGAGACGGCGCAGGCGCCCAAGGCGTCGCCGCTCGCGCCAGCCCTGCTGATGGAATGGGAGCTCCTCCCGCGGACCGCCACCACGGATTCCACCCAGAAGAAAATGCAGGACGTCATGCGCGAGAAGTGGGACGGGACCAAGGTCGACGTGAGCACCATGTACGAGACGGGAAGCGTGGCCATTGAAATGCAGAACGTGCTCAACATCATCTCGATCGTCGCGGTTCTGATCCTGTTCGTCGTCATCATCATCGGCGTCATGAACACCATGCGCATGACGATCCGCGAACGCACCCGGGAGATCGGCACCAACCGCGCCATCGGCATGCAGCGCGGGGACGTGCGTTCGGTCTTCGTCTTCGAGGTTCTCTACCTCTCGATCTTCGCCTGTCTGCTGGGGATCCTCATCGGGTTCGGCCTGATCACACTCTTCAGGCTCATCACCTTCGATACGGGTGACAGCGCTTTCGGCATGTTCCTGGTGAAGCAGCACCTGTATTTTCTGCCCTCGGCGGTCGCGATCGTCGTCTGTTTCATCATCATCAACCTGTTCGCGTTCTGCATCGCGTTCCTGACGGCGCGGCGGGCGGCGCGGATGCACGTGGCCGACGCGCTGAGGCATTACGAATAATTGAGCGCACTCAACGGAAAAACGGCCCGGCGGCGGGGATGATCCCCGGTCCGGTCCGTGACGGAGGAAAATATGATTGCAAAGAGACTTTTCGGCTTGATTTTCATCGCGGCCTGCGCCGCGCCGCTGGCCGCCAAGCCGACCGTGCAGGAAATCATCGACACGATCGACGCGCGCTACCAGATCAAGAGCGACATCACCGCGCAGACCAAGATCACCACCAAGGACCCGGACCTGGGCGGCACCAAGGTGATCGAGGCGGTCTACTACCGCCGCGACTCGGACGACGCCTTTCTCGTCGTCATTTATTCGCCGGACACGGACAAGGGCAACGGCTACCTGCGCGTGGGAGACAACATGTGGATGTACCTGAGCAAATCGCGCGCCTTCCAGCACATCGGCCGGGGCGAGAAGATCGGCGGCTCGAACGCCACCGCCGGGGACATGGAGACCCGCAAGTTCAAGGAGCTCTACAAGCCGGCCCTCGACGCGAACGGGAACGAGATCATTTCCGAGGAAATGATCGGCAAGATTCCGGTCTACCGCATCGAGCTCGTCGCCAAGGTGGTGGACGTGAAATACCCCAAGCTCGTCATGTGGCTGACCCGCGACAAGCTCCTGCGCGTCAAGGAAGAGTACTACTCGCTCTCCGGCACCCTGCTCGAGACCGCCTACTACAAGAGCTACAAGAACGTGGACGGACGCTACATCGCGCTCGTGAGCCGCTTCGACGACGCCAT
>CAZKOS010000050.1:13614-15989 GCA_964554445.1 uncultured Spirochaetaceae bacterium | reverse complement strand
CCGGACCAGATGATGTAGCGCGGGTTCTCTATAATTTCCGGCAGCCAGTGGGTGGCGGTGGGGACGAAGAAGACGGCCGTGAAATCCTCCTCCGGGTCGGCGAAGAAGGTGCAGCGGCCGTAGCCCTCATGGTTGTAGACGAACCGGCTCATGATCCCGCCCAACGAGATGCTCACGCCGGCGCCGTACTCCATCGGCTTCAGGTGCATGCCCCAGCAATAGGCGGTCGTGGCCGGGTTGAACTGGTCGCGCACCAGGGCCTCGATCGTCTTTCTCCCCAACACGCGGACTCCGTCGAGGGTGCCTTTCTGAAGCAGGAGCCGGCCGAGGCGGAACAGGTCGTAGGGCGTCGAGGTGAGTCCGCTCCCGCCCAGGAAAAACGTTTTCCCGCTCTGCATTTTTTCGAACTCCCTCAACTCATACGCGAGGCTGAAGCAGACCCGGTCGACCTTGTCCTCGGGCACGCGGAAGTGCGTGTCGTTCATGCGCGAGGGCTTGAGGATTTCCCGTTCCACGTACCCGGTGTACGGCACGCCGCTCGCCCGGGCGATGATCACGGAGAGCAGGACGAAGCCGAGCGAGCTGTACGACCAGGTCTCCCCGGGCCGGGACTGGAGCGGTCCCTCCACCGCGAAGCGGATGAGATCGTCCAGGCCCTTCATGTCCGCCCACAGGGGGTACGGCTCGAGGAAATAGCCGGGATCGGCCTTGAGGCCCGCGCTGTGGGTGAGGAGGTGCCAGACGGTGATGCCCCGGTGCAGGGGCGTGTCGAACTCCGGGATGAAATCCGCCGCGGGCTCCTCCAGGGAGAGGAGCCCCTCTTCCGCCAGACGCATGACGGCGAGCGCGGTGAACACCTTGGTGATGGACGCGATCTTGCGCAGCGAGCCCGGCAGGAAGGGCCGGTCGGGCTTGTCGAACCGAAGACCGCCCATGAACTTGTGAGCGAAGATCCCGTTGCCCCGCGCCAGGAGGTAACCGGCGGCCTGGATCTTTTTCTCGGTTATGAGGCGCGCGAAGAAATCGTCCAGGGCGGAAACGTTCGCCGGATTGTAGCGCGCCTCGCGGCAGGTGATGTCGGTTTTGCCTTCGGTGATCACAGGCCTGCTCCTTTACTCGAGTCCGGACCACACGACGGCCGGGGGAACGGTGAGGGCCTCCGGCGCGGGCGGGCCCGCGGCCGGGGTGAAAAAGACGGCCGCCAGCTCCTCTTCGGGGTCGATCAGCAGGGAGGCGCGGCCGGGCGCCTCGAGCCCGAAGGCGGAAGGCGAGACGATGCTCCGGCCGGGAATCGCCCAGCCGAGGCCGTATTTCTTGGGATCGAGTTTCATCGCCCCCTCCTCCGCCGGCACCCCGCGCAGCCGGTTCGTCGTCATCTTCTCCACCGATTTCCGGCTGACGACGCGCGTGTCGCCCAGCCGGCCGCCGTCGAGCATCATTCGGCCGAACGTGGAAAGGTCGATGAGCGTCGAATGCAGTCCCGAACCGGCGGATAACAGGTTTTTCGCCTTCCCGCGTACGCTCTCCTTCTTTCCCGCCGGGCACAACCGGTCCCGCTTTTCCCCGGGAACGGTGAAATGGGTATCGCTCATCCCCAGCGGTTCCAGCACCGCCTGACCGACGTAGTCCTCGTATTCCATGCCGGAAACGCGCTTGATGATTTCCCCCAATACCACGAAGCCGTTCGCGCACGGCGCCCAGCGCTCGCCGGGCGGGGCGAGCAGCGGCCCGCGGAGGGCGTAGCGCAGGAAATCCGGCATTCCCCGAAAGCGGGGCGGTTGCGCCGGATTGGGCTCGAGCAAGAAGCCGGGGTCCGGGGCCAGGCCCGAGGTATGGGCCAGAAGATGGGAGACCGCGATTTTTTTGTGTTGGTCCGTGTTGAATTCCTTCATGATGCCGCTCACCGGTTGTTCCAGGGTGAGCCGTCCCGCCTCCATCAGGGTGAAGAGCGCGACCGCCGTGATTCCCTGCGTGATCGGGCCGATGGGGAGAAGCGAATCCGGGAGGAACGGACGCCCCGGATCGTCCGGCGCGAGGCCGCCCAGGGTCCGCAGGGCGAAGATTTTGCCGCGCCGGGCCAGGAGGCAGCCCGCGGCCTGCAGGCGATCCTTTTCGATGAGCCGGGCGAAGAACGAGTCGAGCGTGTCCAGCCGGGACGAATGGAATCCCGCCTCTTCCGGGGCGACGTCGGTCGGGGCCGAGTGACGGGGGATGTTTTTCATCGGTCCGTCTCCTGTTTTGTGCTTTATCGGCTCACCTTATCGTGAAAACCGACTTCCCGCCAGACCGCCCTGGATTTTTTTACAAAAATATCAACAGCCGGCATTTCGTACAACATAATTGTAGAGACGCACGGCCGTGCGTCTCTACAATCG
>CAZKOS010000050.1:2481-13514 GCA_964554445.1 uncultured Spirochaetaceae bacterium | reverse complement strand
CAAACCCGTCATTACACAATCGGATCCCGCGATAAAAAGCGTCAATTCGCGCCCGTTGTTATTGGCGAAAGCGGATCATGCGGGTTATAATGAAAACAATACGAAAAAAAGGGGGAACTCGATGAAAAAACCCGGCGGCGGTAATTTCAGATCGATCCTGTGCCTCGCCCTTTATTTCCCGATCGCGGCCTCGCTCTTCGCGGCCGACAAGGCGTCGCTCGCCCAGACCTCGTTCGCGCCCTCGGACTCACAGCGCACCCTTCTCACGGTGCGGGTGCGGGGCTACTACAGCCTGCGGACGACGAGCCAGACGGGCACGGCCCTCGAGGTCGTCGACCGGATGGCGGGCGTCATCGGCGCGCGCGCGGGAGCACCGGGCGAACGCGACGGGCGGATCGACCTGCTCCTCGACCCGGGCGAATACCGCGTCAACCTGTTCCCCGACCGCGACGCGAAGGCCCCGGCCGGGCTCGCGGTGCTCCCCTTCTCCGAGGCCAATCCCGGCTCCTCGATCGCCGATTATCCCTTCCTCTACGACGGCGACTCCGTCGAGACCGGCCTCGGCGACCTCGAGACCCGGTCGTACTGGATCTATCTTCCCAAGCGCGACGAGCTTCGTCTGGAAGTGATGGGCCGCGCCCTCGCCTCCTGCGCCCTCTGGCAGAACGGCCAGTGGCTCACCGCAGTCAGGCCCGACTACGAGGTGCGCGAGCCGGAAAACGGCCGGCCCGCGCTCTTCGCCGAATTCCACCACACCCTGGAGGCCGGCCACTACCTCCTGGTCTGCGCCGGCGGGAAACCGCGGGCCTGGGCCGACGAAAGCCGGGAAACGAAACTCTCCCTGCGCCGCGGGGAGCGCTTCCTCGGTTCGAACGGCGCGCAGAAGCTGCGCGTTTCGCCGTTCGGCCGCGACGCCTACCTCATCTCCGGGAGCGTCGACTACGTCGAGTGCGTGCGCGACTCACTGGAGCCGACGCGCCTCGGCGTCGGGTACTACGGCACGGACCGCAGCCGCTACCGGCTGCAGTCGAGCTCCGAGATCACCAAAAAGTCGAAGGAACCGTGGTGCGGTTTCTATACCCGAAGCTCGTCGGGGAGGAAATGGCTCGTGGTCGAGGCCAAGCCCGGCGACCTTCTGGAAGTGAGCTTTTTTAAACGGGGCGCCGGTTCCCTGCCCTACGACAGAAAATCGAGCAAAACCTACTGGGTGTCGACCGTCTCCGGGTACGCCGCCCGCGACCTCGTCGATCTCACCCCGCTCGTCTACACGGTCAACAGCCGGCGGGTGACCTTTCTCAAGGAGGGGGCGATCCGGGTCTCGGCCCGCTCGCCTTTCGTGCGCAAGGTCAATCTCCTGGGATTCAACTCCGCTTTCATCTTCATCGAAACGCCGGGCGCCTACCGGATCGCGGAGAGCGCGACCGCGGGAGGCAAGGCCCGCTACCGCTTCACCCTGCTCGAGAACCGGTTCACGAGAGGCGCCGAAGCCGAGTGGAAGACCCCGGACAAGAGCGTCGACCTGGTGCGGGGTTTTTATTCCCTGGATCTCCAGCCGGTCTCGCTCGGCATCCTGCACTTCGCGTTATATAAGGAGGGAAGCCAAAAGCCCGACCAGCTTCTGACGCTCGACCCGCCCGCACCGCGGTCCGCGGTCACGTGGCCCGCGGTGCGGGTGCCGGCCGGAACGAGCGCGACCCTCACGCTCAACTCCCGCCACGACGCCGCCGTCGGCGTGGACGTGCGCGAGCTCCCGCTTTCATTGGAGGTCCCGCTCTCCGCGACGCTCGCCCCCGGCGAGAGCGTGACGTTCGGCGTGCGGGTGAAGAAAGATTCCGTGCTCTCGATCGAGGGGGAAAAATATTCGCTCACCGTGTCCGGGAAAAAGGCCGGCAACGGTTATGCCCTGCGTCCCGGCGCGTACAGCTTTACCCTCACCAACCAGGCCGGGCGCGCCGACCTCATCACCCTCTCCGCCGCGGACGCCCTCTCGCTGCAGCGCTTTCCCAGGCCCGTCCTGAAAGCCTTCGAGGACACTTTTCCGGTCTTCACCGAGGGCCGCCCGTATTACGCCGATTTCGCGCGCCGGCAGACCCGCAACGTCCTCCTCCGCGTCACGGCGCCGTCGCTGTACCGGATAGAGACGACCGGGCGCCTTTCCATGGGCCTCGCCGTGCGCACGCCGCTCGTCCCTTCGCTCGTCCAGGCCCGGGAAAACGGCGCCGGCCGGAATGCCCTCATCATGACCTACCTGAAACCGGGCGACTACCTGGTGGCGGTGAGCGCGCGGGGCGAAAGCCGCGGCCGGGCCGGCGTGGTCTTGAGGAAGACCGAGTTCACCGAATTGGGAGAGCTCAAGCCGGGCGAGGTGAGCCGGCGCACGGTCGAGCCCGACGTCGGCTTGCGCTACGAAGTCTCCGCCGCGGCCCGGGGCCGCTACGTGATTTCCACCCTCGGCCTGGGCGTCAATTTTCCCTTCCGCTTTGAGGACGCCGCAGGCTTTCCGATCGCCGTGGGGAAGAGGGGGATCGACATCGAGCTCGACCGCGGCTCGTATACGTATTTCACGTTCCCGGTCGCCTTTCTCACCCGCCGCCTCACGACCTGCACCCGGATCGTCCCGCCCGCGGCCGAAGACGAGAACGCGAAGCGGTTCGACCTCGAGCTCAACCGTCAACTCAGCCGCGTCTTCCGGCAGACGGCCGCGCGCGCGCCGGACGTGTTCGCCTTCGTCCTGCCCGCCCCGCTCTCGGTCGCGGTCTCGCTCTCTTCCGGCATGAAAGGCGAGCTCAAGGGACCGTCCCTGGCCGAGCCCGTGCGCCTGGCCGGCGGCCCGGCGCAGTCGTTCGACCTGCCGGCCGGCGCCTACGAGCTCGCGGTGAGCCCGCAGGAGGAACGCAACCTGTTCCGGTACAAGGTCGGCGTGTCCACCGCCATGCTCGCCCCGGGTCTCGACTACAACCTCAGTTACGGCGCGGCGTCCTTCGTCGTGAGCGCCGGCGGGGACGGCGTCTATGATTTCTCGAGCTCGGGCGAGGGCGATTTCAAGGCCTCGCTCTGGGACGAAACGGGCACCCGTCTCATCGCCTCCAATGACGACGCGGAAAACGATTGGAACTTCCGCATCACCCAGCGCCTGGCCGCCGGCCGCTACCTGCTCCGCGTCGAGCCGGCCGGTTACGTCGGGGGCGGGTCGTCCGTCTCCATGGCCGTCAACGTGGAACATCCGCTGGAGGCGCGCAAGCTCCCCTTCACCGTCGACCGGTCGCTGGGCCGCGAAATCCTGAAGATTCCGGTCCACCCCGACGCGGAAGGCGTGCTCTCGGTCAGGGCCGAGCGGGGCCGGGCCGTGAAGTTCGGCCTCTATCGCGAGACCGAGCTCCTCGCCTCAGGCGAGGGGTTCCTGGCGGTGCCCTTGTTCAAGGGCCGGACCTACACGCTCCAGATCCGGCAGGACGGCGACCGGCCGCAGAACGTGAAGGCGACCGTCGCCTACACCGTTCCCCGCTCGGTCGAGCTGTCCGATTCGCCGCGCACGCTCGATTGCCCCGGATTCCTGGCCCTCGACAACCGGGCCGCTTTGAGCTACCGGATCGCGGACAAGGCCGACCGGCTCCTCTTCTCGAGCGGGCCCGAAGCGCCATGCCTGGCCCCCGGCGCCTGGATCGCGACCGGGCCGGGCGGCCGCGGCTACCTCGTTTCGGCTTCGGGCGGGACCGTCTCCGGCGTACGGCTCGAGCCGGCCTCGATCGCCGCGGGCGAAAGCCGGACCGTCTTCGTGGGAACGAGCCCGCTGTCGTTCCTCGCCGACCCCGGCCGGAGCGACGTTTTCCTCCTGACCGCGGAGACCGAAGACAAGCCCTGCGGCCTATCGCTTTCGCCGCGTTACCGTTTCAAAAAAGACGAGTACGATTTCCGGGGCATGGACGAGTCGGACAACAAGACCTTCCTGCTCTTCCCTGCCACGGGCTCTTACCAGGCGAGGCTCTGGAACCCTGAGCCGGGCGCCGCCGGCCGGGCCGAGGCGCGCGTCAACGTCCGTCTCCTCCGCCTGCCGGCGGAAACGGGGCGGCTCGGCAAGGGTGAGACGAGGACCTGGCGCCTCGATCCCGGCCGTGCCGTACGTCTTGATCTCAATGTGGACGAACAGGCTCTTCGAATCCTCCTCTCGCGCGGCTGCGCCGCCGCGGTATGGCGGAACGACACGCCCCTGGCCACGGCCGTGGCCGACACGGCCAACCGCGACGTCACCTTTACCGTAACCGGCGGCACGCTCGTGATCGCCAACTACGGCCCAACCGATGCGGTCGTCAAGGCGATCGTTTCCGACACCACCGTCGTTCCCTTCCCGGTCCTCGACTCGCTTGGAATCGAGACCGAATTCCGGACCGATGGCCGCCTGGTCGTGTCCATACCCGCCGGGCACGAAAAGGAATCGCTCTGCCTGGCCGGGGAGGGCTTTACGGCCAGGCTCCTCGGACGCGACGGCAGGATCTCCCGGCCCGGCCTGAAGGAAGGGCCGGCCGACGTCGCCGCGCTTCCCGCCGAACCGGGCGACCTCGAGATTACGCACGGGCCAGGCTGGATCTCGGTCTTTTTCAGCCGGCCCGGCCGGGAAGCCGACAACCTGGTCGGCCGCACCCCGGGCCTGAAGGCGAAGCCGATCGCCGGGACCGAGCGGTTTTCGGGCGGGGAGGCGCTCTACTCCTTCCGGATGGACGCTGACGCTTTCGCCGTGATCGCGTCGACGAGTCCCGGGGTGACCGCCCTTTCCGGGAACGGCCGCGTGCTCGCGGTGCGCTCGGGCCTGTCAGCGCCCCCGCTCCGGATCGTCCGTTTCCTGGCCAGGGGCGATTATGAAATTCACGTCCGTCCCCTCAGGGGTTCGTCTTTGAGCGGCGCGCTCTCGCTCGTCCGCGTCCCGCCCGTCGCCCTGTCGGGCAAAAACGACGAAAAGGATTTCTTCATCGGCCGGGGCGAAGTGCAGGTTTTCAAATTTAACGTGACCGTAGCGGGCGAGGTCGGCGTCGGCCTGGCCGCCGAGGCCGACCGTCTCCGTGCCGAGCTTTACGACGCAAGCTCGAAGCTCCTCGATACGGGCACGCTCCTCTTCCGCACGCTCGCGAAGGGGACGTACTACCTGGCCGTTTACGGCGACGAGCCGGCCTCGGGCGGCGACGGGCTGCCCGTCCGCTACCGCCCGCTCGTCTACGGCTGGGACGGAAGCGGCGCGGGCGTTCCGCCGGACGTCGTCAATCGATACAAAAATCAGGGACAAACCGAAAACCCGGAGGAAGGTGAATAATGAAAAAACCAGCGATCGCCGCCGTACTGGCCGCCCTGCTGTTCGCGGCCGTTCCGACTCTCTTCGCCGAGGGGACGCCCGAGAAGGGCGGGAAGGGCAGTCCCGTGAGCGCGGGCCTCGAGGAGACCCTGCGCTCCAAGGGCGTGGTCATCATCCCCGAGTCGTTTCTGCGCGGCTACGACCCGGTCACGGTGTTCTACGCCCGCGCGGTCGGCCCGGCCGGCGGCGGCCCGCTCGACGATCCCGGCGACCTGCTCTCCATAAGCCCGGCCGTACCGGGCGAGTACCGCTTCGTCGACGCCCGGACCGTCCAGTTTCTGCCGGCCGTGGCCTGGCCCGCCCTCAAACACTTCACGATCAAGGCGCGCGGCGCGAGCCGCGCCCTCTTCACCCTGATGGTGCCGCCGACGGCGCTTTCCCCGTCGCCCGGCTCCCGCGACCTCGATCCGGTCTCGTCGTTCATCCTCACCTTCCCGAACGAGATCCCGCCCGCCGACCTCGCCTCCATGATCTCGTTCGAGATCAAGGCCCTCCCCGGCGTGGGCGAAAGCGCGGCCGTCCGGCTCACCGCAAACGACTTCACCGTCAAGCTCCTGGACAAGACCGACGCCGGCACCTCCAACCGGTACCGGCTCGAGCTCAAAACGCCGGTGCCCTACGGGAAGCTCCTCACCCTCTCCCTGCGCCTTTCCCTCGACGAGGAGCTCGCGGGCTCGCTCGCCTCCTACACCTTCGCCACCAAACCGGAGTTCCGGCTCGTCGGCATGTCCGCCGGCAACGCCGACCTGCCCGTGGCCGCCAACGGAAGCGTCTACTCGCTCGATCAGGCGGTCGACTGCGGGAACAGCCGGCGCCCGGTGACCCTGCGCTTCAGCGAAGCACTCGCCCCGCTCGGCGCGGAGGCGGTGAAGCGCCTCGTGCGCTTCGAGCCCGCCGTCCGGGACTTCCGCTTCGCGGTCGAGGGCGACCGGCTCGTCCTCTCCTTCGGCGCGGACAAGAATACGCCGTACAAGCTCAAGCTCTCCTACCTCGCCCTCAAGAGCGCGTCGGGCCGCAGGCTCACGCCCTTCGGCGCGACGTCGTTCTATTTCTACTACCGCCAGCTCGACGCCTACCTGCAGTGGAAAAGCGGCCAGGCCGTGGTCGAGCGCTACGGCCCCAAGCTCTTCCCCATGGAAGGCCGCGGCCTCACGCGCGCCGACCTGCGCGTGTATAAAATCGATCCGGAAAACCGCAACTTCTGGCCCTTCCCCTCCTCTCCCGTGGCGGTGGACGAGGATTCCCGCCCGCCCATGCCCGGCGAGGAGCCCCCCTACGGGCAAAACCTGCGGGAGCAGATCCGGCTCCTCGGCACGCCGCACGACTCGCGCATCGTCGACCTGCCCATCAGGAAAACGTCCGGCGCGAGCCGCTTCGGGTTCGACCTCGGCCCGATCCTCGAGCGCGTCTCCGGAAAAGACGCGCCCGGCACCTACCTGGTCGGCTGCCGCCTGCTCGGAGCGGGCAGCCGCCGCGTGTACGTCCGCCTCGTCGTGACCGACCTCGCCCTGTCCACGCTCGAAGAGGAGAACGAGGTCGTCTTCGTCGTCACCTCGCTCAAGACCGGGAGGCCCGTGGCGGGCGCCCGGATCGCGGTGGAAGGCGAGCGCCGCCGGGGCCGGGCCCGCGATTGGGTGCCGGTGGTCTCCGGGACGACCGACTCCCGGGGCTTCTTCCGCTACGTCCACCGGAAAGATATCGAAGAGACCGTGCGGCGCATCGTTGTGTCGTCGGGCGACGACAAGATCGTCTTCGACCCGGCCAATCCCCCGCCCGTCTACCGGAACAATCACTGGTCGGACGGGGGATCGCGCTGGCTCTCCTTCCTGAACTCCGATCCCGTGGTCGCGCGCCGAAGGCCGAGCCGCCGCGCCTACCTGTTCACCGAGCGCCCGCTCTACCGGCCCGAGGAACCGGTGTACGTCATGGGCTACGTGCGTCTCCGCCGGCAGGGCGTGATCAGGCCCGCCGACGCCTCCCGCGAGCGCAAGCTCGACGTCTCGGGCCCGGGCGGGAAGCGGTGGACCAATCACGTCTCCCTCGGTCCGAACCAGGGAATCTCCGTCAAGTTCGACCGGAAGGACATTCCCACCGGCGACTACACCGCCTCCGTTATCGACGTGAAAGAGGGAAGCACCCTCGCGAGCGTCTCGTTCAAGAAGGAAGCCTACCGCGTGCCCACCTTCGAGGTCGCGCTCTCGGGACCGGACCGCGTGCCCCTCGACCGCGAGTTCGAGATCGTCCTCACCGCCGACTATTACGCGGGCGGCCGGGTGGCGGGGCAGGAAGTGACCTGGGAGATCACCAGGTTCCCGTATGCCGTGCGCCCGTCCGGCCTGCCGGGCTTTTCGTTTTCCTCCGACGAGTCCTTCTCCGGCGGACGGGACTACGAGTCCGGGGGGGCGAGCGTCGTTCACGCGGTCACCGACGCCGAAGGCTCCGCCCGCCTGACGTTGAACCCGGCCGCGGAGAACGCGGGCGCGCCCCGCGCCTACATGGTGGAAGCCACGGTCAAGGGCGCCGACCGGCAGACCGTGACAGCGGTCAAGCGGGTCGTGGCCGTGCCCGCCTTCGCCATCGGCCTCAAGGTGGACCGCTTCATCAAGGACTCGAAAACGATTCCGACGCGGGTGGTCGTCATCGGCTTCGACGAAAAACCGCTCGCGGGCAAGCCGCTCACCGTGCGGCTCTACCGCCGCGAGTGGCACTCGTACCTGAGCGAGACCGACTTCACCACCGGCGAGGTCAAATACCACACCGACGTGGTCGACAAAAAGATTTTCGAGAAAAGCTACCGGTCGGCCGCGGAGCCGCTCACCCTCGACCTCGACGCGGGCGGGGCCGGCGTCTACGTGGTGGAGGCGCTCGCCAAGGACTCGCTCGGCCGCCTGCAGACGGTGCAGTCCGACCTCTACCTCGCCGGAAAAGAGCCGGTGAGCTGGCAGAAGTCGTACGCCAACGTCTTCGAAACCTCGCTCGACAAGGAAAGCTACGCGCCGGGGGACAGGGCCACCCTGCTTCTGAAATCTCCCTTCCAGGACGCGCACGCCCTCGTCGTGGTCGAGGGCCCGGACAGGAACGAGTACCACTGGACCGACGTGCGCGGCGGCCAGGGGCTCTTCACCTTCACCGTCGACGAGAACATGGTCCCCGGCGTGCCCGTCCACGTGCTGCTCCTCCGGGGCCGCCTCCCCGGCACCGGGACCGCCGCGAGCTTCGCGGCCGGCAACCGGGTCGACCGCGGCCGCCCCATCGCCATGGCCGCCACCGCCTGGGTGAAGGTCGATTCGGTGCGCAACCAGCTGAAAGTGTCTCTCGAGCACGAGAAGACGAGCCTCCCCGGCAAAAAATTGAAGATGAAAATCGTCGTGAAGGACTGGCGGGGCGCGCCGGTCAACGGCACGGCCTCGCTCTGGCTGGTGGACCGGGCCGTCCTGTCGCTCG
This sequence comes from uncultured Spirochaetaceae bacterium, assembly GCA_964554445.1. GTDB lineage: Bacteria > Spirochaetota > Spirochaetia > SZUA-6 > RPPD01 > JAFGSW01. The sequence goes on along the minus strand of CAZKOS010000050.1, from coordinate 4,729 downwards.
GCAAGGAGCGGCCCCTGCGCCCGCTCTCCGCCTTCATCGACCCGGTCTCCTCGGCCCTGCGCCTCCACGAGACCAGGAACGAGGTGGTGGGCAACCTGCCGGTGGAGGAGATCCCCGGCGGCGGCGGGGAGGCGGGCAAAATGAGAAGCGAGTCGGCCTCCCGCGACAAGGCGGCCCAGGAGCTCTTCACGAAGACCACCGTGCGCCGCAATTTCCAGACCGTGCCCTACATCAATCCCGCCATTCCGGTGAAGAACGGCCTGGCCGAAATCACGATCGACCTGCCGGACAACCTCACCGACTTCAGCGTGCGCTGCGTCGCCGCCGCCGACTACGACAAATTCGGCACGGCGAGCTCGGTCGTCTCCATCCGCCTGCCGGTCATCATCCAGACGGCCCTCCCCCGCTTCGTGCGGCCGGGAGACGAGTTCACCGCCGGCGGCATCGGGCGCATCGTGGAAGGCTCGGGCGGGCCGGGCACCGCGGCGGTGGAGGTCGAGGGCCTGAAGCTCAAGGGCAATGCGACCCGCGACTCCCGGAAGCTTCAGTGGAAGGAAAAACAGGCCGAGCGGATCTACTTCGACTTCACGGCGCCCGAGAGCCTCACGCCCCGGGACAGCGTGGCCGTGCGCATGGCGGTCGAGCGCTCGAGCGACAAGGCCGGCGACGGTTTCGAGCTCAAGCTCCCGGTCCGGCTCGACACGCAGACCCTGCACCAGGACGCCTTCGTGCGCGCGGACGGAAACGCGCCGGTCGCGCTCCCCGCGCCGGAATACAAGGCGCGGCCGGGGACGATGAAGGTGACCGTCGTCGCCACCTACGAGCCCGAGGCGGTGAAGCTCCTCGCCGCCATGCGTTTCCTCGCCGGCTACCCGCACGGCTGCACCGAGCAGCGGGTGAGCAAGCTCTATCCCGCGCTCGCCCTGAAGGAGACGCTCGGCAAGCTGGGGCTGAAAGACACCTACACGGTGCCCGACCCGGTCTTCAAGGAGCTCGCCGCCTTCCTCGAAAGCACGCTCACCCCGCAGGGCTTGTACTCCTACTGGCCCGGCTCCGACGGGTACGTGTCGCTCACCGCCTATGTGGTCGAATTCCTGACCCTGGCGAAGAAAGCCGGTTACGACGTGCCGGACAAGCTCCTCTCCCGGCCGCTGCAGGCCCTGAAGGACGCCCTGCGCTCCGACTACGATTATTTCATCTCAGGCTACTCCTTCCGCGAGCGGGTCGAATCGCTCGCCTCGCTCGCCGACGCGGGGCGCTTCGACAACCAGTACGCCTACGACCTCCTCGTGGGCGCCCGGAATCAGGACCTGTACTCGCAGGCCAAAATCCTCTCCCTCTTCCTCACCGAAAAAAAAGGCGACGCGAAGCAGGTGAAGGACCTGCTCGACGCGGTCTGGTCGAAAACGGTCTTCAAGCTCAAGGACAGGAAGGAGACGTTCGCCGGCCTCCAGTACGGAGACGCCGCCTGGGGCGGCCTCATCCTCTCCTCCCGGGTCCGCACCACGGCCCAGGTGATCCGCGCGCTGCAGAAAAGCGACCCTGAAAGCCCGCGGGTCCGGCTCATGATCGACGACCTCCTCTCGCGCGCCGACGATTCCGGCTGGGGGAGCACCAGCGACAACGTGTCCGCGCTCCTGGCCGTCTCCTCGCTCCTCGAGTCCTCCGCCGCGCCGGGACGCTCCCACGTCTTCGAGATCACCGCGGGCGGCAAAAAAGTCACGCTCGACACCAAGGGAAAGAACGTCTCCCTGGTGGAAATCGAAACCGACCAGCCGGCCGCGGTGCGGCTCGTCTCCGGGGACAAAAACAACACTCCCTGGCTCTGGCTCACGACCGAGTACGTGCCCGCCGTCACCGCCGACCGCCTGCCCGCGGAGAACAAGGGCTTCGTGGTGGAGCGCGAGCTCGTCGAGTACGGGCCGGACAAGAAAGTGGTCGACCGCCGCCCGGTCAAGAACGGCGAGACGCAGACCTACAAGGCCGAGACCGTGGTCGAGGAGCACGTCCGCGTGGTCAACCCCGCCGACCGCAACTTCGTGGCGGTGACGGTGCCCTTCGCGGCCGGCTTCGAGCCCATGAACCCCAACCTCGCCACGAGCTCCCCGGACGCCGCGCCCGCGGGCAGAATCACCCGCCGCCCCTCGTACGCCCTCTACGCCGACGACTCGGTGACCTTCTACTACGACACCCTGCCCAAGGGCACCTACGACTTCTACTTCCGCACCCGCGCCAGCTTCGCCGGCAA
>CAZKOS010000050.1:0-2381 GCA_964554445.1 uncultured Spirochaetaceae bacterium | reverse complement strand
TTCCTCACCTTCATGACCCAGGCCTTCTTCAAGGCGGATTTTTGGAGCGACCCGGCCACCCCGCTCCTCGAGGACCGCACCGGCGCCTTCTTGAGCGAGGGAGAGAACGAGTACGCGCGGCTCGGGTTCTGGGACATGCCGGACCCCCTGCCGGAGCGCGTGCGCGAGTGCGTCATCGCCATCGAGGACAAGCGCTTCGCGCTCCACGCGGGCGTGGACCTGCGCGCCGTCGGCCGGGCGCTCGTCTTCAACTCGCGCCACGACCGGAAGCAGGGGGCGAGCACCATCGCCATGCAGGTGGCGCGCATGCAGTTGGGGCACCCGCGCACCCTCCTCGCCAAGCTGGACGAAATGGCCGTGGCCTACTGGCTCGTCGCGCGCCACGGGCGGGAGGCGGTGCTCCGCCAGTACCTGAAGATCGCGCCGCAGGGAAACCAGGTGTACGGCTTCGCCTACGCCGCCCGCCGCTATTTCGGCAAGCCCGTCCAGGACCTGAGCTGGGCCGAGGCCGCGCTCCTCTCCGCCCTCCCCCAGTCGCCGACCAATTTGAGCCTCTTCAAGTACTGGGGGTTCCAGCGCGCGCTGGCGCGGGCGCGCGTCATTCTCACCGAGCTCTTCCGCGCGGGAAAGCTCTCTTCGGACGACTACCAGCTGACCCTGCGCCAGCTGGCCGGCATGAACTTCCGCTTCCGCGAGGCGCGGCCGGACAACACCTACCACTTCATCTTCCGCTGCCTGGAGGAATACGCGAAGCGCCCGCCCGCGGGGCTCTCCCGGCCGCTCCGCACCACCCTCGACCTCGACCTCCAGAAGCGCCTGCAGGCCTTCGCCCGGAGCGCCGTCGCCTCCTACCGCTCCCTGGGCGCGGGCAACATGGCGGCCGTCGTCGCCGACCGGAAGACGGGCGCGGTCCGCGCCTACGTCGGCTCCGAGGAGTATTTCCGGGACTCCAAGGCCGCGGCCGGCTCGATCAACTACGCGCGCACGCCGCGCTCCTCGGGAAGCACGGTGAAGCCCTTCCTCTACGCGCTCGGGCTGGACTCGGGCCGCTTCACGCCCGGCTCGATCCTGGCCGACCTGCCCTTCTCCATCGTCGGGCCCGGGGGAGAGTTTTCCGCCGGCAACTTCGACGAGGAGTTCCTCGGCCCCATGCTCTACCGCCGCGCCCTGGCCAACAGCCGCAACACGCCCACCCTGCGCGTGCTCGAGGGCGTGGGCCTGGAGCGCGCCTTCGACATGTACCGCGCCTGCGGCCTCGCCGACGGCTCGCACCCGGCCGGCTGGTACGGCTACGGCCTGCCCATCGGCGGGCTCTACGTGACGCTCGAGGACCTGGTGGCCGCCTACGGCATCCTGGCGAACGGCGGCACCGAGTTCCACCTCACATGGTTTCAGCACGACGAGGCGGCCGCGCCGCCCGCCCGGCCGCGCCGGATCTTCTCCGAGTACGCGGCGCGCGAGGTGACCCTCTTTCTGTCCGACGCCGAGTCGCGCCTCCCCTCCTTCCCCCGGCTCTCGCCGCTCGAGTACAACTTCCCGGTGGCCGTCAAGACCGGCACCTCCCAGGGATACCGCGACGCCTGGGCGGTCGCGTTCTCGCGCTCCTACATCGTCGGGGTCTGGATGGGCCATCCCCGGAACGCGCCCATGAACCACATCTCGGGGAGCTTCGTGGCGGTGCTCCTGCACGACATCATGGACGCGCTCCACCCGGCCGAGCGCCGCGGCGTCAACGCCGAGCCCTTCCCCCCGCCGCCGGGCTCGGTGCCGGTGACCATCTGCGCGCTCTCGGGCAAGCCGGCCAACGCCGACTGCCCGGACAGGTTCGTCGAGTATTTCCGGGAGGGCGGCGAGCCGCACGACGTCTGCCGCGTGCACGTGCGCTACCCCGTGGACAGGCTCACCGGCGCGATCGCCTCGGACTCGACCCCGCCGGGCCGCGTCGAACACAGGCTCTTCACCGTGCTCGGCCCCGAGTACGCGGCCTGGGCGGACAAGCAGGGCTTCGGCAAGCCGCCCGTCGAAGGGGACGCGACCCCCGGCCGGGCCGCCATCGCCCTCATCCACCCCCGGTCCGGCGCGCGCTTCCTCATCGACCCCGACCTCCCGCGCGCCTTCCAGTCCATCCCCCTGCGCGTGGAAGTCGAGCCCTTCGTACCCGAGGTCGTCTGGTACGTGGACGGCAGGGAATACGAGCGCGTCCCCTACCCCTACGAGACCCGCTGGAAGCTGGCCGAGGGCACCCACTCCTTCCAGGCCCGCTTCCCGCACGCGCACGTGGAGAGCGGGGTGGTGAGCGTGCGGGTGATCAAATAACGGGGGAGGGGTGGAAGACATGTATGGCGCGAATGAGGGAAGAAGGAGTGTCATCCTGAGCGAAA
>CAZKOS010000049.1:15097-16304 GCA_964554445.1 uncultured Spirochaetaceae bacterium | reverse complement strand
GGCGAAAAAAAAGCGGCCCTTTGCGGGGCCGCCGTCCATTTTCGGGAAATCAGCCTACTTCTTTTTCTCGAACAGCGAACGCACGCGGGCGCCGGTGATTTCCACCGGGTGCTCGCCCAGGGCCTTGCGTTTGGCGAGGAGGTTGGGACACCCCTGCTTCGCCTCTTCCATCCAGGCCTTGGCGAACGCGCCGCTCTCGATGTCCTTGAGCGACTGCTTCATCCGCTCCTTCACGCTGGCGTCGATGATCTTCGGGCCGTTGACGTACTCGCCCCACTCGGCCGTGTTGGAGATGACCGAGTTCATCCGCTGGATGCCGCCCTCGAAAATGAGGTCGACGATGAGCTTCACTTCGTGGACGACCTCGAAGTACGCCATCTCGGGCGGGTAACCGGCCTCGGTGAGGACCTCGAAGCCGTACTTCATGAGGTCGACCAGGCCGCCGCAGAGGACGTTCTGCTCGCCGAACAGATCCTCGTAGGTCTCCTGCTCGAAAGTGCACTCGAGGACGCCGGCGCGGGTGAAGCGCATCGCCTTGGCCATGGCCAGGACGACGTCGCGGGCCTTGCCCGAAGCGTTCTGCCTCACCGCCACCAGGCCGGGCACGCCGAAACCCTCCAGGTAGGCCTTGCGCTCCTCGGTGGCCGGGCTCTTGGGCGCGACCATGATCACGTCCGCGTCGGCCGGCGGCACGATCTGCTTGAAGACGATGTTGAAGCCGTGGCTGCAGGAGAGCGTCTTCCCCTTGCCCATGTGCTTGGCGATGTGGTCCGTGTAAATGTGGCCGTGGTGCTCGTCGGGGAGGAGCATGTGGATGACGTCGGCCTTCGACGCGGCGGTCGAGATGTCGTAGGTCTCGAAGCCGGCCTCTTTCGCCTTCGCCCAGCTCGGGTTGGTCTTGCCGCCGAGCGTTTCGGTTTCGCCGATGATGACCTTGATCCCGGAATCCCTGAGGCAGAGCGCCTGGGCGCTCCCCTGGTTGCCGTACCCGATGATGGCGATGGTTTTCCCGGAAAGGACCGCCGTGTCGGCGTCTTTGTCGTGTAAAATGTTGATCATGGCACGTCTCCGTTTGTATAAATTGTTTTTCAATCTCGTGATTCGTTCTTGTGAAACGGAACCGCTGGATTGCAGACAAGAGGCGGAAATGCCGATCGGCATCCTCTTCAATGATAATTAATTCACACAAACGGTGACGCGTCAAGGT
>CAZKOS010000049.1:7802-14997 GCA_964554445.1 uncultured Spirochaetaceae bacterium | reverse complement strand
CATCCCCCGGATGAATTTCTTGTACACCTTCACCGCCTCGGGAAAGATCTCGTCGCCGCAGTCCAGGGTGATCGCGTAGTAGATGTCGCCGTCGTAGCGGTCGAAGGCGAATTCGGGCCGGTAGTACGGCTCGCCCGTCTCCTCGTTGAAAAGAGAGACCACCGGCCGCTCGATCGCTAAACCCTTTTCGGGCGGCTGCGGCCGCTTGAGGAAGGCGACGAGGCCGTGAAAACCGCCCGCCGGCCGGTACAGCTCGGGGTCGAGCAGCTCGTAGGCCTCGAAAGCGTATGTCCCGATTTGTTCCCCGTACTTTTTGGCCGTCTTGTACTTTTTCAACCGGGCGGACACATAATCCTCGAAGGAGACGTCCCGGCCGGCTTCGTATTCCAGCGTGATCGTGTAGGAGACCTCGTCCCCCGCCGGGGTCACGACCGGTCCCGGCGTGAACACGAGCATCGAGCTCGAATCGGCGACGCCGAACGACTGGTTGCCCCAGGTTTTGTCTATCGGGATGTAAATGCCGAACAGGCGGCACAGGAGCCCGAAGCCGTCCTGGCGCTTCTGGAACTGGTAGAGGCTGCCCGGCGGAATTTCCTCAGCGAAGGCCGGCGTGAGGAAATGGTTGGAGATGCGATAGACGGCGTCCTCCTCCAACACGTACGACTTGTCGAGCGCCGCGCAGCGCCGGCAGGCCTCCAGGGCGTGCTTGGGCATGTCGGCGAAGGCCGCCGCCGAGGCGTAATTGCGCCAGAAGGCGGGGGGGAGGGTTTCGGGGGGAAGCGCGTCGACCGGCGCCTGGAATTGCACGATCGATTCGAACGGGAGGGCATTGTAGGCGTAGTATTTTCCGAGGAGCCAGTAAGCGCGGAAATCCCCCGGGGAGAGCGATTCGACCCGCAGGGCCTCGGAGACGATCCTGGCCCCGTAATCCTCCTCGCCCGGGAGCGAGAGGCCGTCCAGGTCGAAATACAGGAGAATGCGCAGGATGAGGAGGTCGAGGTTCCGGGCGTCCCGCGTCACGGCGGTGTCGACGAGCGAAAGCAGTTTCGAGAGGCGCATTTTCACGCCGGACACGTTCGCGCCGGAAATCTCGTGGCGGCCCGCTTCCATGATGAAATCGTAATTGTCGCGGTACCAGGTTATTTCCTCGCGGATCGTCCCGCCTTCGGGCAGGTTGCGCGCGTTCACGAAATCCTTGAACGGGTCGACCGCGAACGCGGCCTGCCGGACCGCCAGGAGTGTGAATAACAGGAGGATGCGTTTCATCCTTTTAAAATTCCCCTTCCGCGTCTCTCAAACGGCCGGATCAAGAAGAGAAACGGCTTCCCTCGCCCTCGATACTCATAATATAAACGCACTGCATGATATTGTAGAGCACTTTTTTCCCGAGTTCAGAAAAAAATACGCGTCCGTAAAAAACGCGCGGGGCGCGAACCGACACGTGTGACGCGCTCCCGGCGGTCCGAGTCGCCATGTTGGTCGAAGCGGTCCGATTGTAGTACCTTTATTCCATGGCGGAAGTGAGGATCGGCACCTGCAGCTGGAAATACCCGTCCTGGCGGGGATTGGTGTACGACGAGACGGGCCGGGGCGTCAATTACCTCGCGGCCTACGCGGGCAGGTACGATACGGTCGAGGTCGACCAATGGTTCTGGTCGTTGTTTCCGGGCAAGCCGCCCGTGCTCCCCCGCCGCGCCGCGGTTGAGGAATACGCGGCCGCGGTGCCTGAAAATTTCCGTTTCAGCGTCAAGGCGCCGAACAGCATCACCCTCACCCACCGGTATAAAAAAACGAAGGACGAGCCGCTCGTCCCGAACCCGCATTTTCTCTCCGTACCGCTTTGCGTCGATTTCTTGAAAACCCTCGCGCCGCTCGGAAAAGGCCTCGGGCCGGTCATGCTCCAGTTCGAATATCTGAACAAGCAGAAAATGGCGTCCCAGACGCAGTTTCTGAAGGCCCTCGGCATTTTCCTGTCGTCCCTGCCGGACGGTTTCACCTTCGCCGTCGAGCCCCGCAACCCGAACTACCTGAACCGGGCCTATTTCGATTTCCTGAACGAACACCGGGCCGCCCACGTCTTCATCCAGGGGTACTACATGCCCCCGATCGTCGGCCTCTACGAGCGGTTCGCGGATTCCATCCGGGGAACGGCGGTCATCCGCCTGCACGGACCGGACCGGGGGGAAATGGAGCGGGCCGCGGACGGCGACTGGAGCCGCATCATCGCGCCCAAGGACGACGAGCTCACGAACGTGGCGAAGATGATCCGCGACCTGGTGAAACGGAGCGTCAACGTCTACATCAACGTCAACAATCATTTCGAGGGCTCGGCGCCCCTCACCATTCAGAAACTGGTGAAGCTCCTCGGTTGAAAACGGTCGCTCGAACGCTCGGGAGCGCCGTAAAGTATTTTCCCGCCCGCTTTTCATCCCCGGAATCATAAATATACAGCACCTTCCCCACGACGGAGCTCAGGGGCACGGGCCCGAAGTTGCGGGAATCGCGGGAATTGCGGACGTTGTCGCCGATGACGTATACCCGGTCCTTCCCCAACCGGTAGACGACGCTGTAGACGGTGCTGTCGACACCCGGGAAAAGCCCCTCGCCGTCCCCCCAATGGGAAAACCGCGCCGACGCGTCCCCTATTTTCACGCCGTTGAAATAGAACGCGTTGTATTTGTACGCGAGCTCTCCCTCTCCGACGGCGACGATTCTTTCGAGGACGGGCTTTCCGTCCGGGGGCGCCTGCAACATGACGAGGTCGCCGGGTCGCGGCCGCTCGCAGGCGTACGCCCAGTTATCCACCACCAGTTTATCACCCGGGACAATCGTCGGCGCCATTCCCTCGCCGTTGACGCCCCAGGCCTGATAACGGAAAAGATGCGCGGTCGAAAACATGAACATGATCCCGAGGATGAGCGCGTACGACAGGGAAAAGCCGACGTAGTAAAACCAGCGATTCAGTTTTTTCAATTCAAAGTCGCGTCCGCCGAGCGCGAGGATGAACGCGTCCGCCGCGCACGCGAACGACACCACGATTCCCAGGAGCCAATGAAACTTCATGACGGGATAGGCTCCCAGCAGCACGTTGACATAGAGAAGGAGCAGGATGATAAAAGCGCCGGCGATGATCATCGCCCGCCGCGGGCGGCCGCAATACCATTGGCCCAGACCGGGAATGAAAAAGCCGAAAAAAGCCGCCAGCCACGGGCGACGCCTTTTTATCACGCGCACCACCCCGCTTCGGAACATTAATCTTCCGAAAAACAATGTTCTCAAAATGTAATATAAGCAGAAAAACAACGGCGTCAATTGACCGCGGAAAAGAATGTGACGGGAAAATCGAAAAGAGCGGAACGAAAAATAAAGCCGGAATGATTACCGGCTTTAAGGCGACTGGGTTTCCCTCGAACACCCAGGCCACGTTGGATAATTAGGTTTGTACCTACTCCAATGCAAACATAACTCTTTACGCCCCCCATGTCAATATTCGATCGCTTCTTTTTTTTCGGTCGGGCGCGCCGCTTGCTTTGCATTTATGCGAAAAGATTTAAATTATTATATTTTGATATATCGATAAACGCCGCGCGGCCGGTCGACGTTTCTCAATACAAAAGGTAGCGCGCCCTGATCGCCTTGAAGGCTTCCGTCTCTTTTTTCAGGCGCTCGAGAATGATCCTGAACGGCGGGAGCACGGCCGGCCGGGAGAAGAGCACGGCCAACCAGGGCGCGCCCGTCGTGCGGATGAAGGAGCGCCGCCCGGCGTCCGAGGTGAAGAACGGGACGTCCGGATACTCCCGCGCCTGCGTGTAGAGCAGGGCGAGCGCGGTGTAGCTCGGGTTGAAGCGGGCGCGGTCGGTGACGGCGAGCTTGACGACGTCGGCGCGGCCGGTGCGCGCGTCGCGGAACGGTTCGAGCGCGACGCCGGGAAAATCGTAGCGGCGCTCCGCGGCGGCGATGAACGCCTCGAGCCCGGCTTCGTCCTTCACGAAGGGCAGGCCGATGTAGACGAACTGCTCGTAGCCGCGCACCATCTCCCTGACGGCGTTGCCGTCGAACAGGCCCGCGCCCACGTAGCAGAGCGCCGCGTCGACCGAGGGAACGTTCGGCGAGGTCGGCACCCAGGCGGGTCCGCCCGCCAGCTCGTCCGCGCACTTCGTCCGGTCGTACCCGCTCATGGGCACGACGAACAGCGCCAGGTCCTTCACGTTCCAGTAGGCGTCGCCTTCCCTGCGGCGCGGATAGCGCGGCCCGTCCATGACCGCGGGTTCATGCTTGAAGAGGAGCGCGAGCTCTCCGATGGTCATGCCGTAGCGGTTGGGCAGCCGTCCGACGCCGACGAAACTCTGGCACTCGGGCTCGAGCACCGGGCCCTCCACCGCCGTCCCGTTCACGGCGACCGGCCGGTCGAGCACGACGAAGGGGACATGGACGTCGGCGGCCGAATCCATCGCCAGGTACATCGAGGAAATGAAGGTGTAGTGCCGCGTTCCCAGGTCCTGGATCTCGAAGAGGAGGACGTCGACGCCCTTCAGCAGCTCCGCCGGGATGCGGCGCGTTTCGTCGCCGCCGCCGAAACAGCCGTACACGGGAACGCCGCGGTAGGTCTCGGCGGCGACCGGCTCGCCCGCCGGGGCCGTGCCGGAGAAACCGTGCTCCGGCGCGAAGATCGCGGCCAATGTCACGCGCCGGTCGTCGATGAGCCGGTCGACGGTCGACCGGGACGTCTGGTTGGCCATGATGGCCGCGCGCCGGCCGGCGATGAGCGGCAGGTATTCCGGGTCGAAGAGCCGGTCCGTGCCCAGCCGGAATTCCCGCGGCCGCGCCTCGCGCCGGGAGAGCGAGACAAGCCGCTCGGTCTCGGCCGGCCGCGGCCGGGCCGTCGCGGCGGTCGTAACGGAAGCCGCCGTCGCGGGGGCGGAACGGGCCGCCGCATCGCCCGGGGGCGAGTCGACGGACGCGGGACGCTGATGGCAGCAGGAAGACGAATACCCGGCGACGAGGACGCCGAGGAAAAGGGGGACGATCGATTTTGGCGGCATCACAACTCTATTAACGGCACACCGCGAAAATTCTTCAGCCCCGGATTCGGGACTTCCGGGCGCGCGTGCGCCGCCGTCAATGCCTTGCCCACGCCCAGCGCGCCGTTTCCGCCAGGAGCGGGCGCGGATCGTCGAGATAGCGGCTCACGGCCGGGAAGAGAGCGGCCGCGCCCGAGTTGCCCGCGGCGCAGAGCGCGTTGCGGAGCAGCGCCCGCGGCAGGATCCAGGACATGCCGAGGGCCGTTTTTTTGAAGCGGGCCCGGACGTCTTCCTCGCTCAAAGACAGGAACGAGGCGAGATCGATCTCCGCTCCGATCTCCCCCGCCGCCGCGTCCGGCGTTTCGGCGGGCGCCGCCGGCGAGCGCGCGAAGTTCTTCGGACAGTGCGCCTGGCAGTCGTCACAGCCGTAGAAGCGGATTCCCCAGGCGCGCCTCGTCCCCTCGTCCCACGGCTCGAGCGCGTCGGAACGGGCTTTCAGGCAGGCGGAGAGCCCGGCTCCGTCGCGGAGGGCGTTCACGGGACAAGCGTCCAGGCACACCTCGCAGGCGCCGCACCATCCGGCCGACGACGGCGGCGGAGTCGGATCGATCTCCTCCTCGACCCGCCACGGCAGAAAGAGCAGCCCGATCACGAAGCGTGACCCGTACTCGTCCGTATACAGCAGCCGGTTTTTCCCGTAACGTCCGAGACCGGAGCCGCAGCCGATGAGCTTCTCGGGGATGCGCGAATTGACGAAAATGCGAAACACGCTCCGCGGCGCGCGGGACAGCCCGCCCAGCCGGCGCGTCACGCCCCGGAGCGCGTTCACGGCGGTCCGGTAGTAATTGCGCCGCGCGAACGGCGACACCAGGCCGGCCGACCCGGGCGGGGGCGGCTCGCCGCGGTCCTCCGGCCGGTCGCAGGCGTACGGAAACGCGCAGACGAGGAAGGAGCCGGAGAGCGGATCGGGCACGGCCCGGGCGAGGGCGGGAAGAACATGCTCGTTCCCCCGCCGGGCTTGCGGGAGCCAGCTCGCGCGATCGAGCCGCTCGATCAGGCGGTCGACCCTCGCGAGGCGGAAAACCGAGATGCCCGCGGCGCGCGCCGCGTCAATCACCGAAGCGTCGCCGGGCTTGTCAGGCATTGCGGTCGTCGAGCCAGGAGGCGACGGCCGCGAGCGGCTGCGCCTTTTCGGGCTCGTTCAGGATTTCGTGATAGAGGCCGTCGTAGACGATCATCGATTTATCCCGCGACGCGACCAGGTCGATGAGCTCGCGCGATCCCTCCAGGGGCATGACGCGGTCGGCGCTCCCGTGGAGGACGAGGAGCGGCAGCGCGACGCGCCGCGCCGTCTCCCGGACGCGCCGGATGCCGCGGAGGATCTGGTAGCCGGTCCGCGCCATCATCTTGCCGTGGTAATAGACCGGGTCGCGCCGGGCGGCCTCGAGCACCGCCCGGTCGCGGCTTATGTTTTCCAGGGGAAAGGCCTGCGCCGGAAGCCGGGGCAGGAGCGAGGCGAGCACGCCCGAGATTGCGATCAGGAGGGGAGACGCGTAGTCGGGAACGACGAAGGTCGGGGCGATGACCGCGGCCCCGGTGAGGCCGGCCGCGGGCGGGTCGGACAGGCAGAGCGCCAGGGTGCCGCCCAGGCTGTGGCCGAGGAGAAAGAGCGGCCGGGCGCCGAACGCGCCGGTGACGAAATCCTTGAACGCCTCCAGGTCTTCCACGACCCCGCTGAAGCTCTCCATGTCTCCCAGCCGGCGGGCCGTCCGGCCGTGCCCGCGGTAGTCGGGCGCGTAACAGGCGTAGCCGCGCCCCGCCAGGTATTCCATGACGTGGCGGTACCGCCCCGAGTGCTCGGCGTAGCCGTGGATGACGATGACATGCCCGCGGACGGCCTCCGGGAGACAGGCGCGGTAGAACATTACAAGCTTGGGTGAAACGCGGAAACGGTCTTCCTTCCAGGTCAGCATGCGTGCCTCCATCCGGTGAGGGAAAAGCGATGCGATTCGCTTAGTATAGGTTTTCGCGGGTCGCGGCGCAAGCGCAGGTTGAAGAAGGGAACCACGGATTACACGGATGGGACGGATGACACGGAAGAGAAGAGAAGACTACGTTGGGACGCGGATGGGGGGAGGGAGGAGGAGGGGGAGAACCACGGATGTTCACGGATA
>CAZKOS010000049.1:3894-7702 GCA_964554445.1 uncultured Spirochaetaceae bacterium | reverse complement strand
GGACGCGGATGGGGGGAGGGAGGAGGAGGGGGAGAACCACGGATGTTCACGGATAGGACGGATGGCACGGATGAGAAAAGAAAGAAAAAAAACCGCGGATAGGACGCGCGCCATCGTATCAGATGAAGGATAGGGAGAGGACACGGAGAACACCGAGGAGGGATGCCGAGGAAACCGGGAAATCAGGAAAAAGGGGAAAGGAGCGAGATGAGGAAATATTATTATTCTTTATGCATTTTTTAAAATTATAGTAAGCACTTTCTCCAGGTGCTTTAAGCACTTTTGGAAAGTATAATAAGCACTTTAAAAAGTGCTTAAAGCATTTTCTCCAAGTACTTAAAGCACTTTCAGAAGTATAATAAGCACTTTTCCCAAATCCCTTAAGCACTTTATAAAATCACAATATGCACTTTTACTAGTGCGTTAATGCAAAACAACCGAATGGATAAAACAATGCGGTTCGCCGGCCACCGCCTTGGCGTCCATGCCTGCCGCGCATTGCGGGCATCGCCTTGGGGCTTGTTCCATCGCTTGCCCCGTGTCGCCCGATCGGGTAAGATCGGCGGAGTTTATGAAAAGGCCGGGGATTCGAGCGCTTCCCCCTGAGAGACCTGAATGATAACCGTCGTCCAAACAATCATCCGCGTCCTATCCGTAACAATTCCTTTCTTCCCTCATCAGTGTCATTGGTTCCCATCGGGATGGCTTTTTGGGCAGACGGAACGCCCGCTCTCGCCCTTCCTCCCGGCCGGGCAAATCCTCTGAGGTTACCCTGTAGATTCAATTCAGGTATTCATGTCTCGAGATTGCTTCGGCCCGAAAAAAGTAAATATCGGTTCTAGAGCAGGGGCCTCGCAATGACGTGTTGGTAGCCAAAAACCGTCTGCAAAATCTTTTTCGCCTCACTCTTTCCTGGTTTCCTGTCCCTCCCGGCTTCCTGCAAAATTCCTTCTCCTTTCCTGACGTCCTGCCATACTTCCTCCCCTTTCCTGGTTTCCTGTCCCTCCTGGCTTCCTCGTAAATTCTTTTCTCCCTCCATATTTCATGAAGCGACAACCCCGCTTGCCTCCCGGGCGGCGAACGGATATGATACCTCCATGCTCGACTATAAATTCATCAAGGACAACCTCGACCTCGTCAAGGAAAACATCCGGAAGCGCAATGTGAAGGCGGACGCCGAGCGCGCCGCGGCGCTCTACACCGAGCGCTGCGACCTCGAACGGCGGGTGGACGACCTGCGCAAGGAACGGAACGACAATGCCGCGGCCATGAAGGGCAAGCTGGAGAAGGCGCAGCGGGACACGCTCATCGCCCGCGGCCAGAAGCTGAAAGAGGACATATCGGTTCTGGAGGGGAAGCTCGCCGCCGCGGAAAAGGAGCTCCAGGCCGAAGCGTACAAAATCCCCAACCTCACCCACCCGGACGTCCCGGAGGGCCTGGAGGAGAAGGACTCCCGCGAGCTCCGGCGCGTCGGCACGGTGCCGGCCTTCGCTTTCAAGCCCAAGGACCACCTCGAGCTCGGCACGTCGCTCGGCATCCTCGATTTCGAGACCGCCCAGAAGGTGACGGGGCAGAAATGGTACTACCTCAAGAACGAGGGCGTCCTGCTCGAGCTCGCCCTCACCCGCTACGCCCTGGACATCCTGCGGGCCGAGGGCTTCACGCTCGCCCTCACCCCGGACGCCGCGCGCGAGGAGATCCTGGAGGGGCTCGGCTTCGTCTCCCGCGGTCCGGAATCGAACATCTACCGGATCGAGGACGAGGGCCTCTGCCTCATCGGCACGGCCGAGATCACCCTCGGCGGGGCCTACGCCAAGACCATCCTCGACGAGAAAGTCCTGCCGCTCAAGATCGCCGGGCTGTCGCACTGCTTCCGGCGCGAGGCCGGCGCGGCCGGGCAGTTCTCCAAGGGCCTCTACCGCGTCCACCAGTTCACCAAGGTGGAGATGTTCATTTTCTGCCTGCCCGAGGACTCGGAAAAGGAGCACGAGTACCTGCTCGGGATCGAGGAGAAAATCTATTCCGGGCTCGGCATTCCCTACCGCGTGGTCGACATCGCCGCCGGCGACCTCGGGAACATGGCCTACCGCAAGTTCGACCTGGAGGCCTGGATGCCGGGCCGCGGGGAGAACGGCGACTGGGGCGAGATCACGAGCACCTCGAACTGCACCGACTACCAGACGCGCCGGCTCCAGATCCGCTGCAAGCGCGAGGGGAAAAACGTCCTCGTCCACAGCCTGAACGGCACCGCCATCGCCATGTCGCGGACGCCCATCGCCATCCTGGAAAACTTCCAGCAGGCCGACGGCTCCGTCCGCATCCCGCCGGCCCTCGTGCCGTACACGGGCTTCGAGGTCATTCGCGCCAAATAAGAAGAGAACCACGGATGAACACGGATGGGACGGATGAAGAAAGAGATGAGAACCGGGGAAACAAACTGAAGCCGGCGGATCTTTATTTCAGTTGTGCGACATTGACTATAAGTGCTTTTCGTATTTCCCTATGTACTTCTCAAATGATCTAGCGGTATTCAGGCGTATCCATTTTCTACTATTTACTAAAAACAACTTTTTTTAAAACCACTCAACATTATATCTTTCTTTCCGGTATTTATTCCTAACTTCCTTTGCCTCTCCATTCTCTTCTCTTTATCCGTGTCATCCGTCCTATCCGTGCCCATCCGTGGTTCTCTTCCCCGTATTCGAAGCACGAGGCCCTTGTCGGGAGCCCTACGGCCCTGCCCCGCTCACCCCTTGTACGTGTAGACCGGGTGCCAGCCGCCGATGCCTTTCAGTTTGAAGCTCCCCAGGAGCTTGAACTTCTTTTGCCGGGCGGCGTCGAGCTCTTCGTAGAACGACTCGGTGACGAGGATGCGGTCGTACTCCGGGAACCGGGAGGCCGCCGGCGCGCCCTTCGTTTTCCTCATGTCCTGGTGCCTGACGCCCTCGACGCGGAAGGCCACGTTGGTGGCGTTGCCGTGCCGGTCCCCGTTCGGTTCGATGATGCTCTGGCCGTGATTGAGGCAGAGCCGGACGTGCATCTTCACCTTGCGGGTCTTGGCCGCGTTGTAGGTTTTGACCTTTTTCAGGATGTCGGCGGCGGCGGCCAGCGCGTGGGCCGGTCTTTCAAAGGTGACGAGGAACCCGTCTCCCGTTCCCTTGGAATAGACGGCGCCGTAGCGGGTGAACACCGGAAAGGCGACGCCGTTGAGGGTCTCGGTGATCTTGATGGCGACGTCGTCGCCGTAACGGTCGACGAGCCCGGAGGAATCGGCGAGGTCGAGGACGAGGATGCTCTCCACCTTCTTCGTCTCCAGGGTGAAGGTGGAGGAAGTGGCCTCCCCGTCGATCCGCGGCGCCCGGGCCGGCGGCGCGACGGGAGACGAGACGATGAACTTGATCCAGGTGTTTCCGACGATGATCGTGCTCCCGTGGTTGAGGGCCGTGCGCGCCGAGATGCGGACGTTGTTCACGAAGCTGCCGTTGGTGGAATTGAGGTCCTCGATCCAGACGATGCCGGTGTCGTCGCGCGTAAAGCGGGCGTGCTTGCGGGAGACGTTATTGTCGTACTTGATCTGGAAATCGGCCGACTCGTCCCGGCCGACGACGAAAGGGAAGCGGTTGGTTTCGTGGATCCGGCCCTGGTCCTCGCCCTTGGTCACGAGGAGGCGGATATTCGGGTCCAGGACCCCGGTGTACGATTTCGGCGCCATACGCAAAGACCTTTTCATGCATGAAACGAATTGAATGACACCGCTTTTATCCCCGACTTTTTGGCGGCTGTTTCAAATTATAATACTGAGTTTCAA
>CAZKOS010000049.1:1366-3794 GCA_964554445.1 uncultured Spirochaetaceae bacterium | reverse complement strand
ACGGGCTTCGACTTCGCGTTGCCGGCGGCGCGGAGCGCCAGATTGAGAACGATCGCGGCGCAGGTGACGATCAAGGCGACGAGCGCGGCGTAGGCGACCTCGGGGACGAAGGGCGTTCCCGGCGCGGCCCGCTTGAGGTAGATGCCGAGGAAAGCCCAGGCGAAGACGAGGCTGTAGGCCGCGTCCCGGCGGAGAAAGAGCACCAGGATGTTCAGGGCGAGGGCGACGGCGATCATGCACACCGCCCAGAACGACTCGCTCGCGCCGAACCGGTTCCAGCCGAGCGCCACGAGCACCGCCGTGACGTTGGCGATCGTGGCCACGGAAATCCAGCCCAGGTAGATGCTGAACGGGAGGCGCAGGAAGAGGCACTCGATCGGTTTCAGCTTCTCCCGGCCCTTGTTGAGCCTCAGGGAGAGGACGATGAGGGTCGCGAGGAGCGCGACCATGATGAGCAGGGACAGGCCGGTGAGCAGGTAATGCCAGGCGAAAATCCAGGCGACGTTGAACGCGCAGGAGGCGATGAACAACACGCCGATCGCGCGCAGCCGGGAGCCGAGCCGTTCGTCGGCCCGGAAGAGCGCGCGCGCCTGGTAGGCGACGAATCCGGCGAGCAGGAGATAAATCACCCCCCAGATCGCGAAGGTGATCCCCGCCGGGACGAAGAGGTTGGGAAACGAATCCGAGACCTCGCCGGTGAGGCGGCCGCCGATCCTGATCGTATCGGCCAGGCCGTTCACCGCCGCCATCCCGATGAAAAAAGCGATGTTGAGAACGACGAGGAATTTGTTCGCCCTGGAAACTTTCATGATCGGCCCCCTTCCCTCCCCTCTTTTCAATCTAAGGGAAAAGAGGACCCGATGCAAACGAAATGAATCGTCTCCCGCGGGCGCGGCCGCTCAGCCCGCCGCCTTAGCGGAAAGCTCGTCGATCCGCGCTATTTCCCCGGCTGAAAGCGTCACGCCGAGCGCCCGCACGTTGAGGGCCGCGTGCCCGGGCCTGGTGGCGCCGGGAATGACGGCCACCCGCCCCGGGTTTTTGTCGATGAGCCAGGCGAGCGCGATCTCGGCCGCGCCGAGCCCCCGCGCGGCGCCCGTCCGCTCGAGCTCTTCGATGAGCGGCCGGCTGCGCTCCAGGCCTTCCCGGCTCAAGCCGCTGTTCCGCCGCCGCGCCCAGCCGATTTTTTTCAGCTGTTCGGAATCCCCGTGGAAACGGCCGGTCAGCAGGCCCTGCGCCAGCGGGGAATAGGCGATGATCGTCACGCCGAGGTCGCGCGCCAGGGACAGCACGCCGTTCCCCTCAATGCCGCGCTCGAGGAGGTGGTAGCGCACCTGGTTGGAGGCGAGGCCGTAGCCCCGTTTTTGGAGCGCCCGGTGCGCGGCTTCCATCTGCGCCGCGGAGAAGTTGCTCACCCCGACCGCCTTGATCTTCTTCTCGTCGAGGAGGTCGGCCATGGCCGCCATCTGTTTTTCCACGCTCGAAAACGAGGCCGGCATGTGCACCTGGTGCAGGTCGACCGGATACGGCTGGAGCGCCAGGGCGCGGGCGGGAAAGGTCTTCGCGATCGACCGGGCCGTGCGCCCGAAGGGCAGCCACTTGTCGGCCACCAGGACGCTTCCCGGCGCGACCTTGAGGGCGGCGAGCGCGCCGGCCAGCGCCCGCTCGGACGCGCCCCGGCCGTAGGCCTCGGCGGTGTCGAACCAGTTGACCCCGCCCTCGAGGCTCACCCGCACGATCTCCGTCGCCGTTTCCTGCGGCACGGGCTTCCAGAACATCTTGGAGAAGCCGACGCCGCCGGCGAACTGCCAACAGCCGAGCCCCACCGGCGTGACGGACAATCCCGACGCGCCGAGCGGAATCGTTTTCACCGCCGCCTTATTTTCAATCGACATGACGTTTCCTCCCCGGTTTTTCCGCGGGCCTCGCATTCGCCCGGCGGACAATGAAAGGGGACCGGCGCGCGGCGCGGTCTTCGGCCCCGCCCCGGCTCTCCCCCTTCTCGAGGATAATATACTCTATTTTTGCGCGCCGGGAGAAACGTTTGGCGTGAAAAAACGCCGGGCGGATTCCGTGACGGCGGGCCCCTTTGCTTGACCAAAGAAACGGATGGCGCTACAATGACGGCGATAAAAAATCACGGAAGGAGAAGACGATGGACAAGGTCGATTATCTCGTGAAAGGCATCCCGAATCAGCTCCTGAACATGTTCCGCGGTTTCTGCACCATGGCGGGCAAAACCGAGAGTGAAGGCGTGATCGATCTCATGATCGATTACATTGAAAAGAATTCCGCCGGCGACAAATCGAATTTTAAAAAGGTGGTCGACGAGTACCAGGCCTCGAAAAAGAAAAAATAAGCGCCATCCCGTCGCCGGCGAGCCTCTCGCCGGCGTTTTTTTTTGCAGGCGCGGCGTCCGCCCCCGCGTTTA
>CAZKOS010000049.1:0-1266 GCA_964554445.1 uncultured Spirochaetaceae bacterium | reverse complement strand
CTATGGAGGCCGTTGAAACCATCGCCGGTTTCCCGCGGAACGGGAAACATGAATGATCCGACGGCCATCTGGAGTCAACGTGAATATAAAATCAAAAGCGATCCGCACCGGTCTCCTCATCGTTTGTTTCCTCGCCGCGACCCTGCTCGCGTCCTGTCCGGGCCGCACGATCACGATTCTCTCGTACAATGTCGACAACCTGTTCGACGGGACGGACGACGGCACCGAGTACAAAGAATACGATCCCGGCCGCGGAAAATGGAACGACTCGTTCTTCCGGGCGAAGCTGGCCCGCATCGCGCTGGCCGTCCGCCGCTCCGCCCCGGGCGGTCCGGACATCGTCATGCTGCAGGAGATCGAGAACCGCAACGTGCTCGACCGCCTGCGGAACGACGCCTTGAGCGACCAGGGCTACGCGTACGCCGCCTGCTATCCCGGTTCCGGGGGAGCGACCACGGTCGGCATCCTGAGCCGCTTCCCGCTCAAGCGCGTCGCGGCCCACCAGCTCTCCCCCTGGAGGGGGGAGGTCCTCCGCCCGGTCCTGGAGGCGTCCGCCGTCGCGGACGGAACCGTCGTCCACCTCTTCTGCGTGCACCTGAAGTCCAAAAACAACGGGAAGGACCGGGAGACGGAGAAGGCGAGGCGCGAGGCGGCCGGCATCATTGTCCGGCGGGTGCGGGAAATAACGGCGGCCGATCCGGGCGCCGCGGTCGCGGTCGCGGGCGATTTCAACGAGCGCGCCGACGAGTACGCGCGCGTGAAAAAAGCCTACCAGACCGCCCTCGTCCGCCTCGGGGACGGCGCGCCCGCCTCATACCACGAGGCGAGCCTGTTCTTGTGCGACGGTCCGGCGGCGAGCGGCGTCCGCGACGGCGCGGTCGTCTTTTTCGATCCCTGGCTCGCCGCGCCCGGGACGCCCCCGGGGAGTTATTGGTACCGCGGGCATTGGGAGGACATCGACCACACGCTCTTCCTCCCCGGCGCGAGCGGGCTCGCCTTCGTCTCGTTCCGCGCGGTGAGCGAGCCGGACATGCTTCACCCCCGCACCCGCGCCCCCCTCGCCTGGGACAAAAAAAAACCGAATCAAGGCTTCTCCGACCACCTGCCCATCCTGCTTACCCTTGAGAAATGAGGAATTTCTAAGGAAGCCAGGAAACCAGGAAAGGAGGATGAAGCAAAGAGGAAATAGAAGAAGATAAATAGAAAAACTGAATTGACTGCCCCCAAGATTGCGATGAAGTCGGATAACATGTGGTCAGCGCCGGA
>CAZKOS010000048.1:10330-16446 GCA_964554445.1 uncultured Spirochaetaceae bacterium | reverse complement strand
TTAAAACTCGCTTCAAGGAATCTTTCGGTCCCTTTTCTTTCTCTCGTCCGACCAGTTCGTCCGAAGACTCACCGGCCGACTACTCCCTCTCTCTTCCTTCCCTCTATTGTCAAAGATCATGTCCGCTTCCGAAAAAGCGGCCTATAACATATAGAAAAATACGGTTCTTCGTCAACTACCGCGTGAAAATTTATTCGCGTTCTTTCTGCTGAAAAGCATGATTGAATAATCGAGTCCCGACCAGAGGGCCACAATCACAACACAGCCAAAACAGATCAAACAGAAGAAAGAAACTATATCATAAAACTTCGTCCGTGGCAATACCCTCGCGGCGGTAAATACGCCGAGCGCGACGATATTGGTCACGCCGTACACCCAGGCTTTTATTTTGCCGCTCAAGCGCGCCCCTTGCAACCTGCCTTTTTTCGCCATGAGAGTCCTCAACAGGGCCACCCAGAGGTCCCGGTACAGGACGATGAGAAAAAGCCAAAGGGGCATGATATTCACGAAGGCAAAAGCCAGAAAGCAACTCAAACGGCTCAAGGAATCCGCGAATGGATCGAGCACGCGTCCCAGTTCGCTCTCCTGCTTCAACAGGCGGGCGAAAAACCCGTCCGCCAGATCCGACAGCTCGATGAGCAGATAAACGATCCACGCCCCGATCAGCGCCGCCGTCCGCAGGTCTCCCAGCCCGTCCCAGAGTACGATGAATGCCACGAAGACGGGAGCGAGGAAAATACGGCTGACGGTTATGATATTGGATACGGTCATCGGATAGGTTTCGTAACAACAATCGCCCGGACGCGGTTATTCTATGACTTCCACCTTCTCCTTCAAGTATTTTTCAAAATCTTCTTTGCTCATTTTTTGCTGATATATTTCCCACATTGCCTCTCGCAACTCGTCCATCGAGGGGAATTTCGCGCCGTCAAGCTTGTAGAAAGCCATAATGCTCAAACCTCCGGATCGTACCGTCAGAATCGTCAGGTCATCTTCTTGGGCTGAATATCAAGACAACGAGTACGGCCAAAAAGATACCATATGCACTTCTTTTTCTCAAGCCTTATTGTAAAAAACTCTACTCGATCAGATAATCGTGGTCGTCCAGCAACCGCAATTTCCCTTCCGCGATCCGGGCCTTGAGCGCGTTGACCACCGCTCGTTTCGCCTCTTGAACCGTGCTCGCCGGCTCTTCCCCGCTCTCCGCCAAGCCCGCTTCGATGGACGCCTTTCGTTTCTCCGACACGACCTCCAAGAACAAATCTTTCAATTCCTCTCGTTCACCGCGCAAACTCAAGGCCACCTTCCGGTCGTCGAGCGGGCGCAGGAAGGCGCGGAGATCCCTCTTTTCGATTTTAAGAAAAATCTCCATGGAAAACAATTCTTTTTCCAGCTGCGACGCCAGGTCGGGTTTCTCCTCGGACAGCCTGTCCAGGAGAACGCGCTTGCGGCCGGTCTCCATGTGGGAGAGGATTTCGCGCAAGGTCGATTCTCCGTCGATCGCCACGGAAGAAAGATCGCTCTTCTGAAACAGCTTCTTTCTGAGCGCGTCGGCGACGCGCCGGACCGCCTCGGGCAGGACCTCCCCGCCCCTCTCCATCCTGTTCGTTACTTCGGTCCGCGTCTCATCCGAAAGCGACTGCAGAACGCGCGAGACGGTCTCCCCGTCCCTGCCGGAGAGCGCCATGGCGATGACCCGGGGCGACTCGTCCCCGAGAAGCTCGGCCAATCGATCGGACGAGAGATCGTCGAGAAAGGAGAAATATCGTCTCCCTTCCGGAGGCGCGGCCCCCTCGAGTAGCTCACGGGCCCGTTTTTCGCCGAAAGCCGTGACAAGCAGCTCCTCCGCCGCCCCGCGGCCCGCCTCCGCTCTCCCCGCAGCCTCCACGCCCTGCGCGACCGCTTCCGGCAGGCCGAATTCAGCCGCGATTTTCTTTGCCTGGGCGCGATCGATGGTCTTGAGCGCGAGGATTTCCTTGACGATGCCTTCGACTTCTTCTTCCGGCAGCCGGGAAAGAACGTGCGCGGCCCGGCTTTTCTCCAGCAAAAGGAGCAGGGAGGCGGTTTTTTTGTACCCTTTTTCGCGATCGGGCTTATGCGGGAATCCATCGTTCACCGCGCCGGCGGCGGTTACATCTTCAATCTCAGCAGCCATAAACCCCTCCCCCATTTTTCGATTTTGGGGCGATTCACGGCGGCTGTCAAGACTTTTTACGGATCGCTGAGGCGTTTTTTGCGGGGCTTGACAGGAAAAACAAATATTGGTAGGTTTCTTGACGTCATCGCCGCTGTAGCTCAGTCGGTAGAGCAGTGGACTGAAAATCCATGTGTCATCAGTTCAATTCTGATCGGCGGCAAAGCAACCATCGGTTCCCTCGGGTCGATGGTTTTTTTTTTGCCTCCGCGCCGTCAGAAAGCCGAAAAAAAACGGCGGACATCGCGCACCAACGCGATTCCCCGCCGTCAAAGAGCAGAGAGGTCGGACCTGTGTGGGCGAATTACCATTCACCCGGTCTTCTTGCGGGTGTCAGCGCGAGGGCCCGGACCGGCGCATTTTTTTCTGCTGTTTCCGCTTGTTCGATTTTTCTTTTCGCGTGCGGATAACGGAGGGCTTCTCGTAGTACTCCCGCTTCTTCCATTCGCGGATGATGCCTTCCTTTTCGACTTCGCGCTTGAAGCGTTTCAACGCCCGCTCCAACGGTTCGTCGCCGGATACTCTGATAAAGGCGATAGGTCTCACCTCCTCTCTTCAACGGTATTGTCTTCCGAAGACTCGACAATGCTAAAAAAAACGCGTTTTGTCAATCAATAATCGATACGCCGGGAGCTGTCGAAGAAGTCCTCGTCCGGCCGCAGGACCCGCAGGTCGTGCTCCCCGGCGCGCGCGATGTCGGACACGATGAGCTGCAGGGTTTCCGTATTCATGAAAACGTTCTTGTTCATCCGGTAGACGATATCGACCCTTTCCCCGGTCTTGAAGCGCTCGCCGTACAGGTCGACGCCGTTCCAGAGCATGGACGGGAATTTATAGGTCCCCGTATCGAGCAGCATTTTCAGGTGCACCTGCTCTTTTTTGCCGACGACGTCGCAGGCCGCGACGAGGAGATCGCGGGTGTAAAACAACAGCGGCGGATGGGCTTCGCCGTACGGGGCGAGGAGGAGGACCGTCTCGTAGAGCTCCGGCGTGAGCATGGCTTTCGGTATTTCGGCGTCAACCGAAAGCCGGTCTTCCCGCTCCTCGGGCAGAACGAGGGTGCGAACGACCTCGTAAAATCTCTCCCGGAACGAGCCGAGGCGCTCGAGCGGCAGGTTGAAGCCGGCCGCCAGATCGTGGCCGCCGTAATCGGTGAACACGTCCTTGAAATTCGAGAGAAAAGCCGTCAGCGGGAACCGGGGGACGCTCCGGACGGAACCGACCGCTTTTTCCTCGAGCTCGGCGACGACGCAGGCGGGCGCCTTGAAATGCCGCACCATTTTGGTGGCGATGATGCCGGTAATGCCGCGATGAATGGACGTTCCGCTGACGAGAACGAATTTCCCGTCGCTCGCGCCGTACGACTCCTGGGCCGCCTGATACATTTTGTTCCAGGCGAGGTCGCCGAGCTCCTTTCGCTTTTCGTTCAATTTGTGGATATAGAGGGAGAGCGATTCCAGGTGTTCGCCGTCCTGCGACAGCAGGAGCTCGACGGCCTTGTCCGGCTCGCCCAACCGTCCGGTGGCGTTGATGACGGGGGATACCTGCCAGGCGATTTCCTTCACCGAGATATTCTTGCCGAGGAGATTTTTCCTGGCCAGGAGCGCCCGCAGTCCCTTGCGCCCGTTTTCGGCGATGCGCCGCAGGCCCTGCCTCACGATGATGCGGTTCTCGTTCACGAGCGGCATGAGGTCGGCGATGGTGCCGAGCGCGGCCAGGTCCATCCGCCGGTAGACGCCGTCGAACCGTTCCCGGAGGCTCTTGAGCGCCGCCGAGACATAGAGGCTCTTGAAGATGTCCATCTCCGATTGGGGTTTCCCCTCGAATTTGCCGAGACGGCTCAATTCCCGGATCGCGAGCAGGCTCTTGCCCGCGAGTTGCGGAAACGCCCCTCCGAGGAGCGGCTGAAAATCAGTGAGCGGGATCGAGCCCGCCTCGGCGCCGAAGGCTTTTTCGAGCAGCCGTTTCTGCTCCGCCGGCGCGTGCACGACGATTTCCGAGCCCGAGGCGAACGACTTGAGCTTCTCGTACACCGTTTTTCCCAGGGCGGGAACGACGTTTTCCCGGAACCTTCCCGCTTCCGCCAGATTGTTTAATTTTTCCGCCTCCACGGTGAACGCGTCGTTCTGCGGCGTGACGTGAAGAAGCAGGACGGGTTTTTTATAGAACGGACCGCGCATAAAGGCGAGGGCCCAGTCGAGCTTGCTCGCCACTCCGCAGCCCGACAGAGACGCGAAGGGGTAGCCGCAGCCGGGCACCTTCGGGTTGATGATGACGAAGGCGGCGGGCAGCTCCGCCTGGGGATTGTGGTGGTCCGCGACGATGACGTCTATCCCCAGGCCGCGGGCGAATTCGATTTCCTTGACGTTCGAGATGCCGCAGTCGACGGTACAGAGGAGCGTCACGCCGAGCCCGGCGGCCTCCTCCACGTCCTTGATCGAGAGGCCGTAATCGTCGTCGCCCAGGGGCACGCGCCAGATCGCGTCCCCCCCCAGGTCCTTGAGCGATTCGGAGAGCAGCACGGTGGACGTGATGCCGTCCACGTCCCGGTCGCCGTAAATGAGGATTTTTTCTCCTCCGGAGACGGCTTTCTCTATCCGGTCCGCCGCCTTCTCCATGTCCCGG
Source organism: uncultured Spirochaetaceae bacterium (assembly GCA_964554445.1). Classification (GTDB taxonomy): domain Bacteria; phylum Spirochaetota; class Spirochaetia; order SZUA-6; family RPPD01; genus JAFGSW01. The sequence continues at coordinate 11,627 of CAZKOS010000048.1, read as the reverse complement.
AAGAGGAAAGGATTGTGCAGGCAGCGGAAATCGTCCTCCAGGAAAAACTTGACGTCCCCCGGTTCCGTGATGTCGCGCCGCACCAGTACGGCGGCCGTAATCTTATCGACGCCGTACGTCTCGGAAAGCTTCCTCACCTTGACGGCGTCTATTTCCTTTTTTTCCCAGATCATGATGCTTCCATTTCATAGAGAATGAGTCTGCCGCGCGCGGGCGGAGCTTCCGAAAAACCGTACGCCGCCCGCGCCAGGGACTCGGCCTCGCCGGCGTCAACGCCTTCCTCGAAGAACAGGCGGCAGAGAATCGTTCCCGGTGCGACCGCGTCGCCGCGTTTTTTCACGAGCTCGATTCCGGCGCGCGGCGAGAGCGGGCTCTCCTTCGTCGCGCGTCCCGCGCCGAGCAGGACCGCGGCGGTTCCGATCTTGAACGCGTCCACCCCCGCCACCCAGCCGTCCGTTTCCGCGACGACGTCGACGCGACACGGCGCTGGTTTGAGCCGTGCGGGCTCCTCAAGGTAACGCGGGTCACCGCCCTGGGCGGCGACGTTTTTCAAAAACAAGCGGTACGCGGCGCCGCTCTCTAGAACGGAGCGACACGCCGCCGCGCCTTCATCGAGCGAACCCGCTTTTCCCGCCAGCCCGAGCATGCGCGCGCCCAACCGGCAGGTCACCTCCGCCACGTCGGCGGAGACGTCGCCCCTAAGGGCGCTCACTGTTTCGCGGACCTCGACCAGGTTCCCCACGAACCGGCCCAAAGGCTCGTCCATGGCGGTGATCACGGCCGCCGCCCGTTTGCCCAGGACGCGGGCCGTTTTCACGAGCGAGCGCGCCAACTCTTTCGCCGTCTTTTCGCTCTTCATGAAGGCGCCGCTTCCCGCCTTCACGTCGAAGACGAAACCGTCGGAGCCTTCGGCGGCCTTCTTGGACAGGATGCTGGCCGTGATGAGCGGAATCGATTCGACCGTCCCCGTCACGTCGCGCAGGGCGTAGAGGAGCTTATCCGCGGGAGCGATCGATTCCGTCTGCCCCATGAACACGAACCCGCAGTCGTTCAAGATCGCGCGTATCTCCCGCTCTTCGAGCGCGGTGCGATAGCCCGGGATCGACTCCAGTTTGTCTATCGTGCCGCCGGTATGGCCGAGCCCGCGGCCGCAGAGCATGGGCACCTTGACGCCGCAGGCGGCGACGATCGGGGCCAGGAGGAGCGAGATCTTGTCCCCCACCCCGCCGGTCGAATGCTTGTCGATGAACGGCCCGCCGATGCCGGATAAGTCGAGGGTGCGTCCGGACCCGAGCAT
>CAZKOS010000048.1:0-10230 GCA_964554445.1 uncultured Spirochaetaceae bacterium | reverse complement strand
CGCGTTCCCGGAGATCGATAGCGCGGCCTCCGCCGTCGACGTTTCACGCTTTTTTCCGCGCCATGATCTCCTTGTACATTTTCTCATTGATCGGGTAGGTGAGCACGATCACGGCGCTCACGATGAGAAACACCGCCGACACGGGGCCGAGAAGCAGGCGGATACCCATGATGGATTCCGCGCTCTGGGTGACGTCCCGCAGGACGTACCCGGTGGCCGTCTCGATCGCCTGCGGCGGCTGGTAATTCATCAGCTGCAGGATGAGCCCGCTCAACAGGCCGGCCATCGCCTGCCCGCTCTTGGAAAAGAACGTCCACAAGCCGTAGTAGGCCCCCTCCTCGCGCACTCCCGACTTTACCTGGTCGTACTCGATGGTGTCGGGGATCATCGCGTAGGGCGCGATGTAGGTCGCCGCCAGGCCGAGCCCGGCCACGCCCATCATGACGAACATGAACCCCATTCCCAGCGGGGGCCCGAGGAAGAAAACGATGATGGTGATGGCCGACATGATGAACAGGCCGACGGCGTAGGCCTTGTTCTTGCCGATGCGTTTGATGATCGGTTCCCAGGCCTTGATCGTGAGCAGCGTCACGCCCAGCAGGCAAAGCAGGGCGATGGTGGCCATCCCCTCGTCATGGAAAACGTATTTGAAGTAAATCTCCATGGTCGCGCCGATGATCGTCGTTCCGATCATGTTGATCGCGTACGTGAAGAGGATGATGCGGTACGGCTTGTTCTTGAACACGCGTCCGTAGGATTTGAGGATCTGGTTGAGCCGCACCCGCGGCCGGTTGTCCACGCGTTTTTCCCTGACCGCGAAAAAGGTGACGAGGGTGACGACGGTGATGAGCGCCCCGAAAATACCGGCCGTCGCCAGGTACCCCTGGCTCTTGTCGGTGATACCGGCGGGCGTAAAGGCCTGGACGAGGGGGAAGAAGGCCCCGGCGCCGAGCAGGGTGCCGACCACGGCGAAGGTCATGCGCCACCCGTTGAGGGAGGTCTGCTCGTGAAAATTGTCCGTGAAGTCGGGCGTGATGGCGGCGTACGGGACATTGTAGACGGTGTAGGCGGTGCAGAGGAGACAATAGGCGAAAATGGCCCAGACGAAAATCTCGGTCTGTTGGGTCGCCCGGTTGAAGTGCGGATTGGAGAACATGACGAGCATGGCGAAGAGGGCGAAAATGCCGCCCACGAACAGGTACGGCCGGCGCCGTCCCCAGCGGGTGCGGGTGTTGTCGGAGACGAAGCCCATGAGCGGGTCGGTAAAGGCGTCCCAGATCTTGGCGATCCAGACCGCCGCCCCGGCCAGGATCGGCATGAGACCCAAGGTCTCGTACAGAAACGGCTGCAGCCAGAACGCCATGATCGTGAACATGACGTTTCCGCCGACGTCGCCGATGCCGAAGCCGAGTTTCGTGGACAGCTTGAGCCTGTTCTCCTGCATATTTCGACCTTTCCGTTTTCTCATGCCTTTGCGGACCGTGAATTCCCTCCGGCCGGTGCCATGAGCGTAGTTTATTTTTCGGCTTCCTTCAAGGTGTTTTTCCTGATTGCGGCGAGACGATGCCGGGGAGACGGTTGTCCGTGAAAATTCAGTTTGTCGACGATAACTATAATTATATGCGCATTTATTGAAAGATCGCCGTGTCGATGAAATACGGGTCCCGCATCGCCTCCCGCATCGCCGGGGCGGATTCCGAGTCGGCGTCGATCCTGAAATCGGCGTCCTCGCTTTCGCGATTGTCGATGTGAAAATAGGTGAATATTTTGGTGCGTGTAAATCTGGTTTTCAGCGACCGGAAGCAGTCCCTGAACCACTGCGCGCGGTTTTGGCCCTTTTGGGCGCAGCCGAACTCGCCGATCATGATCGGCTTGCCGGGAGCGAGGCGCGACGCCTCGTCATAGAACCTTCCGTAAATCTCGTCGAAGCTTTTCCATTTCGACCAGCTCCGGCAGGAGCCCCAGTTGTACACGTCCAGCGCCACCAGATCGACGCAGGCGTCTCCGGGATAATAGTTTTCGAAACGGTTCCAGCTCTCGGCGGGGGCGGACTCGGCGTTGGGGCTCCAGACCCAGATCACGTTTCGGATGCCGGCCCGGTAAAACCGCGCGAACACGTAGCGGTAGGCCTCAATGTACGTCTGCGGCCCGTCGGTTTGCGCCGAGCCGGTCCAGCGCGCGTGTCCCCCGCCGCCATTGTACACGCCGCTCCAGGGATACCAGTTGCCGTTCATCTCGTGGCCGAAGCGCAGGAGCAGGGGCGACCCGTAGGCGCGGATGCCTTCGATCCACGAATCCAGGTAGGCGTCCCACTTTCCGTCCAGAATTTCCCCGAGCAGGCTTTGGGTCTTGGAACGGGGATCCTGCGGGTCCCAATCGCGCGGCTCCCAGGTGACGTAGGGGACGATATCGTGGGCGCGGGCGAAGTCGGCCGCTTCCCGGGGGAAGGCGTACGGCTTGCCGGATTGTGAGAAAGCCTTATACGTCAGCAGGAAGGCGGGTTTCTTCCCGGCCAGGGAAATGTAACGCTCGAGGTCGGCGGCCGTCACCGTCCAGGGGTGACCGTCGTCGACCGTCCGCCAATCGATGGCGGCTCCCGTATAGCAGCCCTTGATATTGAAATCGATCGGAAGCGGCGGCCGGATGAAGTTCGGTTCGGAACCGGCGGCGCGGGTCGGGACCGATGCGCAGGCGCACAACAAGCGGAAAAAGAGTATTGAAAAAAAGGCCGTTTTCCCGAATTTCATTGAATGCCCTGAGTGCCGAAGAATTGACGGTCCGATTTCAGTATAGTCCAAATTGCATCTTCTTGCCAATGCCGGATACGCGTCTATTGACATCTCAAATCAATCGCCCTACAGTATTTTTCCCATGAGAAAAACAGCCTTCTTTTTCTTCGCAGTCATCGTCGCGGCGAGCGTCAACGCTCAGGAATCGTGGCTCGTCCCGCTCGGTGATCCGCTCTACCGGGAGGCCGAGGAATTGTTCCTCAACGAAGGCGTTGTTCCTCCGTACGAGGAACTGCCTCTATCGGCCGAAGAACTCAAAGATCATCTCAAACGGCTTACAGGAAAAACGGATAACGAAAATCAAAAAAAATCCATCCAAACCTTAAGTGACAGCCTGAAGCTTACTTTCGGTGCATTCTCACCCATCGTTTCATTCGGCTTGAGTGCATATTTTAACAATGAGACAAATCGTTTTTCGAACATCACACTCTATGACGGGCAACCTCCTGAAGCCCCCCCGTCGGTAAATCAGCATGATGGCATTGACAATGGGTTATCAGTCTATAATTTTGAGCCCTTTTATGCTGCCGATTCCCTTCCCTCACTCCTAAATGCCGGTTTCATCGTCCAGTTCGCCGGCTTCGCCCTCCAGGCGACGGCCAGTCTCCGCCAGACCCATTACGGGCTGTTGCAGGATTATAATTTCACGACCGTTCCCCTGGGTTTCGATAAATTCGATTTCGCCAACCTGCCGGTGTTGGGCGTCCTCAATTTCTACAACCCCTATTTTCAGGTGGAGATCGGACGGGGCAAGCTTTCGACCGGGCCGGGGATATGGTCGACCCTCTCCCTGAACGGAAACATGCCGTATTACGACCACGTCAGGGCGCGGGTCAGGTACGAGGGGTTTTCGCTCTCCTGCACCGTCATCAGCCTGAACTCCGATATTTCCTCGATGGAAAGCGATTACCTCGACTATTTGTATGAAACCGATCAAAATCCCGAACCGAACGGAACGGTGAATGGAAAAATATTCCGGGATCGCTACAAAACCTATATCAGCGACAATCTCGTTTTCCGTCCCTGGGACTGGCTTTCGTTTTCCATCACGCAGACGAATCTCGTCGGCGGCCGGCCGATCGACCTCGCCGATTTCAATCCCCTCATCATTCTCCACAACAACTACGACGACGGCACGTATTCGGTGCCTCTCCTCTGCTCGGCCACGGTCGTCCCCCTGAAAGGCGTCAAGCTCTATGTCGAATTCATGCTCTACGACCTGATTGCCGGCGACGAGAACGCCACCACCGACACCACCCCCGGCGCCGTCGGTCTCATGGCCGGGCTCACCCTGCTCTCGACGCCGTACTTCGACGCGGGTCCGGGCCGCTTCCGCTTCGATTTCGAGTTCGCCTACGTGGATCCGTTCGCGTACGGCAAGTACTACGATCTGCGGAAATTCACGTCCCGCTTCACCTACATCGATCCGGGCCCCGGCCGCTATTGGGTGGATTACCCGCTCGGGTATTACCTCGGGCCCGATTGCGTCGATTTTCACGCCCTGCTCACGTACGGGCGACCCGGCGATTGGGACGTCGGGTTGGAATGGGAAACGACGGGCCAGGGCTCGATCAACCTCTACGGGTACGGAGACGACGGCGATTACAAGACCGGCGTCAACGCGGGGAGCGCTCCCTCCGGGACCGCGCAATGGACTCATTCCATCAGGGCATTGGGCTCATTCACGCCCTGGCACAATCTCACGATTAACCTTTGGTACAAACTCACGTTCGTCAACAACCGCTTCGACCCTTCGCTCCGCCAGAACGTGCCGGGCGACAACCGCGTCTACCATTCGCTCGGGGCGGCGATCACCTGGAAATTGTTCTAGCGGCATCAATTTTCACTCAACGTCTCGAATCTTTTCCACCCAAAAAAATCCCCCGCGGAAAGCGGGGGACAAATAGTTCAGAAATGATCGGGCCGGATCAGGCTTTCAACGCCTGATCCAGGTCCGCGATGATATCGTCGATGTGCTCGATGCCGATGGAGAGGCGCACGAGCTCGGGCGTCAGCCCGCCCGCGCGCTGCTGCTCCTCGGTCAACTGCGAGTGGCTGGTGCTGGCCGGGTGCAGGGCGAGGCTCTTGGCGTCCCCGACATTGGCGAGGTGGGAGAAGAGCTTCAGCCGTTCGATGAATTTCTCCCCCGCCGGCCGGCCTCCCTTGACGCCGAACACGACCATGCCGCCGAACATCCCCTGCTTCAGGTATTTCGAGGCGACCGCGTGCGCCGGATCGTTTTTCAGCCCCGGGTAGCGGACCCACTCGGCTTGCGGGTGCCCGGCCAGGAATTCCGCGGCCGCCTGGGCGTTCGCGCTGTGCCGCTCCATGCGCAGGGGCAGCGTCTCGATCCCCTGGAGGAAAAACCAGGCGTTGTCGGGCGAGGTCGTGGCCCCCAGGTTGCGGAGCGGCACGGTGCGCAGCCGCAGGGCGAAGGCGGCGGGCGCGAGCTCCGGCGGCAGGTCGTGCGCCCAGCGCAGGCCGTGGTAATTGGAATCCGGCTCGGTCAGGAGCGGATGCCGCCCGCCTTTCCAATCGAACTTTCCCGAATCGGTGACGATGCCGCCGATGGCCGTGCCGTGGCCGCCCATCCATTTGGTGAGCGAATTGACGACGATGTCCGCCCCGTGCTCGATCGTGCGCAGAAGAAACGGCGTGGTGAAGGTGCCGTCCACGATCAGGGGAATGCCCGCCTCGTGGGCGATGTCCGCCGCCGCCCGGATGTCGGTGAAATCGAGCACCGGGTTGGTGATGGTCTCCGCGTAGAGGGCCCTGGTTTTCGGTCCGATCGCCTTCTTGAAATTCCCGGGCGTCTTGGGATCGACGAATTTCACCTTGATCCCGAGCTGGGGCAGAATCGAGTCGAACTGCGTGTAGGTGCCGCCGTAGAGATTGTTCGCCGAGACGATGTCGTCGCCCGCCGACGCCAACGTGACGATCGTATTGAAGATGGCGGCCGTCCCCGAGGCGAAGGCCACCGAGGCGACCCCGCCCTCGAGGAGCGTCACGCGCTGTTCGAGCGCGTCATGGGTCGGGTTTCCCAGGCGGGTGTAGATGTTGCCCAGTTCCTGAAGCCCGAACAGCCGGGCCGCGTGCTCCGCGCTCTTGAACACGAACGAGCTCGTCCGGTACACGGGCAGGGCGCGCGACAAGGTCGTCGGATCGGGAGCGGCGCCGCCGTGCAGCGCCAGGGTTTCGAAACGAAATTGTTTGTCTGCCATTGTATGAATTCTCCTTTGCCTGAAATCGATTATTGCTGCCAGATCGACAGGTAGCGCTCGCCGGTGTCCGGGATGACGACGACGACCAGCTTGCCCTTGTTCTCGGGCCGTTTCGCGACCGCCAGGGCCGCGGTCACATTGGCGCCGGCCGAAATTCCCGCCAGCATCCCTTCCTCCCTGGCCAGCCGCACGGCCATGGCGACCGCCTCGTCGTTCTTCACCTGGATCACTTCGTCGTAGATTTTCGTGTTGAGCACCTTGGGCACGAAGCCCGCGCCCAGTCCCTGGATCTTGTGCGATCCCGCCTTGCCGCCCGAAAGCACCGGCGAGTCGGCGGGCTCGACGGCCACCACCTTGACTGAGGGCTTCCGCTTCTTGATCACCTCGCCGACGCCGGTGAGCGTCCCGCCCGTGCCGACCCCGGCCACGAAGACGTCGACCGTGCCGTCCGTATCGCTCCAGATTTCCTCGGCCGTCGTCCGGCGATGGATCTCGGGATTCGCCGGGTTGTCGAACTGCATCGGCATGAAGGAGTTCTTGGTCGACCCGGCGAGCGAGGCGGCCTTCTCGATGGCGCCGCGCATGCCCTCGGCCGCCGGGGTGAGCACGAGCTCGGCGCCCAGGTGCGTGAGGAGCTTCCGCCGCTCGATCGACATGCTCTCCGGCATGGTGAGGATGAGTTTATAGCCGCGGACCGCGCAGACGAACGCGAGCGCGATGCCGGTGTTGCCGCTGGTGGGCTCGATGATGACCGTGCCCTTCTTGACGGCCCCGCGCTCCTCGGCGTCCTTCACCATGGCCAGGCCTATCCTGTCCTTGACGCTGAAGGCCGGGTTGAGCGATTCGAGCTTCCCGACGACGGTCGCGGGCAGGCCGGCCGCCACTTTATTCAGTTTGACCAGCGGGGTATTGCCGATCAGTTCCGTCATGTCGTTGGCGATTTTCATCGTATTCCTCCCTAAATCTGAAATATCGGCGCAGCTTTTTCCGCGCGCTCGCGCGAGCGCTCCGCCAGGTCCTCGAAATTGACGGACCGCAGCTTGGCTTCGATCGTGTTCGTCATGTCTTCCCAGACCTCCCTGGTGACGCAGTGGGGAGCGCGGCCGCACTCCCGCGGGTCCTGGATGCACTCCGTCAGAAGGCAATCGCCTTCCAGAATCCGGAATACTTCAAGCAATGAGATTTTCTTCGGTGGCTTCGAAAGCTCGTACCCGCCTTGGGCGCCCCTCGTCGACTGAATCAAACCGGCCCCTTTCAGCGGAATGATGATCTGGCTCAGGAATTTCGGGGACAGTTCCTCGCTCTCCGCTATCTGGCCGACGCTCAAGGGCTTATTCCTGTAATGCAGGGCCAATTCGAGCATCAACCTGACTCCGTATCTCGTCCGCTTTGAAATCCTCATCGCTACTCCTTAATTACTACTATTTTGATTGCATTTATAGTATATATATTCCGGCATTTTGTCAACTCTTTTTTTGTGTTTGAGCGAACAAGACGAATCGAAACGCCCGGTCCCCTTCTCTTCGCTTCCTTTTCTTTGACCAAGCACCGCAATTCACGTATAGTGGTTGTGCTGCGACTTTGCTCCGCGGGCAAGGGGGACGTATGGCGATCGCAATCAAGTCGAAGGATTCGGCGGCCTGGGATGAAGTTTCCCTCGGCGAAATCATGATCCGCCTGGATCCGGGCGCTGGGCGGATCAAGACCGCCCGTCAATTCCGCGTCTGGGAGGGCGGCGGCGAGTACAACGTGGCGCGCGGCCTGCGCCGCTGTTTCGGGCTCAAGACCGCGGTGGTGACCGCCATTGCCGACAACGACGTCGGTCGGCTCCTGGAGGACCTCATCCTCCAGGGCGGGGTCGACATGTCCCACGTCCTCTGGCTGCCGTTCGACGGCGTGGGCCGCACCGTCCGCGTCGGGCTCAATTTCACCGAGCGCGGCTTCGGCATCCGCGGCGCCCTCGGCGTCTCCGACCGGGGCCTGTCCGCCGCCTCCCAGCTCAAGCCCGGCGACGTCGACTGGGAGTCCATCTTCATGCGGGAGGGCGCGCGCTGGTTCCACTGCGGCGGCATCTTCGCCGCGCTCTCCGAGAGCACGGCCGAGGTCGCGGTCGAGGCGATGAAAGCCGCCCGCCGGGCCGGCACGGTCACCAGCTACGACCTCAATTACCGGGAATCCCTGTGGAAATCGATCGGCGGCAGGGAACGGGCCCGGGAAGTCAACCGGGAGATCGCGAAGTACGTGGACGTGATGATCGGGAACGAGGAGGATTTCTCCGCCGCGCTCGGGTTCGAAGTCGAGGGGACCGATGAAAGCCTCTCCTCCCTCGACCCCGCGCAATTCAAGAAGATGATCCTGAAAGCGGTCGGGGAATACCCCAACTTCAAGGCCGTGGCCACCACCCTGCGGGTGGCCGGGACCGCGACCGTGAACGACTGGTCGGCCGTCCTCTTTTATGAAAATGAATTTTACGAATCACGGAAACGGGAAAACCTGGAGATCAAAGACCGGGTCGGCGGCGGCGACAGTTTCGCCTCGGGCCTCATTTACGGGTTCCTGACCGGAAAAACGCCGCAGGAAGCGGTGGAGTACGGCGCCGCCCACGGCGCCCTGGCCATGACAACGCCCGGCGACACTTCCATGGCCTCGCTCAAGGAAGTGGAAAAGGCGATCAAAGGCGGCACGGCGCGGGTGCAGAGGTAGGGGATGAGCAATATCCATATATTTTGCGGGAACAAGCCTAAAGTCGATTAATTGAAATCGGCTTCCTCGGCGGCGCGGCCGAATATCTGACCTTGGGAAATCCCAGCGCCATTACCCCCTGCGGCCGGCAACCCCTCGGTATTTTCAGCGTCCTCCGGAGAAACGGCCCGCGGAGCAGCCTTTCGTGCGCGAATCCCACCAGGCAGGTCCCCAGGCCCTGCGCCTGGGCGGCGAACATGCCGTGCGCCAGGGCGATCCCCGAGTCCACCTGGGTCTGGTGGGCGTACTTTCGCCCGGAGAGCACGATCACGCAGGGCGCGTGGTAGAAGATGGGGTCCCTGCCCGCGGCGGCTTTTTCCAGGGCGTTGAGCAGGCTCCGGTAGAGTCCATTGGAAAGAACGCTCCCCTTCCGCTGACGGCCGAAAGGAACGATGAATCGCAACAGGATCAGGACCACTCTCACGGTTTTGAACAGGTTGACGACCTTGCCGGAAAAATATTCGATTTTTTCCCGTGAAGCGAGCACCGTAAAATGGAGCCCCTGTTTATTGCTGCCGGTCGGCGAATAGCGCATGGCATCCAGGATGACTTTCAGGCTTTTTTCCGGAACGGCCCGCTCATGGAACCGGCGGATCGAGCGGCGGGCCCGCATGAAAATCATCAAATCATTCAGCCGGAGGATTTTTTCCGGTGCAACAAGAATCTGATCCCGCAACGGCTTTTCGGCGTCTTCGTACCTCACCGCGTCCTCGGGACACACGGCGATGCAGTGCCCGCACAGGATGCAGCGCGAAACGGGATCGTAGAATTCCACTCCCTTTGCAGCCGGCTTTACGCGGAACAAATCTTCCGGGCAATCGGATACGCATTTTTTGCATCTCGTGCATTTTGTATAATCGATTCCTAATATTTTCACGCCTTTTCCCTTCATTTCCGGGGATTTGGGTAATTTTCGATCTAAACGATTTTAAAATATTAAATTTGATAAATATCTTTAATAGCTATATAATTATACCAGAGTGAATTAATTTAATCGCTAATTTATTCTATCATATTTACAATATCGTTTTTAAATAATCAACCGATAGTTTATTACATTACCAAAAGGTTCTGCGGATTTTTAGGGGGTTCGCCATGCGTAAGATAATGATCACCGCCTTCCTGCTTTCAAGCGTGCTCTTGTTAAGCACATGTGACCTGTTCAAGCCCGGCTTCGGGAACAACGTGGACTTGAACCCGCCGCTCCTGTTCGTCACCAGCCACGCCAACGGCGATTACGTGCACGGGACGATCACGCTCAGCGGGAATTTCATCGAGGACGTGGCGACCAAAAGCATCGCAATCTCGTTCGACAATGGCGGGACCTACAGCCAGGCGACCCTCAACCAGCAGGCCCGCACCTGGAGTCTCGCCGTGGATACGAACACGGTCCCCGACGGGGAGCACGACGTGCTCTTCCACATCACCGACACCTCCGATAAATCGACCGACAAGACCATCATGCTCTACTTCGACAA
>CAZKOS010000047.1:0-16494 GCA_964554445.1 uncultured Spirochaetaceae bacterium | reverse complement strand
CTCTTCTTCGGCGTGGTGAGCACGATCTTTTCGCCTTCCCGGGAAACGAGGAGCTTGTCGTGGCCGCGCGCCTTCAGATCGTCGAGGCAATCTTTGGGGAGCTGGAGCCGCCCGGCGCCGTCGAGTACGGCCAGCTCGATGTGCGAATCGTCCGCGTCGCCCCAGGCCCGGCCGCGCATCCTTTCGTACTCCTTCAGGTAGGACTTCTTATGAATGAGCTCGCTGCCCACCTTGCCGTCGCGGATCGCCGCCACCCGGTCGACCTTGCGGGACAGGGCCGGGTCGTGGGTGACGATGACGACGGTCAGCCCGAGCTCCTCGTTGAGCCGGCGGAAGAGGTCGAGCACGACGGCGGCCGCGGCCGCGTCCACCGAGCCGGTGGGCTCGTCGGCGAGGAGCACCTTCGGCCGGTTGGCAAGCGCCACGGCGACGGCCGTTCGCTGCTGCTCGCCGCCGGAAAGCTCGGCCGGCTTGTGGCGGCTGCGCCCGGAGAGCCCCACCCGGTCGAGGAGCTCCCGCGCCCAGGCGGCGTCGGGCGAGACCATGGGGAGCAGGACATTGTCGAAGGCGGACAGATAGGGAAGCAGGTTGCGGGCGGGATTCTGCCAGACGAACCCGATGGTCAGGCGCCGGTAGTCGTTGAGCCGGCGCTCGGCGAGTTTGAAGATTTCCCGGCCGTCGACGCGGAGCGTGCCGGCCGACGGCCGGTCGAGCCCGCCGATCAGGTTCAACAGCGTGCTCTTGCCGCTCCCGCTGTTGCCGATGACGGCCATGAGCTCACCCTTCTCCACCCGCAGGTCGAGGCCCTGGAGCGCGACCACCTCGAGCTCGCCGGCCTTGTAGATTTTGAACAGGTTTTGGCACTCGATCACGCCGCGCCTCCCCCGACCAGCCGGCCGTTTTCGAGGGTGAAAAGCGAGTCGGCCAGCTCGGTGAAATGGGGATTATGCGTCGCCATGACGACGCTCATTCCCTCTTTCGCCGCGAGGTCCTTGAAGAGCGCCACCACCTGCAGGCCGAGGTGCGTGTCGAGCGCCGAGGTCGGCTCGTCGGCGAATACGATTCGCGGCCGGTGCGCCACGGCCCGGGCGATTGCCACCCGCTGCTGCTCGCCGAGGGAAAGCTCGGGCGGGCGATGGAGCCGGCGTTTCCACATCCCCACCGCCTCCAGGCAGGCCTCGGCGCGCGCCCGCCGCTCCTCCCCGCCGTTCGGCTCGCCGGACGTCTCCGACGCGCTCAGGCGCAGGCCGAACTCCACGTTCTCGAGCGCGGACAACATGGTAATGAGGCCGATCGACTGAAAGACGAAACCGAGCCGCGTGCGGCGCAGCTCGTCCCGCTCCGCCTCGGGCAAGTGCGTGATCTCGCGGCCGCCGAACCAGACCTCGCCGGACGTCGGCGCGTCGAGCGCGCCGAGCAGGTTCAGGAGCGTCGTCTTGCCGGAGCCGGAAGGGCCGCAGAGCACGGTGAGCCTCCCCTCGGGCACCGCCAGGCTCACGTCCCGCACGGCGCGCACCGTCTCCGCCCCGGAGACGAAATCGCGGCAGAGGGCGCGGGTCCGGAGGAGCGTCTTCATCGCCTCACTCCTCTCCCAGCTTGAGCGCGCTCCCGATCCCGAGGCGCCGGAGGAACCAGCGCAGGGTGACGAGGGCGAGCGCGAGCACGGCCAGGACAATGGCGAGGATCTTGAGGGTGTCGCTCCCCAGGGCGACGATGCGGAACGGCGGCGCCTGGTCCGCGCCCCGGAAGACGAGCTCGAGCGCGGGCAGAAAAAGCCGGCAGGCGAGCCAGCCGGAGCCCAGTCCCGCCAGCACCGCGCTGCCGGTCATGACGGATTGTTCGAGGATGATCATGGAAAGAAGCCCCGCGCGGGACATCCCCATCGCGCGCAGGACGCCGAATTGCAGCGTCCGGCCGCGCAGTGAAATCGTCCAGTGCATGAGGAACCCTCCCGCGCAGACGGCCATGATGACGAGGAAGCCGAGGGTGAGGGTGGCGTTGACGCCCTTGAGGAGCGGGTCGTTCTTTTGCAGGACCAGGTTCCGGGTCGTGCTCGACGCCGCGCCGATCGCGAGTCCGCGGCGCTCGATGTCCCGGTACACCGTCTCGTCGGTGGCGCCCGGCTTTTTCTTCAGCCAGACCTGATATGGATCCTTGGCGAGCTTGTCCTGGAGAAACGTCAGGTTGGCGACGACGAGGTAGGGTTCGTCCCCCGCCGCCGTCTTGGCGCGGGGATTGAAGGCCGGCCAGTAATCGACGAAGGCGTAGATGACGCCCTCGACGTACGGCTGGTCCCCCCAGGTCATGGAGATCGGATCGCCGGCATTGAGATGAAAGCGCGTCTGGAAATTTCGGGACACGAGCAGGGCGCCGGGCGCGTCGGTGAGAAGGTTCAGGTACTGGTACCAGTGGTACGGGAGGAGGTCGTTTCGGAACCAGGCGACCCGGCCGAATTCGTACGGAATGATTCCGCGCAGGCTCACGCCCGTGACGGTCTCGGCGCCGGCCGCGACCTTGCCGCGGTTGGTCGCGAACACCTTGGTGGCGCGCTCCACCCCGGCGAGCTGCGTGTAGGGAGTGAAGGGCGGCTCCAGGAAGCGGCTCACCACGCTGTACTCCCGCTCGTTCTCCTCCTCGGTGAGCTCATTCCCGACCGGTGGGGCCTGCCGTCCGGCGTCGCGGGCGGAGACCGTTCCTTCCTCGGCCCAGATCGGCTCGAGGACGATGTCCGTGCCGTGCGCGTAGCGGACGCGATCCTCCACGTTCCGGTTGAGCGTCCTGGCCATGGCCGCATCGAACACGCCGACCGCGAGCGAGAAAATCACGAAGAGCATGAGAAATTGCCCGCGCCCGCCGGTCCTCCCCACCCGGAGGAGGGCGTAGTACGCGACGGGCGACCAGCGTCGCTCGCCGATCCGGTAGACCAAGCGCACGAGCAGCGGAAAGACGCGCAGGAAGAGGAGCCCCGTTCCCAAAATGAAAAAAGTTGAAGTGAGAAAAAGGAGCGGATCGATGCCGAGGTCGAGCGTGCTCGCCCCGGTGAGGAGCAGAATGGTCTCGCGGCTCTGGTAACGGTAGAGGCCGTAGGCCGAGGCGGCGAGCAGGATGAGGTCGACGAACAGCTTCCTCCAGAGCGGCGGCCGTTCCTCCCGGGCGGTCCGCCGCTTGAGCTCGACGATGCTGACGCGCGAGGCCGCGACGGCGGGGGCCAGGCGCGCGGCGACGAGGAAGAGCGCGGCGGCGAACGAGTAGAGGAAGGCGGTCGGCGTGAGCGACACGGGCAGGGGGGCGCGCCGCACGAATTCGAGGAAACCGTTGCTTGCGCCCATGAACCTGCCCAAGAGCCAGGCGAGCGGCGGTCCCAGGAGGAAGGCGGCCAGGGCGAGGGTCAGGCTCTCGTACAGGTACATGACGAAAATCTGGGCGGTGCTCTTGCCCCGGCTCTTGAGGACGGCGATCCCGCTCCGCTCGCTCTCCGTGACCAGGCCCGCGATCATGAAGATGAAGAAGCAGAGGAGGATGAGGACCGGGACGTCGATGACGCCGAGGGCGAGCCGGAGCTGGCGTTCCCGCTCCCCGTAACGATCGAGGATGGGGCGGACGGGGAACTCGACGGTGAGGGCGCGGCTGTAGCGGTCGGCGAGGGCCCGCTGGGAGTCGAGCGCGGCGAGCAGGGGACCGAGCCGCTCGAGGGTAATGGCGTGATAATCGAAGGCGAAGTTCCATTCCGCCGCCTCGAGGAGCGGCAGGCCCTTCCCGAGGATCTCCTTCTCGAACAGGGCCTCGTTCACGTAGAGGGTGGAGAAATCCGGAGTCTTCGCCCAGAAGGTGTCCCGCCGGTCGGCGAGCTCGAACACGCCGACGATCCTGGCGCGGTCGAACGGCCGGCCGGGCTTCGCCCTGAGCGTGAGGACGTCGTTGAGCGAGAAATCGTTTTCATTCAGGTAACCGGCGGTGACGATCACCTCCACCGTGCGGTCCGCGATGGCGGACGCGGGTGCCCGGCCCCGGGTGATCCGGATGTGTTTTTCCATCCCCGCCAGGGCGCGGAAAAACACGTTCGCGTCCGCGGCGCCCGTCCTCTTCCGCCCTTCGACGCTCGCGGAGCCCCCGGCGACGGTCACCTCCTCGGTGGTCGAGAGGACGGGGAGCGGGATCTGCGGGATGAGCTCGCCGAGGAGATTCTTCTTGAGGGCGCCGAAGGCCCGCAGGCGGTCGCCCGGCTCCATGGAGGAGAAATCGACCCGGACGTCGTAATTGCCCGGGAAGACGCCGCCCTCCGCCTGGGACGCCTCGAGGTCGGCGGTGAGCAGGCGCTGCAACACGCCGTCGGTATAGAGCGGGATGACGGAGGTGAGGGCGACGACGAGGACGAATCCCGCGCCGAGGAGGATCGTCAGCCAGCGGTTGTTGATCATTTTCTTGAGGGCGGTACGCAGCACGGGTCGCTCCCCCGCCCTACTCGACGACGAGCTCGCCGGCGGCGAGTCCGGCCTTGATCTCGACCTCGAGCAGCGACTCGACGCCGGTGGTCACGTCCCGCTCGCTCACCACCCCGTCCTCGAGGACCTTCACGAACGAGTGCCCCCCGTAGGCGTGCACGAGCCGGCGCGGGAGCACGATCACCCCCTCCGCCTTTTCGATAACGGCCTCGATGGTGGCCGTGTCGTCGATGGCGACGGGGCCCAGATCGCCGTTCACCCGGACGTAGATCGTCTGCTGCAGCTTCTGGTAGTCTTCCTCGGGCGCCTGCTGCGGCGTGAAGACCACCTCCCCGCCCGCGCTCCGTCCCTGGCGCGTCACCTTCACCTTCATCCCGAGCCGGAACTTGTCGTAATTCACGCCGACGTAGCGTACGATGAGGCGCCGCGGGTCGGCGAGGCTCACCATGATCTTGTAGGGCGGGACATGCTCGCCCTGGCTTAAGGACGCGAGATAGACGACCCGGCCCGCGATCGGGGCCAGCAGGATCGATTTCTCCATATCCCGTTGCAGCTCCTTCAGCTTGTTCTGCGCCAGCTCGATCTCCCGCGCCGCGGTTTTTATCCGGTAGTCGTAATCGATCTCGAGCTTTTGCAGGGCGTAGTCCTGCTTCTTGACCTCGTTCTCCATCTTCCGGAGGTCGCTTTGGGATAGGCTGTCGTTGACCTGCCTCGCGGCCGCCAGGTCGCTCCGGAGCTCCTCGAGCCGGAGACGGCTCGCGGCGATGTCGGGAACGGAGGCCGCCTTCAGGCCGGTCTGCTTCTCCTTCGCCTCTTCGAGGACGATCGCCTGGCGCTCGATCTCGTCCGCCAGCGTGTCGGTGTCGAGGGAGGCGAGCTCCTGTCCCGCCCGGACGTACTGGCCGAATTTCACGGATACCGACTTCAGGAACCCCTCGCGCCTCGAGAAGGCGACGTCCACCTGCTTTTCGGGAAAAAAGTAGCCTTCGCAGGCGACGGTGTTCGCGACGGTGCCCTTGGCGGCGGTGTAGGTCTTGTAGTCGACCGCCTCCGGCCGGTGGAGCGGCGGGGCGAGCGTCTTCTCCTCCTCCGGGAAAAACAACCCGCCGGCGGCGATGAGAAAAACGACGACTCCGGCCGTGCCGAGGCCGATGAGGAGCCGGACGACGATTTTCCTGGAAAGCTTAACGAGCGGCATCTTTTCTTTTCCTGAGAGCATCGAGCTGGGCCTGTACGTGGACGACCAGCTTGTCGATACCGAGCTCCTTTTCCTGCTGGATGAAGTTCCTGAGGGAATCCTCGGTGTATTGGCCGGTTATCAGGTCCACTTCCATTTGGTAGGCCGTTTTCTGCCGAAGCACGGCGTCGACCCCCTGGAAATCGAACAGGGCCGCTCCGTGAGGAGGGTATATCGCATCCTGGGTGAGCGTCCGGCGCAGGTAGTCGCGGAAGGAAGGGGGGCTGGAGACGTGGACGCGCTCGAAATTGACGTCCTCGAAAAGCTCCCAAAAATCGCTCCGGTTCAAATAGGAATAATCGCGAGTCGTTCCCGCCGGAAAATCGTATTGGTCCCCCCGGAGCACCCAGTCCTTGTCCCGGATTCCGTACCGAATGAGGTCGTAGTTCTCCTGGTCGGCGTGCGCCCATTCCACGAGCATGAGCACCCGTTCCGGGTTTTTCGAGCGGGGGTTGATCACGAGACCCAGCGGCGGGGAGGAGACGCGCTGGCAGACCGCCGCCGGGAAAAGCGGGAACTCGACGAATCGGCCCCTGACGCCCAAGGAGGCGAGCACCTCGTTGAAATAGGCCGAGGCGCCCGCGTTCATCAGCCATACCCCGAACTTTTTGGAGAGGATCCCGACGGGAACCGCCGCCGTGATCGGGATTTTACTCAAGTACCCCTTTTTCCACCAGTCGCTCGCCCGTTTCAAAGCCTCGGCGTATTCGGGGGTCTGCTCCCAGGCGGCGACCTTCATGGCGGGATCGTTCCATTTGTACACCAACCCCAAATCGTAGCTGAGCACGGCGTATCCGTAGAAGGAGGCGAAAATGGAAATCAGCGGCCGGGTGGGGATGAACACGGTCATGCCCTCCTCGTTCTTCTTGAGCGTCGCCAGGAAGGCCTCGAGATCGTCCAGGCCCTTGATGGAGGACACGTTATATTTCTGCATGAGCTCCTCCCGCACCACGACGCACACCCGGTCGACGGCGGGGTAGTTGTTCCGCACCGCGAGGATTTTCCCGTCGCTGCTGACGGGAGCGAGGTCCTCCGGCTTGAGCGAGCGGAAATACCGGGGGGCGTACTCGGGAAAAAGCGAGGTGAGGTCGAGCGCCATGCCCGCGTCGTACATGGTCTTGAGCACGTTCCGGCTCCCGTCGAAGAACGTGAGATAGGCGTCGCACGGCTCGCCGGCTTTGATCGTCCGCTTGAGCTCTTCCTCGTACTGCAGCCACGGCAGGGTGACCACTTGCAGCTTCACCTTGAGCGTGTCGCGGGTCCGCCGCTCGATCTCGTCGAGCACGCGGCGCGTCGCCTCGGACTCCTCGCCCTCGTATCCACCGGGAACGCAAATGGTGATCGCCACCTCCTCCAGGTTCTTGAATTTCTCGCTGTTCCCGAAAATATCCGTCGCGTCCCGCCTGCCGCCGCAGCTGGACAGGGAAGCCAGAACGGTGAACAACGATACCGCGATAACCAAGAGCTTTCTCATGTCATCCTCCTATGAAGTCCGAACGGGGCCGGCGGGCAAGGTCGTCGCGGCGCGTTTCCACACCTGCATTATACACGATCCGTTCTCCGCTGGGGATCGGATCGCTCTTTTTTGCTTCGCGGAAAACACGTTTTATCCGGCGGCCTTTGAGGACACGCCGCCGACCTTGACCGGCGCGTGCTGACGCAGACCGAGCTTCCGGGCGGCGCTGCCGTTTCGCACCGCGATCTCCAGGAAACCGAGGCTGCCCACGTAGGCGAGCGGCAGTCCCTCGGGAACGTCGGCGAAGGTGCGTTTCACGCCCGCCAGTCGCACGCGGTAGGGCTCTTTCACGAACCGGCCGCGCGCCGTGAACTCTATCTCGGCGGTCGCGGGGTCGGCGATCTCCTCGCCCCTGACGGACGTGATCGCGTTCCCGAACCGGTCGAGGTGCATGATGCGCCCGACCACGGCGCTCCCGCCGGTCCGCCGGGAAAAGGCGGCGTCGAGGAGGAGGGGCGCGAGCTCCGGCCCGGCCAGCCGGCGGTACCGTCCCCCGGCGATGCGGGCCGCCGCGGGAGCGAACACGTCCCGGCCGTGAAAGGTCGGGGAGGGCTCGGTTTTCAGGAAATCGGTTTTGAGCTCCCGCGCGCTGAATCCGCCGGGCCGCGCCGCGCCCTCGCCCTTCAGGCGCAGGACGAGACTGGCGATCCCGTTATCGGGCGCGACCAGGCGTCTCCCGCCGGCCGTCCCGACGAGCGCCTTGCGCGCGGTGCCGACGCCGGGGTCCACGACGACCAGAAAGACGGTGCCGGCCGGAAAATAATCCCAGGCGCAGGCGAGCACGTAGGCGGCGGAGAGGACATTGCCCGGCGCGATTTCATGGGTGACGTCGACGAGCGGAATCCGGGGAACGGCGGCGAGAAGCACGCCTTTCATCGCCGCGACGTAGGCATCGCGCACGCCGAAATCCGTGATGAGTGCGACGGCGGGGCATTTTTTGAGCATGCGTCATGATACCCGCACTTCGGCCGAAACGCAAGCAGGCGCAAGCTCAGGAAAAATTCAATAAGGAATCCAGGAAACCGGAAAAAGAGGATGAAGAAATGGACTGAACCGGCAACCCTCACGATTACCGGAAGACTCCGGCCTTTCCGTTTTTTTTTCATCTCCTTCCTGGATTCCTGGGTTCCTTATAGATCCTTTGGGAATATATGCGGATAAATCCACGCTGAAAAAGACACGCGGATGCGTTACTCGCCTGAGGGCAGGCGGATCGTGAAGGTCGCCCCGCGGCCCGGCTCGCCGCTCGCGGAGATGGTGCCATTGTGTTTTTGAACGATTTTCTTGCAGATCGCCAGCCCGACGCCCGTCCCCTCGAACTCGTTTTTTCCGACGAGCCGCTGGAAAATTCCGAAAATCCTGTCCTGGTATTTCGAATCGAAGCCGATCCCATTGTCCGAAACGGATATCTCGACGGTGTCGTTCCGCCGCTCGGCGCTGACGACGACCACGGGGGGAACGCCGTCCCGATGGTACTTGAGCGCGTTTCCGATCAGGTTCTGGAACAACTCCCGCATCTGCAGGGGATCGGCGGAGATGAACGGCAGCTCTCCCACTTCCACCCGGCCCTTCGTCTCGCCGATCCTGACTTCCAGGTCCTGTATCACTTCGCTCATGACGGACTTGAGGTCGATTCGCTGCAGCGGCTGGTTCCCCGCGGGGATGCGGGAGTAGCTGAGGAGGCCGTCGATGAGCTCGTTCATGCGGAGCGCGGACTTCCGCATCCGCTCGAGCTGGTCGCCGGTTTCCCCCTCACCCATTCCCGACCGTCCCCTGATGAGCTTGTCGCTGAACAGGACGATCTTCCGGAGCGGCTCCTTCAGGTCGTGCGACGCGATATGGGCGAAATCCTCCAGCTCGCGGTTTCTGAATTCGAGGTCGGCGGTGAGCGCCTTCAGCGACGCCTCCGCCGCCATCCTCATCGAAATCAACCTGTTCATGTAATAGCTCTTCGCCAGCTCCCGGGTCAATGTCAGATAGATCGGCTGGATCTTTTTTATCTTTTCATAGAAAATGCCCCCCGCGAAATCGCCCCGGCCGGCGGGAGTGAGGGAACGGTCTTCCCCGATCTTTCCGAAAACCACGAACCCGAGTCCTTTTTCCCGGTACACCACGGGCAGCACGAAAAGGACGCGGACGTCGAGCCAGCCGTCGGCGTCGGGAAACAGATTGTGCGGCGGATACACGGCGTTTTCAAATTCGCGGCGGGGGCCCCCGTTCCGGATCAAGGCGATCAGGCGGGCCTGGGTCGCGTCCGGCGAGGTATATTCCGCGAACAGAAAATGAGCGATGCCGAAAACGGGAAAGGTCCGGTAGATGACGCCGGCCAGCCCGGTCGATCCGACGACGCTCAAGAGAATCTGGCTGGCCTCGGAGATCTGATCCGTCTGTTTCAGGCTGTTGAGCAAATCCTGGTTCTTTTCGATGTCCTGCAGGTCGCTGATTGCCAGGCGCGCCTCGTGAAAGAAATTTTCCGCCCGCGTGACGGCCTCCGGCGAATTCAGCAGGGGGGCGAAGAGCCGACGGGCGGCGGTGAGCGCCTCCTGCCCGATCTTCATGTTCATTTGCCGGGCCCTGCAATAGGAAACCAATTTTTGCATCGCAAGAATGGCGGGCGCGCCCGTTCCCCGGCGGATTTCGTCGTGGATGAAATCAAGGAAGAACTCAATCGCTTTGCGCAAGCCGTTCCCGCCGTCCGCCGCGAAAACCGCTTCCAGATTGCGAATAAAATCCTCGCGCTGTTCGGCGTAGTACTCGTCCGGGTCGGCCGCGGCGGGAGCGGAAGAGCCGGCCGTTCCCGATTCCGCGCGTCGCGGAAAACAGCCGCACGACCGTCTGATCACGATTTCCGAGGGTATGTGCAGCACGCGCGGCTCGTGCCCGGCCCGACCCGCCGCCGCGATCGCCGCCAGTTCCGCCAATGCCCGCTTTCCGATTTCATCGTAGGGTTGCTTCACCGTCGTCAGGCTCGGGATGATGCAGCTCGCGTCCATGGCGTCGTCGAAACCGGCCAGCGCGACGTCGTCCGGTACGGAGAGCCCGCGTTCTTCAAGCTCCTGTTTCGCCCCGAGGGCCATGAAATCGTTCGAGGCGACAAGCGCCTCGAACCGGACCCGGCGTTCGTCGAGGAGGGTCCGCACCGCCCGCCTTCCCCCGTCGACGTTGAAGTCTCCCTCGACGACGAGCTCGGGGACGAACGGCAGGCCCGCCCTTTCCAATTCACCGCGGTACGCGGCGAGGCGTTCCTCCGCCTCCCGGTTGCCGGCGGGACCCGAGATAAACGCGATGGTGCGAAAGCGGTGGCCGGTCGTGAAGTGGCGGACGAGGCCGGCCATGGCGGCGGCATTGTCCGCCTCCACGCGCGTAAACTCCGGCGGCCCATTGCCGAGGAAGACGACGGGGAGGCCTCCGAGCCGGGCGAGGTAGCGGACGGTCTCCTCGTCGGAGGCGTGATTCGCCACGGAGTTGCACACGACGACGCCGTCGAACATCTCCCGCGTGATCAAATCGTACACGGTGTTCCGGCTCGCCAGGAACGGATCGTACGGGTCCCGGATGAAGGGACCGCCGATGAAAACGAACAGC
Organism: uncultured Spirochaetaceae bacterium; assembly: GCA_964554445.1. Lineage (GTDB taxonomy): Bacteria > Spirochaetota > Spirochaetia > SZUA-6 > RPPD01 > JAFGSW01. Next base: position 5,714 of record CAZKOS010000047.1, on the reverse strand, counting down.
CGGGCGTCGATCGCCGCGGCGGCGGAAGCCAGGCCGGTCACGAGCTCCTGCTGGTAGGTCGCCGCGTAGAAGAGATAATCGAGAATAAACGCGATTTTTTTCATACCCACTCCGCCCGGTCTGTCACGGCCGGATGGCCGGCGATCGGTCACGGTTTTCACCTCTCCTCTTCACTAAGAGTAGTCGACGCCCCGCGCGAATGCAAGCGCCCTCACTGCCCCCCGAGGGGGGGGAGGGCCCCTCAGGAAACCAGGAAAGGAGAATAGAAAAAGTTCAAGGACCTATTCCGAGCACTCCGTTTTCTTTTTTTCCCTTTCCTGTCTTCCTGGTTTCCTTATAAATTCTTTTGTGACTGCAAGCGGATAAATATACGGTTGTACATGATGAAAAATTCACCCGGCGACGGGCAGGCGGATCGTGAAAGTCGCCCCGCGGCCCGGCTCGCCGCGGGCGATGATGGTGCCGTTGTGCTTCTCGACGATTTTCTTGCAGATGGCGAGCCCGACGCCCGTCCCCTCGAATTCGCCCTTGCCGACGAGACGCTGGAAAATACCGAATATCTTCTCCCGGTAGTCCGGCTCGAACCCGATTCCATTGTCCGAGACCGATATCTCCACGAATTCGCCGTTTCGCTCGGAGTCGACCGCGACCACGGGGGGGACGCCGTCCCGGTGATACTTGAGCGCGTTGCCGATCAGGTTCTGAAACAACTCCCGCATCTGCAGGGGATCGGCCGTGAGGGAGGGCAACGCCCCCACTTCCACCCGGCCCTTCGTCTCGCCGATCCGGATTTCCAGGTCCTGGATCACCTCGGCGACGATTGAGCCGAGGTCGACGCGCTGTTTCGGCCGGCCGCCCGAGGAGATGCGGGAATACGTCAGCAGTCCGTCGATGAGCTCGTTCATGCGCAGCGCCGCCTTCCTCATTCGCTCGAGGTGATCGAACACATCCGCCTCGGATTTTCCCGCGATTCCCCCCAGGAGCCGGTCGCTGAAAAAGACGATCTTCCGGAGCGGCTCCTTCAGGTCGTGCGACGCGATGTGGGCGAAGTCTTCAAGTTCCCGGTTCCTGAATTCCAGGTCGGCGGTGAGCACCTTCAGGGACGCCTCCGCCGCCAGGCGCATTGAGATCAACCGGTTGATGTAATAGCTCTTCGACAGCTCCCGCGTCAGCGACAGGTAGAGCGGTTGAAGCCCCTTGATCTTCTCGTAGTAGAATCCCCCCGACAATTCCCCCGTCGGGGCGGCGTACAGCGCCTGCCCGCTCTCGATCTTTTCGAATACGGCGAACCCCAGCTCCTTTTCCTGGTACACGACCGGCAGCACGAAATTGACGCGAACGGCGAACCCCGGGTACGCCTCGGGAAACAGGCGCCGCGCCGGGAAAACGGCGTTCTCCGCGTCCCGGCAGGCCTTTCCGCCGCGGACCAGGGCGATGACCCTGGCGCGCTCGGAGCCTTTTTCGGCGTCGGGGAAATCGGCGAACAGAAAATTATTGATATTGAAAAGCGGAAAGGTCCGGTAGATGACGTTCGCCAGCTCGCTCGATTCGACGGTGCTGAACAGCGCCTGGCTGACTTCCGACAGTTGGTCGGTCTGTTTGATGCCGAAAAGCAGGTTCTGGTTCTTCTGGACGTCCTGGACCTCGCTGATCGAAAGGCGGGCCTTGTTGAAAAAATTTTCCAGCCGTTCGACGTCTTCCAGGGTTCGCAGGACCGGGGCGGAAAAACGGCGGGCGAGCGAGAGCGCTTCCTGGACGAGCGCGACGCTCAAGCGATTGGAAATACAATGCGACAGCAGGGGTTGGATCAGCTGGAACACGGGAGGGCCCGTTCCCCGCGCCGCCTCTTCATGGACGGCGTCCAGGAAAAATTCGATCTCGCTCACGGGGGCCGCGGGAGTGAAGAGCCCGCCGACCAGGCGGACGTACGCCGCGCGATGCTCCGCGTAATACGCGTCCCCGTCCGGTCCCGCGGACCCGCCGTATTTCGCGTCCGGGTCGTCGGCGCCGGTCGACAAACAGCCGCAGGACTGGCGAATCACGACCTCCGCGGGCACGAAGCGCTCGACGGGCGCAACCTCGCCCGCCGCCCGGGCGGCGAGCGCCGCCAACGCCGCCTTCCCCATGTCGACGTAGGGCTGCCTCACCGTCGTCAGGCTCGGAATGATGCAGCTCGCGTCCATGGTGTCGTCGAACCCCGCCAGCGCGACTTCGGCCGGGATACGGACGCCCCGCTTTTCGAGCTCGAGCTTCGCGCCGAGGGCCATGAAGTCGTTGGAGGCGATGAGGGCGTCGAACGGCACCCGGCGCTCGTCCACGAGGACGCGCACGGCGTCCATCCCCGAGCTGATATTGAAGTCGCCGTGATAGACGAGCTGCGGGTCGAACGGCAGGCCCGCCGCCTCGAGCTGCCGCCGGTAGGCTTCGAACCGTTCTCCCGCCTCGCGCTGCTCGTCGGGACCCGTAATGAACGCGATCTTCCGGTAGCCGTGATCGACGATGAAATGCCGGACGAGGCCTTCCATGCCGCTCCTGTTATCGGCGGCCACCAGGGGAACGCCCGGAGGGGCGCTGCCCAGAATCACGATCGGGACGCCGCGGTACTTGTCCAGGAACCGGAGGTATTCCTCCGTCGTCAGGTGCGCCGCCACCGAATTGCTGACGATGATCCCGTCGAACATGTCCGCCGTGATGAGGTCGTACACGCCGTTCCGGCTGGAGACGAACGGATCGTACGGGTCCCTGCCGTACGGGCCGCCCAGGAAAACGTACAACTCATCGTCCGTGTCCGCCAGGGCGGCCACGAGGCCGTTGACGGCCTCCTGCTGGTACGTGGCGGCGTATAAATAATCGAGAAGAAACGCGATCCTTTTCATGCCTTCCCCTGAATTGCAGGCAAACGGCTTGCCGAGGCGGGCCGCGGGATGAATCGGTCCCCCTCCATCCTTATTGAAAAGCTTAATCGAGGCCCCCTGCAAATGCAAGGAGGCCTCCGCCTCGCGCCGGGTACGCGGGTTGACACGCCCCGAGGCTTGCTGCATCCTGATGGCGGCGCCCGGGCGCGCGGCCGGGCGGGAAGGGACGCCCCATGTCGAAGCCGCACCGCGAACTGCTCCTCGCCATGCAGGCGAACGAGATCACTGAACACCGCATCTACTCCCGGCTCGCCAAGTCGATCAAGGACCCGGGCAACAGGCGGATCATCGCCCGGATCGCGGTGGACGAGATGCGCCACTACGGCAGGCTCAAGGCCGTCACCGGGGAAGACGTCAAACCCCATCGGCTCAGGGCGGCGTTCTACTATGTCCTTTCGCGCGTCTTCGGCCTGTCCTTCGGCCTCAAGCTCATGGAAAAGGGCGAACGGCTCGCCTCCCGCGCCTATCGCGCCCTCGCCCGCCAGACGAAGTTTCTCGCCTCGGTGAGCCTGGACGAGCAGCGCCACGAAAAGGCGCTCCTCGCCGTCCTGTCGGAAGAGCGGCTCGAGTACGCGGGCTCCATCATCCTCGGCATGAACGACGCGCTCGTCGAGCTCACCGGCGCCCTGGCGGGACTCACCCTCGCCCTGCAGAAAAACTCTCTCGTCGCCCTGGCCGGAATCGTGACGGGGTTCGCCGCCTCCCTTTCCATGGCCGCCTCGGGGTACCTCGCCTTCAAGGAGGAGGCCGGGCAGAACGTGAAAAAAAACCCGTTCAAGGCGGCGCTCTACACGGGCATCACCTACGTGATCACCGTCGCCCTGCTCGTCCTCCCCTACCTCCTCGGCGGGGACAAGGGAAATCCGTTTGTCTCGCTGACCGTCACCCTCGCCATCGCCCTCGTCATCATCTTCCTCTTCACCTTTTACATCGCCACGGCCAAGGGCATCCCGTTCCTGAGACGCTTTCTGGAGATGGCGATCATCTCCTTCAGCGTGGCCGCGATCAGTTTCTTCGCCGGCTTGCTCCTGAAAAATCTCGGCCTGGGCGAATAATCGCCGCGACCGTGAACCGGAAACGAAAATTTCCGATTTCAGGGCGAAAAAAAAGAGGCCGTCCTTTCGGGACGGCCTCCGGTGAGATCGCGTTTTCGGATCGATTTATTTCACGACCTTCCACATCGCGTTTTTCTTGGAATTGGGATCCACGCCCTTTTGCTTGAAAAGCTCCGACAATGTCACGAACGTATAACCCCTCTTTTTCAATTCGGGGATGATGATGTCGAGGGCTTCCGGGGTCGGATGCGGGTCGGGCTGGACGTCGTGCATCAGGATGATGGCGCCGTCGGAAACGCCGTTCAAGACCGCTTTGGCCCGGCTTTCCGCCGTGGTCTTCTGGTCCCAGTCGAAGGCGAGGACGCCTTCGCAGAAAGGCTTGTTGATGGTCTCGTACATCGTCTTGCTGGCCGACAGGTTGGGCGCGCGGAAGAACTTGGGCGTCTGGCCCGTGTACTTCTTGATCGCGGCGTCGGTCTTGTCCACCGATGCTTTCACCTGCTCCGCGGTCATTTTGGCCATATCGTTGTAGGTCCAGGTGTGGTTGCCGAATTCGCATCCCAGCGCCACCTGGCGCTCCATCACGGCCTTGGTCCGGTCGTTCACGTTCATGCCGACCAGGAAAAACGTGGCGGGAACATTGTACTTCTGCAGCCTGTCGAGCACTTTCGGGGTCTTGACCGCGTCCGGTCCGTCGTCGAAAGTGAGCGCGCAGAGCTTGGGAACGCTCGGGTCCATGGCCGGCGAAAGCTTCTGGTCCTGGGCGGCGACGGGCTGTTTCTGAGGCGCGGCGCCCGTGGCGCAGCCGGTCATGATCAACGCCAATGCCAGCAGCGCAAAGAAAAGTTTCCTCATAATTCTCCTCCTGTTCGAGACGATTCGTTGGACATTTTACGGATAGGCCTTCACCATATCCGCAATCGGACTTTTTTTCAAGTATGCGGGCGCCGTTTCGGCCGGACGGGCGCCGCGTTGACAGGTTATTGCAGCCCGGATAGCATGGTCCGCGACGGAAGCCCGGCATGATTCATCCTCTCATCGACATCGGCTGCAACCTCCTCCACCCCTCCTTCACGGTCGATCGCGAGGCGGTCCTCGAACGGGCGCGGACGGCGGGCGTGAGAATCCTCGTCGTCACCGGCACCTCGGTCTCCTCCAGCCGGGAAGCGGCGGATTTCGCGGCCTCCAAACCGGGCGTCCTCTTCGCCACGGCCGGCGTCCACCCGCACGACGCCCGGCGCTTCGGACCCGAAACGCTCGCCGAGCTCGAGGCGCTTGCCCGCCGGCCGGAAACGGTCGCCGTGGGAGAGTGCGGCCTGGACTTCAACCGCGATTTCTCGCCGCGTCCCGCCCAGGAGCGCGCCTTCGAGCTGCAGCTCGGCCTGGCGGCCCGCGTCGGGAAGCCGCTCTTCATGCACGAGCGCGACGCCCACGCCCGGTTCGTCGACATCCTGCGGAGCTTCCGGGGCCGGATCGGCCGGGGCGTGGTCCACTGCTTCACCGGCACGGCCGAAGAGGCGTCCAGGTACCTCGACCTCGGTCTCCATATCGGGATCACGGGCTGGATCTGCGACGAGCGGAGAGGCCGGCACCTGGCCGCGGTCGTCCGTCATGTCCCCCTCGACCGGCTCATGCTCGAAACCGACGCCCCCTTCCTTGTCCCCCGCACCCTCGCCACCCGCCCGAGCCGCAACGAGCCGGCGTTCCTGCCCGAGGTCCTGCGCGTCACCGCCGCCGCCCTCGG
>CAZKOS010000046.1:9952-16558 GCA_964554445.1 uncultured Spirochaetaceae bacterium | reverse complement strand
GCCCCCAAGATTGCGACGGCAGCCGGATCGGAGATCCCAGTCCGATCAACCCGACTGATTCGGGTATTTTCCGGCGCTGATCACATTTTATCCAACTTCATCGCAATCTTGGGGGCACTCAATAAAGTGAACGAGTGCACTTTTTTTCTTCTTGGAATTCTCTTTCATCGTCCTGATCCCTTCATTTTTCCCATTCGTGTTCATCCGTAGTATTTTTTTTCCTCTCCCGGTTTCCTGGTTTCCTTATTGAATTCGGCCCGCTGATCCCGAGCGGGCGGAACCGAGGGCGGCGAGGAGCTCGGCTTTGCGGAAAGGCTTCCCCAGGAAGGTCACGTTTCCCTCGGCGGCGAATTCCTTGAGCTCATCATTCGTCGCGGCCCCGGAGATGAGCACCACCGGGAGGTCGGGGAAAACGGAGCGCAGGCGCGAGAACGTTCCCCGGGAGCCGATGCCGGGGAGGATCATGTCGAGCAGGACCGCCTGCGGCGCCTCCGGGCGTTCGCGGTCCAGCGATTCGATCGCGGCGAGGCATTCTTCGCCCGAGGCGAACACGCGCACCGACCGGCGTTCCTGGGTGAGCATGGTCCGAATCATGGACCGAATGAGCTCCTCGTCGTCCACCACCCAGACGGTTTTCCCGGGCGCCGGTTCCTCCCGGGGTTCCGGTCCGGCCGGTTCAACATCCGCTTCGCCGGCGCTCCGCGGCAGGTAGAGCCGGAAGATCGCGCCCTCGTCCGGGCGGCTGTCGACGGCGACGGTCCCGCCGTGAGCGCGGGCCGTTTCCATGACCGCCGGCAACCCCAGCCCCGTGCCCTCGCCCGCGGGCTTGGTGGTAAAGAGCGGTTCGAAAATATGGGCGAGGACGTTCGGCTGAATCCCATACCCCGTGTCCTCGACTTCGATGAGCGCGAAGGGACCGGGCTTGAGGCCGCCGTGCAGCGCGGCCGTCTCGTCGGCGGCGAGCGAAACGGGACGGAGGCGGAAGGACAGGCGGCCGCCGTCCGGCATGGCGTCGCGCGCGTTGAAGGCCAGGTTGAGGAGGGCGTTCTCAAGCTGGGCGCGATCGCCCGTGACCGTGAGGTCCGTCCCCTCGATCTCCCCCCGGATCTCGATTTTCTTCTTGAAAGTCCGTTCGAGCAGGGCGATCGTGTCGCGCAGGAGCGCGTCGAGCGGCACCGGCGCGGCGCTCTTTTTTTCCTTGCGCGCGAAGGCGAGGAGCCGGCCGATCATGTCCCGTGAGCGCTCGACCGCCTGCGTGATGGCGCGGGCGTACTCCCCGAGCTCCGGGACATTGCGGGCCGATTCCTGAATCAATTCGGCGTAGCCGAGAAGCGTGGTGAGCTGGTTGTTGAAATCGTGGGCCACCCCGCCGGCGAGCAGGCCCAGCGCCCGGAGCTTTTCCGACTGCCGGAGATCGTCTTCCATTTTCCTCAGGGGGGTGATGTCCGTCGCCACAACGCCCGTGTTGGCGAGGCGCCCCGTCTCGTCCGGGACGGGAAAGCGGGCGGTGAGAAAATCGTGCTCGCCGTCGCGGAGCGCGAGGCGCAGGGTGAAGGGGTCGCCGCCTCCCGCCGGCGCGCGGACAAGCTCCCGCACGGCGGGATCCGCCGCGAGCTTTTCGGGCGGGAGGTGCTGAGCGGCCGGAACCGGCAGCCCCAGCGTCTCGTACACCCGGCGGTTCGCGATGACGATCCCGCCGGCGCCGTCCAGCACGAGCACGAGCGCCGGGGTGTGGTTGAGGATGCCGCCGAGGATCAGGCTCGTCCGGTCGAGCCGGCGGCCGATCCGCTCCTTCTGCACGACGTCGTCGGCGAGCGCGAGGCCCATGAGAATGACGAACCCGCTCATGCCGAACTCGGCGGTGTAGACTCCCCGGTACGCGCCGACCGAGATCAGGATGTCATTGACGATGAACGCGATCGAGGCGGCCAGGGAGGCGAGGGTGAGGAGCCCGTGCCGCCTGTTGCCCCGCGCAAGCATGGAAATTCCGTTCACCGCCAGGTACGCCCAAAAGACGACGATGAAGGCGAAAAAAACCCCGTACCAGAGCGAGGGAGCCGCGTTGAGCAGACTGATGCGTTCTCCCGTGGGAAGCACGACCGAACTGAGGCCGTGGAGGCTCGCGTAAATGAGATACGTGGGATGAAAAAAACGAATGACGGATAAAACGGCCCAGCCGATCGAATAGACCGCGGCGAAGATTTTGCCCCTTCCGTTCGCGAGGTTGCGGACGAACCACGTGTACAGGACGAACGTTCCGCCGGTAAACCACAACTGAACGCGCACGATCGCGTCGTATTGTTGAAACGAAACGGCGTCGTATTCGAGGAGGGTGAGGATCGAATAGACGCAGACGACCAATGAAGCGGCCCCGAACAGGGCGTGACGGGCGGGGTGAAAGCGCCGCGCCGCCAGCACTAAAGAAATGCAGCCGATGGTGAGGGATACCCCGCAGAAGATGAGTGAGGTCGCCCGCATGATGCCCATGAAACCCGCCTTTTTTTAAGCTGCCACAATCAACGATGCGTCCGACACAAAGTCTAGTCGATTTCGGGCCGATTGCAAGAAAATCTGTTTTCGGCCGGGCGGGGAAAATGGGGAGCCGCGATTTCCTCGTTTTTTGTCATTCTCTCTTTCTTTATCCGCGTCCCATCCGTGTTATCCGTAGTTTTTTTTCTCTTTTCGGCTTCGTCAGAGTGAGTTCCAGAAGACGATCTCCTCCAGCGGCTTTCTCGTCTGCGGGGCGCGCTCGTCGTGGAGGTGCTTCTCGGAAAGCCCGCTCCCGTCACCGGGAAAGCCGATCGCGATCAAGACGGCCGGGATCGAGTCGGGGGGCAGGCCGAAGTCGCGCTTGAAAGCCGCGGCGTCGAACCCCGCCATCGAGTGGGCGATGAGGCCCTCGGCCGTCGCCTGGAGCATGAGGTTCTGCGCGGCCAGGCCGCAGTCGAAAAGGGCGTAGTCGCGGCCCTCGTCGCGGCGGCAGGCGTCCGCCAGGCGGGTGAAAACGAGAAGGAGCGCGGGCGCCCGCTTCGCCCAGTAGTTGCCCGGGGTGAGGGCGGCGCGCGCGCGTTCGAGCGCGCCCGGCTCGGTGAAGAAGAGCAGGCGCCAGGGCTGGTTGTTGGCGCAGGAGGGCGCGAGCGAAGCGGCCCGCGCCAGACGGAAGAGCGTCTCGCGCCCGACCGGCCGGTCGAGGAAGCCCCGCCGCGCGCGCCGGGCGGTGATTTCTGTCAGGATGTCGTTCATCGGTTCACCTCTCTTTATTATACATATTAATGACGTGAAGGGAGAGAGGGAACCACGGATGGGCACGGATAAGACGGATAACTCGGATAAGAAAGGAAATGATGAAAAATTTAGCACAATGGAGAAGAAAAGCGGGAATATAACAAGCAAAGAAGTGAGAAAAAGTGTAGTGCTCCTTTATTTCTCCTAACCTTTACCTTAAAGTTCTTTTTAATTTCCGCGGCGAAACTTCATCTTTATTCGAATCACCACTGAGTGATGCTAAATTCTTTTATCTAATTTTTCCTTCTTCTCCTATCCGAGTTATCCGTCCCATCCGTGTTTTATCCGTGGTTCTCTTCTCGTCGGCAAGGCGATGAAAGCGCGGAAAGGCTCTCGCGGCCCGAAGGCTCCGGGAAAATATAGCAGACGGGGATCGTCTCGCCGCGTTCGTTCACGCGGCGCTCGACGCGCACCCGGCGCAGGATGCAGTTGACGATGAAGCAGCCCGCTTCGATGCGCGAGCCGTACACGTACGTGTCGCCCTTGATGCGGACGCCGTCGCCGAGGACGAGCGGGTCCTCGTCCGAGCCCGTGAGCCTGACGGGCGCCTCGATGAGGCAGTCGCGGCCGACGGTGATGTTGCCCTTGAGCACGTCGTCCTTGAGGATCCGGGTGCCCTCGCCGACGCGCATGGTTTGGCCGGGAAACGTCGACATCTGCACCGCCTCGCCGATGGAGACGTTCCGTTCGAGGTGGATGTTCCCCTCGAGGTGCGCGCCGCGGCCGACGTGGACGCCCTCCCGCAGGCGCACGCCCTTGCCCAGAAAGACGCCCGCTCCGACGGCGATGTCGTGGGCCGCTCCCTCCCGGTCGAGGGCGAGCAGGTGGTCCACCACGTCGTCGGCGATGAAGAAGTCGCGTTTGTCGGCGACGGCGACGACGGACTTGAGTTTTTCCCACACCGCGGCCCGCGCGATGTCGTTCATCTCCCGGAGCACCGCCTTGTCATTGAAGCCGAGGAGCGCCTCCTCGCGGAGGGGAGGGACTCCGGCCACGACGAGCCCGGCCCGGTTGAACAGCTCGACAAGATCGGTGAGGTACAGCTCGCCCTGCGCGTTCCCGGAGTCGAGCCGCGAGACGAGCCCGGACAGGTGGCGGCCCCGGAAGGCGTAGAGTCCGGAATTGTATTCGCTCAAGGAAAGGAGCCCGTCGCGGGTGAACGAGAAAGGCCGGTCGCGGTAGACGGCCGTGTACCGCTCTCCGGGTTGCAGGGCGAGGATGTCCTTGTGCTCGATGATTCGGATGATCCGGCCGGCCAGCTCTCCCGAGGCCGCTCCCTCGTCGTCGCGCTCGGGAACGCGGAGGATGCGCCCGTAGTAATTGGCTTCGGGAGGCCCGGCATAGGCGCCGACCATGACGAGCATGTCGGCCCCGCCCGCGTCGAACGTCTCCCGGAAGGCGCGCACGGTCGGCGTGTCGACCAGTCCCATGTCGCCGGGGAAGACGTAGACGTCGCGGTCCCGGTCGGAGGGCGCCATGACGGCCAGGGCCTCCTGCACGGCGTGGCCGGTGCCCCGTTGCTCGGCCTGGTAGGCGAACCGGCGGCCCGGCCTCGGGCCGAGGGCCTCGGCCACGTCGCGCGCCTTGATGCCCACCACGACGACCTGGTCCGGACTCTCGAGCCCCTCCTCCGCCGCCCGGGAGACCCGGGCCACGGTCGGCTCGCCCCAGATTGGGTGGAGCATTTTCGAGCGGCGGCTCTTGATGCGCTTGCCCTGGCCGGCCGCGAGGATGACGGCGACGGGTCGTCCGCCGCCCGAAAAGGGCGAGGAAAGCGATTGAAGGCAGTCGAGCAAGGCTTTTTCCGTCGTTTCTTTGGGCATGGTTTTTTTCCTTATCGTGCGGCCGCCGTCCCGGAAGAACGGGACTCAGCCGACGCGGCCCGTCCATCTTATACGGCCCGTGACAATCCGGCAAGGGGAGGTAAAAATTTGAATTTTCCCCGGTCGCCGCATATACTTTTTAAGCAGTAACAAACGATGAACCGAGGAGGTGCCGAATGGTTCCCGTGAATGACGACCCGCGCTGGAACAAGTTGTTGAAGGGAGAAATCCGGCACCAGTTCCGTTCCGTTCCGGCCGGCCTCATGTTTTCCCGGCTCCGGCGGTCGCTCGACATGGACTCTTCGGAGGACAATCATCGGAAGTGCATGGAGGAAGTCATCGCCTTCTTCCGGAAGTACGAGAAAATCCTGGCGGACGACATCGCCGCCATATTCGGCTGACCGTCCCGGCGGTCGCGGCCGAACAGATAGCCCATTCGGCGCAAGGAGGCGGCGTATGCTGCGCAGTCCCGAGATTGTGAAAAGAGAAATTGAGAGCGGCAAGGCGTTGTTCCTCGCCGGGGACGAGGAGCTCCTCAAGACGCTCCCCCGCGGAAACTGGATCGCCGGCACCATCCCCTACTTCATGGACAAGGCCGGCGGCGTCGTGGCGAGCGATAAAATCGACGTGACCGAGCTCCCGCACCCGTCCACCCTTCAGTTCATCCGCTGGTACGACGAGACGGAGTTGGCCGAAATCTCGGTCAATACGCCCGACCCCGGCTTCACCTTCCTCATCCTGCCGGCCACGAGCCCGGCCCACCTCGAGTACGCCCAGCACGCGCCCGATTACCCGGACATCTTCCTGAAGCCGATCGTCGGTTGGATTTCGGGCGTTCTCCTCGACGACCTGGGAAAGAAGACTCCGAAGGCCGTGAACGGCAAGACCGGCGAGTTCTCCGACGCCAAGGGAATCGCCATGCACTGTACGCTGCCCGAGGGCAAAACCGCGAGCATCGGCATCATCAACATGTTCGCGCCCGGCGCGGGCGACGCCATCGCCTTCGAGACCGAGGGCTTTTCGGTCGAGGATTGCCTGGTCAACGGGGAAAAAACCAACTTCGCCGAGTACCTGATTTCAAAAAAAATCGACACCCAGCTGCCGCTCGTGGCCGACTACGCGGGCACCATGGTGAACGTCAGCTTCCAGGGCGTGGACGAGAAGGAGAAGCGGGTCAGCCTCTACGCGCCGGTGTTCAAGGGCGTCCAGTATAAAATCGCCGCTCCGGTCGGGGATTACGTGCGGGAATTTTCGACCCGCCTGGAGCATGAGAGGATCATGCCCGTGTTCTCCTGCAACTGCATTCTCAATTTCCTGTACTCGGAGCTCGAGGGCAAGAAGACCGGCGGGTTCTTCGGGCCGATCACGTTCGGCGAAATCGCCTACCAGCTCCTGAACCAGACGCTCGTGTACCTGGAGATCAAATAGAACGATGCGCTTATCTTTACCATGAACATAGAGGGCACGGAGTAAAAGATAAGCTAAGGAAACCAGGAAA
>CAZKOS010000046.1:0-9852 GCA_964554445.1 uncultured Spirochaetaceae bacterium | reverse complement strand
ATAAAGCCGATCGGGCGGCGCCGCGGCGGGCCGCAAGGCGGCACTGGACACTGGCCGTTTCGCTCCATAATATGACCTACATGACGAAGACGATACCACTCGCGGCGTTTCTTTTCCTCGCCCTCCTCGTCCCCCTTGCGGCCGACGCGCCGCCCCTCAAGCGGCTTACGGTGTTGCGGTTCGACGCGGGGAAGACGGGCCTGGCGGTCGGATTGTTCGCGGAGGCCGAAGCCGGGCTCAGGCGGGCTCTCGTCGAGCGGGGCGGGTACGACGTCCGCGACGTAAACCTGGCGCTCTCCGCTGCGGAAAGCGCGCTCCTCTTCGAGAAATTGAAGGCCGCCAGAGTCGCGCCCGTGCCGATTCCGAAGACCGTGACGATCGGGGAAAAAACGGTCGGCGGAGAAGTCTTCGCCGCGCTCCTCGACTCCGCCGTGGTGGTGGTTCCGTCCGTCGTCGGATACCGGGAAGTTGAAGACAAAAGGTCGGGCGGGATTGTGAATTACAAGGTGACGGTCGAGTCCGAGCTCGATTTCATGATGTTCGACGGGGAAGCCGCCCTTGTCACCCGCCGGGTGGAGACGATGGGGTATGACCCGGATAAGGATCGCGCCCGGGCCGACGCGCTCAAGACGATCCTGCCGATGTTCACCTACGAGCTGGCCGCGGTTCCGGCCTTGAAGCCCTCCGTCGCCATTCTGTCCTTCGACAAGGGCGAGGCCGTCATCGACCGCGGCGGCAAGCAGGGCGTGCTCCTGGGCACCGAGTTCGCCGTCCGCGGCGCCCGCGCGGGAAAGAACGGGGGGGCGGTGGAAACGGACAAGGGACTGCTCGTCGTCTCCGACGTCATCGACGACGTTTCGGTGGGGTCGGTCGTGTACGCCGATCCCGACGTCGCGGCCGGAGACGCGCTGGAGGAGGTGAGGCGCTTCGGCCTCGACCTGACGCCGTACGCCCTCACCGTCGTCCCCTGGGACTTTTCGCCGGACATCAAGGAGTACGCGGGCCTGCGGGTCACCCTGGCCAAGGGGGTCTATACCCTGCGCCCGTTCGCGGGCGTCGAGTTCGCCGTTTACCCGTTCTCCACGTACCTCGACTGGTTCCCGGTGCGGGCCTTCCTCGGGGGCGAGCTGCGCATGCATTTCGGCCGGTTCGAGCTGGCCGCCCTGCCCATGATCGGCGTTGAGGAATGGTTCGCCCTCTCCTCGTCCCGGACGTCGACCTTTATGGGATTCGGGCTGCGCGGTCTCGTTCAGGCCGGCCTGCTCGTGTCCCGCGACGTCAGGCTGGTCATCGAGGCCGGGTACGAATACTGGTTCGGAAATCGTCAGGGATTCCTTGCGGACGCCGGAATTTCGATTAAACTGTAGGTATACTCCTGGTAGGAAGTTTTCGGTTTCCATAATAAAAGACGGGTTGTGCGGTATGCTGGCAGGTGAAAAGAGAAAACCATCGCAATCGGAAGCGCCGGGGATCGTCCGTCGTTCGGCGGGGGGAGCAGTCATGCGAAAGGCCGTCGCCGTCCTGGCGGTCGCGTTCGTCTCGTTCCTGTCGTCCCCGGCCGTCTCGGCCGATCCGAGCCAGGGCCCGCCGCCGGAAACCGCGGCCTTCATCGACACGTACCTCGACCACCTGCTCTACATGGTGCTCGTGAGCGACAAGGTGACGATCCCCGCGGGCGATGAGGACGTCTACCGCACGGCGGTGGCGGCGGCCAACGATTACCTCACCTCGCAGAACCTGCCGGTCGTGTTCCAGGACCAGGTGGAGAAGCTCCGCCGGGACCAGCGCACCCTGACCGAGGACCTGCAGGGCGAGAACGTGAGCGTCGCCCAGTGGCTCGCCCAGAAGCTCAACGCCGACGTCTACATCGAGATCGACCCGGTGCTCCGCAGCGAGAAGCGCGGGGCGCAGTGGTTCGCGCAGGCGAACCTGACGCTCAATGTGTTCGAGCCGTCGACCGGCCAGCTGCTCGGCTCCAAGGCGTACAGCCAGCTCGACCGGTCCGTCGGCGCCTCGGACGCGCTCGCCAAGATAAACGCCGTGCGGATCGGCGTGAGGCGGGTGATGAAGGACGTGGTCAAGCTCGCCCGGGACAACATGCGGCGGGCGGTTGCGAACGGCATCCGCTACGAATTGAAGCTCCTGGGCGCGACGGACGCGGCGGCGGCGGCGGGATTCGTCGACGCGCTCAAGGCCGCCGTCCTGCCGTCGGGCGCGAAGGCGGTCACGGAGGTCGTCGCGCACTCCCTCTCCGAACGCGGGGGGACCTGGTACGTGTATTTTTACGGCGCGCCCGAGGATTTCGAGCGGCTGGTGGAACGGACGGCGGAAACGGTTCCCGGCTTTGAAGGCCTGAAACTCGTGCTCCAGCGCGGGAAGAGTTTTTCCTTCACCACGGGAATGGAATGAGGCGTTGCCTCGAGAAATGTAATCGTACGGGAGGCTCAAGCATGAAAAAGATATTCGTAGTCGTAGCGGTATCGCTGTCCCTCAGCGCCTTCGGGTGCAACACCAGCGACGGCGGCGCCCGGAAAGATCCCACCGTGGGTCCGACCAATGAAAAGGTCGCGGAGCCGGTGACCATCATCGACCACCAGTACCGTGGCCTGAAGAAGGTCCCCGACTGGGTGACCATGAGCCAGGGGGAGCTCGACCGCCAGCCGGAGTTCAAGGACTCGGTGACGTTCAAGGAAGTCTTCCAGAGCAAGGACCTGAACGTGGCCAAGACGATGGCGGACGATTTCAGCGTGAGCGCCCAGCTCTCGAAATACATCTCCGCCCGCCTGCAGACGAAATTCTCGGGCGCCCTCGTCGGCAGCAACGACGGCTCGGACGTCTACTTCGAGAAGATCGTCAAGTACATGGCCGACAGCACGATCGCCGGCGTCCGCCGCTACGCCGATTACTGGATTCAGCGGCGGTACAAGAACGCCGACGGCACCGACAAGGACGTTTTCGAGTACTATATCCTCGTTCAGGTCCCGCAGGCCGAGCTCAAGAAAGCGGTGGCGCGCGCCTTCGACCAGACGCCGGCCGTCACGGATAACGAAAAACGGGCCATGGAGAAGGTGAAAAAGGTCATGGACGACGAGGAGGAGTGGTAGACACCAGGGTCCGACAGGCGCCGAAGCGGGAAGCTTCGGCCGCGCAATGGTCCATGAGTGCCGGGAGAAATCCATGAGGAAAAACCGAACGACGAACGTCATGCTGCTCGCCGCCCTGCTGGGGATTGCGACGGCGATCGGCGCGCAGGCCCAGGAGGCCGATTCCGGCCCGATGCCGGACTGGGTCAGCGCCCGGCCGCGCGACAACGACGAGTCCGTGTTTTTCCTGGGGATGGGATTCAGCGCCAAAGGCTCTCTCGTCGAGGCGCTCGAGTTCGCCAACGTCGACCTCCAGACGCAGATCGTCAAATACATCGGCGTGCGGGTGACGGCCACGACGAGCATCGACGCGAAAGGCACCCTCGACGAGTTTACGGCCAATATCTCCAAACAGATCCGGGAAACTTCGTCTTCTTATCAGGCCGGACTGCGGGTGGAAAGAAGACCCTGGTACCGGAAAACCGGCCAGGGACTGACCGCGTACATCCTGGCAAGCTACGAGAAGAAGACGCTGTTGAAGGAAAAGAAGCGACTGGAAGATCTTTTCCAGAGCCTCATCGATTCGGTGCGGATTCCCGAGTCTGAGGGCGCCGCCCTGGCCGCGGAGGGCCGCTTTTACGAAGCCGCGGTCCGCTACCTGGAAGCGGCGGTCGCCGCCGGCGAGGCGAATCTGGAAGACAGGGACGTCGCCCTCAATCGCAACCTGGCGAACGCCATGGCCGCGATCGAAAAAATCAACCTCGTCAAGTTAAACGACAACCTGACCGCCGTGAGCGGGGAGGCGCCCGCGGAGGCGTTCCGGCTGAAGGCCGCCGCCGGCCCGACGGCCTCCTCTCCCGGGGTGCCCCGGACCTCGATCCGCGTCACCTACGACGCGGCTCCCGCCATGGGCTCGTCCCCGGTCGCCAAGACCGTGTCGCTCCAGACGGATGCGCAGGGCCTGCTAGAGTTCCGGCATCCGACGCTCACGTTCACCGGCAGGGGCAAGGTGATCGTGCGGCTCGACCTGGACGCGTATCTGGAAAAATTGAAGCCGGCCGGCCGGCGTTCCCCGGAAAAAGTCGCCGCCCTGGCCCGCCTGGTCCTGTCCAAAAAACAGGAATTCCAGTTCACCGCCCAGGCGCCCACCCGCGGTCTGCTCCTCGCGCTGTGCGTGGTCGACGTGGATGAGAACGGCGCGCCGCTCCCGGGAAACCAGTCCACCGCTTCCGGATTGCGCGAGAGCCTGTCCCGGCGGGGCTTCAAGTTGAAAAACGCCGCGCTCGAGCCGGGGAGCTTTATGGACGCGAGCGAGGAGGAACTGGCCGCGCTCATTCTCGGGAAAGCGGCCGACGCCCGGCGGGCGGTGGTGGGGACGGCCACGATGGAAAGCTTCTACCGGGACCAGGGCAGCTTCATCATCACCGTCAGCGGCACGGTCAAGGTGATCGATCTGGCATCCAGGAAAATCGTGTATGAAAAGAGCCTTCAGAAGAAATACGTCGGCACCACGCTTGCAGCGGGACGCTCGGCCGCCTTCAAACAACTCGGCCGGGAACTGGGTCTCAGGATCGCGGCCGAGTCCAGGTGATCCGTATCATTTCATATCCAGCGCGATGGTTTTCCTTAAAAAGCGCGACCCAAAATCGTCGGAATTTAGTGTAAAGCGTATCATTCTGATACAATCATTATTTCGTCATTCACAGTCCGAATAAATCATTATCAGACAGGCACTTATTGGCATTCCGTCGCCGTTCCCTGGCACGGGCTTTGCAGCTTTATGATTGGCTGAGTGCAGCCTGAAGGGCGTTGTCCCTTCAAGAAGAGTCGCCTCGTATGAGGGGCTCAAAACACGCTTTTGCGAGGTGTTTTATGAGAGACCGTTTCATGTTCGACATGGGCCAGGTCATGGACCAGGTGTTCGAAGCCGCGAACAAATTCAAGCACGCGTTCAAGGAAGGCTTTCCCGATTTCGGAAAGGAAGGGGAGTTCGGCTTTCACTGGGACGAGAACGTGGACTTCTACCCGCTCTACTCCTATCCTCCGTCCAATGTGTACCTGACCAAGGACCGCGAGCTCATCCTCGAATTCGCCCTGGCGGGCTTCGAGGAAAAGGACGTCACCCTGGAGTTCCAGGGAGATTATCTCATCCTGTCCGCCAAACCGGCGCCCAGGCCGGATGAGGAGGGGGTACGCTATTTCAAGCGCCGCCTCAAGTTCCGCGAAGTGGCGGGCCAGAAGTATTTCGCCCCCGAGAAGAAGTTCGACCGCGACAAGGTGAAAGCGGTGTTCAAAAACGGAATCCTCAAGGTGACCGTTCCCCCGCGCGAGGGGTACACCGCCGGCGACGGCATCAAGGTCGACATCGTGAAGGAGGGCGAGTAATATGGGCTTCATTTTAGGAACGGTGGCCGGCGCGGTGCTCGCGTACCTGTTTCACCCGCAAATCGACAAGCTCGTGCGGAAGGCGATCAGGAACGTGAGGTCAAAGTCGGGCGGGACGGACCGAGCGGTACCGGAGGACCGGGACTGGTAGGTTCCGGTTTTAACATAAAAGGGGCGAAAGCCCCTTTTTTTGTGCAAGTTGATATTTTATCACTTTTTCCATTTTTCAATTACAAAAAAAACGGCGGAAAAGCCGCCGTTTTTTTTTGGCGCTAGAAAGCGCTCGCTTCCTCGTAGACACGCTCTTTGGCGGGCTTTTTACCCTTGAACTCGGGCTTGAAAATCACGTGGTCGGCGATGATGTAGACCTTGGAGCGCTGTTTGCCTTCGGGATCCTGCCAGCGGTCCTGCTTCAGCCGGCCGATGACGCGTACGCCGCGGCCCTTTTTGAGGGTATTGGCGCAGTTATTGGCGAGTTCGGTCCAGGTGGTGATGTCGAAAAAGGAGACCTCCTTTTGGAATTCTTCGTCCTGGTCCTGTTTGTAGAACCGGTTGGACGCCACCGAAAAGGTGCACACCGGCGTGCCCTTGGGAGTGTGCCGGAGCTCCGGATTCTTCACCAGGTTGCCTTCGATCAGAATTTGATTCAAGTTGCTCATAAAAACCTCCAGGTAGTATGTGAGTGCACGTGCGTATCTCGACCTACTAATACGAAAATGCGTCTCCGCCGCTTTCTTTTCCGGGCCAAAAAATCTATACTGGTCTCGGATGTTCAAGGATCGGCATCTTCATTTCCGCAATCGCGAAATCGACCGGCCGGAGGCGGGGGGAATACGCATCGAGCCGATCGGGGGGATCAGCTGATGGCCGGCAGGAAACGATTCACCGTCGGGCTGGGATTTCTCCTCGATTATGTTTATGAAAATTATGCGGCCGGTATTTTTAAAAGCGTTCAAGAGGCGTGCGCGGAAGCCGGGCTCAATTTCATCGGTTTCGAGGGCGGGTTTTCCCGCGTACCCGCCGCCGGCCTTTATTTGCAGAAGAAAAACGCGGTCATCGACCTGATCGACAAGCGCAATCTCGACGGAATGATCCTCCTCGCGGAACACGCCGCCAACACGATGACCGCCTCCGAGCTGAAAACCCTGTACCGAAATCTGGAGGGGGTGCCGATCGTCAGCGTCGGACGTTGCGCGAAGGCCTCGGCCGGCGTTGTGATCGACAACACGCGGAGCATGCGCGAGCTGGTCGCCCACCTCGTCGCCGGCCACGGGTACCGGCGAATCGCTTTTCTGAACGGTCCGGACACCAGCGCCGACGGCCGGGAGCGCTTCGAAGCCTACAAGAAAACCCTGCGGGAATACGGCGTCGCGGTCCGGGAAAACCTCATCGTCCACGGCGGCGATTTTTATTCGAGCGGGGCCGAGGCGGTGAAGGTGCTCCTGGATCAGCGCCGCGCGGAATTCGACGCGATCGTCGCCGCCAATGATTCGATGGCGATTTTCGCGTGCCGCGAGCTCGAGGGGCGCGGAATCAGGGTGCCCGCGGACGTCGCCGTCGCGGGCTTCGACGGCATTGAGGCCGGCCGCCGGCTCGTCCCCCGCCTCACCACCGTCCAGCAGTCCTTTTACGACATCGGCCGGGAAAGCGTGAAAGCCATGCGGGCCGTCTTGGCCGGGGAGGACGTGCCGCGCCGGATCGTGGTGCCGACCCGGCTCATCATCCGCGAATCGTGCGGCTGTACGGATTCCGATAAACTGGAGCGCGTCCTTTTCCGGGACGGCCGGCCGGGTGTCGGAAAAAAAAGGTCCGCCCGCCGGGTCCCCGCGGGCGATTCCGCCGGCCTCGTTATGAAACTTGAAAAAAAGATGCCGTCGCTGTTCGAAAAACCGGGCGTGCGGGCGGCGGTCGGGGAACTGGCGGAGGCGTTGCCCTCCGTCGGGGATGAGCCCGGGAGAAAGAATTTCTTCAAGCGCAGCGGGGAATTGTTCGGGCGGTTGTTCGAAATGAAAACGGACCTGGATGCCGTTTGCCGATTGGCCGCTTCGTTTTTCTCGGCGGCGGCGGAGGGCGGCGCGGATCCGGCCCGAAAAAACATGTTTCACGAGTTGCTTGAAGGGTCATTGATTCTTATCGCCGGCTTGGCGGCGCGGGCGCCGCAATCGGGTCCGGAAGCGCGGATGAGCATACAGGAAGACGGCGGACTGATCGTCAACGACGATTTTTCGAACATGCTTCATCTTGACCGGCTCAAGGAAATCGTTTTCATACAGCTGCCGAAGGTCCAATTCAAGCGATTCTTCGTCTGCCTGTACACGGACCAATTCCGGCGGGAGGCCAAACTGTTGATGCAGTCTCACGCCGGTCCCGGGGCGCCCCCGGCGCCCGACCGATCGCCTTTTCCGGCCAAACAACTCCTGCCGGGTACGATGCGCACCGACGCGGGATTCGCCTATATGGCCGTGGCCCTTTATTTCAAGGAAACGGATTTCGGGTACATGCTCTTCGACATCGCCGATCTGGCCGGAGAACCGATGTACGACGATTTCGCGACTCAAATCTGCGGCGCCATCAACAGCGCGCTGCAGGCGAAGGCGATCCACGAATACGCCGGTCAGCTTGAAGAAAAAGTGAAGCAGGTGAAGGAGAGAACGGGCCAGCTGGAGGTGGCCATCCAGGAGCGGATCGATTTTTTCAATGCCATCACCCATGAAATAAAAAATCCGCTCACGCTGATCAGCAATTACCTCGACTCCTACATCGCCAAGCACGGGCTGGCGGAGGAGTTGAAAGTCTTGAAATTCAATTTTGAGGCGGTCCTCGAGGTCATGGGCGAGTATCTCTCCTGGGGTAAAATCGACCGGAGGAAAATCGTCTACCGGCACGACCGGACGGCCGATTTTTCGGACATCGTGCGCAATGACGTCATCTTGTTCCGGGAAACCGCCGCCCGCCGTGAAATCCGGCTCGACGACGCGGTCGAGCCGGGCGTCTTCGTCGCCGTCGACCCGGAAGCCCTGGAACGAGTCGTTGGAAATCTGCTGCAAAACGCGGTTCGGTTCACGAAGCCGGGCGGGCGCATCAAAGTCGTGTTGCGGGGCAAAGCGGACAAGATCGAATTTTCCGTGAAGGATACGGGCATCGGCCTCACCCCCGAGCAGAGAAAACACATTTTCAGGCAATATTACCAGGCGGCCGCCGCCGGCGAAGGCGCGGCGGGCATGGGTTTGGGATTGGATATCGTCAAGAAAATCCTCGATGAGTTCGGCGCCGGCATCCGCGTCACGAGCGTCAAGGGAAAGGGCACGACCTTCACCTGCAGTTTCGCGCCGGCACGGGGAAGGGCCCCGGCCGGAACCTCCCCCGGGAGGGCCGCTCCGCCCGTTCCGGAGAGAGCCGGCGGCGCGGACGGGAAGAAGCGCGGCACCTTGTTGTTCGTCGAGGATAACGCCGAGCTCCTGTCCTACCTCGTGGATCATACGAAGGAATTGTTCAATGTATATTATGCGACCGACGGTCTGGATGCGCTGGAAAAACTGAGACGCATGCCGAAGCCGAATATCATCGTCTCGGACGTCCTGATGGATAAAATGGACGGCTTCAAGCTTTTCGAAGAAGTGATGAAGCGTGAGGACTTCCGGGATACGCCGTTTCTTTTTCTCACCGGCGTCAATACGCGGACGGAACGGCTCAAGGCGTTGAATCGCGGCGCCGTCGATTATATCGTGAAACCGTTTCTCATTGACGAATTGATCGCCAAGATCCGCTCCAACCTGAGAATCCAGGAAGCGCTGAAGAAAAAGAACATCCTGTTTCTCGGAAGCGAGGTTTACCGGGCGATCGAGGCCGAACTTCGCACATCTGAAGACAAAAGCGCGGAAAGCGGTAAGGTTGATATCGACCGGCTCTACGCCAAACACGGGATCACACGGAAGGAGATCGAAGTAATATCGCTCCTCAAGCTGGGACTCCCGCAGAAACAGATCGCGTCCCGCTTGGAAATTTCGATCAATACCTTGAGAACCCATCTCACCCATATTTATAAAAAATGCAATGTGAGCTGCGCTCTTGAGCTGTTCGTGAAGCTGAGATTCTTATAAGCCTTCCTCTCCTCCATTTTTGATCATGACAAATGTCATGATTAGTAATGACATTGTAATTAGCGATATTCCAATCAGGTATTCGAGGTATATGCTCAATTATTGCGGCGAAGAGCACGCGGAACCCGACCGGGCGATGCCGCCCCGAATAGTCACCCGGATTCTTTCAGAGGGGAGGAGGGGGAGGATTCGGCGGATTGTTCTGAAAAAGTTTTAAAGAAAAGTACATATAAAAATCCAAAAATAAATCCATATAAATCGCATTCATAAAGTCCAAAAAAACA
>CAZKOS010000045.1:0-16650 GCA_964554445.1 uncultured Spirochaetaceae bacterium | reverse complement strand
AATAATATCAAATTTCGCCATTTGTCAACCGCTTCTGGTGATAAAAAAAATCTACTGTTTTTTGAGTGCCCCCAAGATTGCGACGGCGGCCGGATCGGAGATCCCAGTCCGATCAACCCGACCGATTCGGGTATTTTCCGGCGCTGACCACATGTTATCCGACTTCATCGCAATCTTGGGGGCAGTCAATACGGTTTATCTGCCGTTTATTTAACTTCCCATAATATATATTCTGTCGACTTACATAAAATGTCAAAAACCCTCTTTCCGAACTCGGGATTTGAATATACATCTCTCACACGTACTACCCCGCTCGCTGAAACTTTAATTGTAAAGCACCGTAATAAAAGCCATACACCTTAAAGAAACTTGAAATAGTTTTGCGGCTTCCCTTGAAAATCGAACCCCAAAGTCATGATCCGGACGGGATTGCACACGGAAAGATAATCCTCGGTCCCGAATATCTCTGCCAGGAATTTCTTGAAAACCAAACCGTTCTGTCCGGTACCGCCGTACCTGACGATCCAGCGCCCGGGTTTTCCCGTCGGCCTCAGCGAACAAACCTCCGGAATCCCGTTCAGACGCGACGTGTCCGGCTCCAGCCGCGCGTCCAGCAGATAATCGCCTCCCCAGAACCGCGCCATGAGCGACGTCTTTTTGTCGCCCGGCTTCCAGGCCGGCAGCACTTTCGCCTTCCGGACCGACAGGCCGCGCGGCAAAGCCCGGTTCATCGCCTCGCAGAACTTGGCCTGATCGTCGAATTCGTACAAATCGACCGCGGCCGCGTCGAAGCGGGTTTCGAAGCCCAGGGGCAATGGATTGGCGAATTCCAGGACCGGCTTGGGATTGAAGCCGCCGGTCATCCTGCAATAATACCCGGCCCGGAGAAACGCCCGCTCGAACACCGTCATGACGTTGAGGTGCGAGAGAAACGCCGCGTCCCCTGTTTTCGAAAAGGCGAACAGCACCCGGCGGGTTTCGTTCTTCGCGACGGCCGAGCGGCTCTTCTCTATCCTCGGATCGGGAACATACGGCTCGACCGGCGCTTGCTCGGACGCCACGCTCACGGCGACATCCCCGCCGCAGACGCCGCAGGGCGTCAGGCACCCGGGCGCGCACGGCGGCGTCAATTCCCCGCGCCCGGCGCGGACGGCCTCCCGGCGCAGGGCGGCCGCGGAGACGCCCATGTCCACCGCGACGCCCGCGCTCGCGTCGCTCCAGGGCAGCGGCTCGTCGAAGGAGCGCTGCCGGGAGACCTCCCGCTCGACGTCCCAGCCGGCGCCGGCCAGGACCTCCCGCCAGAGGTCGATCTTGATCCGCTCCTCCCAGGCGTCGAAGCGCGCGCCCGCCCGGTAGGCCCGCTCGATCAGGGCTCCCACCCGTTCGTCACCGCGGGCGATGAGTCCCTCCAAAAACGACTGGAAAGGGTCGTGAAAGGTGATCTTGAACCGCCGGCGCGGCAGGCCGGAACGGAGCCGCCCGATCCGCTCCCTCGCCTTCGCCTCCCCGAGCTGGGCGCACCATTGGAACGGGGTATGGGGTTTGGGAATGAAGGTCGAGACGTTGACGTGCAGGTCGAGGGTCGCCGCGCGCGAGATCCCGGACAGGCACTCCATGATCCCGTCGGTTTCGTCCGCCTCGGTATACCCCGGCAAACCGAGCATGAAATAGAACTTCGCCTGCTTCCAGCCGAGGGACTTCGCCTCCCGGAGGAGCGCGATCGTCTTTTCGAGCGGGACCGGCTTGTTGACGGCGCGCTGCGTCTCCTCGAAGGGCGACTCGATCGCGAAGGTGAGCCCGCTCTTGCGCACCGTCTTGATCTCGCGGAAGAGCTCCAGGGCGAGCGAATCGATTTTCAGGGACGGCAGCGAGAAGGAGGTGCCGATGTGGGCGAGCTCGCGGTTTAACAGCCGCACGAGGCCGGCGATGCCCGGGTAGTCGCCCGTGGAAAGTGACGAGAGCGACAACTCGCGGTACCCGAAATCGAAGGCCAGGCGGCTCGCCCGGCGGACGATCGCCGCCGGCGGTTTCGCGCGGAACGGCCGGTAATAATACCCGGCATTGCAGAACCGGCAGCCATTGGGGCAGCCGCGCATGATTTCCACCGCGCCGTGGTCCTGGGCCGCCTTGAGGCTCGCCACGGGGAAGGCGTCTTCAGTTTCCGCCCCGCCGAACCCCATCCACACGGCGCGCCGGGCGGCCGGTTTTTTCCGGCTGACGAGGGCTGCCTGCGTTTCCAGGAAGGCCGCGAGCTCCGCGCGCCCGGCGCCGGCCCGCTTCAGCTCCACCAGCCGGCGGAACGCATCCTCCAGCCAGCCTTCCGCTTCACCGATATAGATGAAGTCGAAGAACGGCAGAAAGGGCGCCGGATTGGTGAGCCCCGGCCCTCCCCCGATGACGAGCGGGTGCCCCTCGGTCCGG
The DNA here is from genome assembly GCA_964554445.1 of uncultured Spirochaetaceae bacterium. Classification (GTDB taxonomy): domain Bacteria; phylum Spirochaetota; class Spirochaetia; order SZUA-6; family RPPD01; genus JAFGSW01. Next base: position 14,229 of record CAZKOS010000045.1, on the reverse strand, counting down.
TCCGCGGCCCGCAGCGGGACGTTGCCGCAGTCGAGTATCTGGAGGAGGTTCACGGCATTGAGCTCGTACCCGACGGAAAAGGCGATAAAATCGAATTCCGCAAGCGGCCGGCGGCTCTCGATGGAAAAGAGCGGGAGCCCGCCGAGTCTCAATTCCCTCTCCAGGTCGTCGTCCGGCGCGAACACGCGCTCGCAGCGCACGCCGTCGACGCGGTTGAGAAGCCCGTACAGGATGCGGAGGGCATTGTTGGACATCCCGATCTCGTAGAGGTCGGGATACGAGAGGGCGACGGAGAGGATCCCCTCCCCCGAGACGCTTCCGTATTCGCCGCCCGCGTAGCGGGCCGGTTTGGAGACGCGGAGCAGCAGCGAGCGCACCCGGGCGGGATCGAGTTTCGCCATCGTTCAGGCCGTGTACCGGCGGAAATAGATGTTGAGGATGATCCCGATGCAGATGAGCCCGGTCAGGAGGGCCGAGCCTCCGTAGGAAATGAAAATGAGCGGGATGCCGGTAATGGGCATGAGCCCCATGGTCATGCCGATGTTGATGACGCAATGGTAGAAAATCATGCCCACGATGCCGGCGCCGATGATCTGGGCGTAGCGATCGGGGCTGTTCCTGACGATTTTCAGGGAGCGGTAAAGCACGACCGTGAACAGGAGCAGGACGAGCGTCGCGCCCAGCAGGCCCCATTCCTCGGCGATGATCGGGAAGATGAAGTCGTTGCTCTGCATGGGGAGGTATTTGAGCTGGCTCTGGGTGCCGGAGCGGAATCCCTTGCCGAACAAGCCTCCCGACCCGACGGCGGTGATGGACTGGATGATGTTGTACCCTTCCTTCTTCGCGTCGATGTACGGGTTCAGAAAAATGATCAGCCGCTTGATCTGGTATTCCTGAAAGCCCTTGATCCCGACGAGCCGCATGAGCCCGACGATGAGCGAGGAGGAAAACAGGATCGCGCTCCCGAACGTGATCCAGTAGTAATACGCCGCGCGAAACAGGAAATGGCCGAGAAAGGAAAGAACGCCGATGCCGAAAACCACGAGACTGAAAATCAGCAGGTACCGGGGAACGATGAAAACCTGAAACACGGGAGCGGCGAAAACCGGAAAGTATTTCGCCATTTCGGGCATGATCAGGATGAGAAGGAACAGAAAGCCGAACGCCGCGAAAAACGCCAGGAAGCGCCGCTTGGTGCCCGCCGTCCAGGCCATCACGATGAAGATGGGAATGAAAACCAGCGCCGTGCCCATGTCCGGCTGCAGGAGGATCATGAACATGGGGGCCAGACAGATGAGGAAGGCCAGGAGGAAATACGGCAGGCTGCGGATGCGCTGCCCCACCCGGTCCAGGTAGAAGCCGAGGAACAGGATCGTGGCGAGCTTGGAGAACTCCGACGGCTGGATCCCCACCCCGCCGATTCCGAGCCAGGACCGGGAGCCGTTGACGTCGCGCCCGATGATGAGCGTGACGAGCAGCGTCACCATCGCCACGACGTAAATGAGCCAGGCGTAGTCGCGCAGGTGGAGGTAATTGAAGAACGAGAAAAAGAACAGCACGCCCATTCCGATGACGGCCCAGACGATCTGCCTGACGAATTCGTCCTTGACCAGGTTGCCGGTCGTGTCGGTGTCGCTCGAATAGATGAACAGGATGCCGATGATCACCAGCGCGAGCACCGAACCGAGGATGGGGAGATCGAGGCTGAAGAGCGAACCGCGCTTGTTCAATCCGGTTTCTCCGTTGCGCCGGTGGCTTCGCCGGGCTTTTCGTTCCAATAGAGTTTTCCCAGGTCCTTTTCCGCCTCTTCGAACGTCTTGTGGCCGAAAATGCCGTGAAGGATGTAATTGGCGATGCGCGGCGCCCACCATTCGTTCTTCGGGACGTTTTCCACGAACACGACCACCACCACCTGGTCGGCGGCGCTCGGCGCGTCGTAGGGCGCGAAGCCGACGAACCACTCGTGCGTCTTGTCCTTCTTGTCCGGTCCCAGCTCGCTCGTGCCGGTCTTGGCCGCCACCTTGACGAGCGGCGTGGTGATGACGTATTCGGCGGTGCCCGAAAGCACCACCTCGCGCATGTCTTCCCGCACCGTGGCGAAGGTCTCCGGGCTGATGAGCGTCGAATGGCGCAACACCTCCGGCACGGTCCGGGAAATGACCTTCCCGTTTTCCGTGGGATCGAGAATTTCCTTCACCAGGTGAGGCTTGTAGACCGTCCCGTTGTTGACGATCATGCTGACCACGTCCGCCATCTGCAGCGGCGTGGCGGTGACGTATCCCTGTCCGATCGACAGGTTGGCGGTGTCGCCGCCCAGCCAGGGCATCCGCTCGTTGTCTTCCTTCCATTCGGGCGACGGGACGAACCCCGATTTTTCTCCCTGCAGGTCGATGCCCGTCGGCTCCCCGAGCCCGTATTCCCTCGCGTACGTGACGATGTTCTCCACCCCCAGGTGTTTGACGCCGACGGTCTGCCAGTAATTGTTGCAGGAATTGGCCAGGCCGTGCTTCATGTCCTCCCAGCCGTGGCCGCCCTTTTTCCAGCAGTGAAAGGCGCGGTCGCCGATGTAAATGACCCCCGAGCAGAATATCTTCTTGTCGGGGGGGAAGGATTTCGTCTGCAGCGTGGCGGTGGCCATGATGGTTTTGAACGTCGAGGCGGGAGGAAACGGGCTGATGGCCCGGTTGTACAGGGGGTTGTCGGGATCCAGGCGCAGGCCGTCGTAGTACTCCTGTTGTAAAATACGGTTCGAATCGAAGGCGGGCATGGAGACGAGGGCGAGCACCTCGCCCGTGGCCGGCTTGAGCACCACCGCGGCGCCCGAATGGCGGCCGAGCGCCTTCTCGCAGAGCCTCTGGATGTCGCGGTCGATGGTGAGCACCAGGTGGTCGCCCAGAACCGGCGGAATTTCCTCCGCCTGCCGGCCGACGCGTCGTTCTTTCACGTCCACGTAGCGGAACCGCTTGCCGTCCTTCCCGCGCAGCACGGAGTCGTATTGCTTTTCCAGCCCCGTCTTCCCGATGATGGAATTGCGGTCGTAGCCCTGGTTGTACATGAGCTCGAGCTCCGACTCGTCGATCCCGCCGACGTACCCGATGACGTGGCTCAAGGAGCCGGTGCCGAGGTATTTCCTCTTGAGCGCCGAGCTCCAGACGATGCCCGGGAAGTCTTCATTGTGCTCGGCGAGATACGAGATTTGTTCGAAGGAAACGCTCGCTTTGATTTCCACCGGCTGAAAAAGATTGTACATTTTGGGCGGAACCTTCTGGTCGAATTCCTTCATGCTCATGTCCAGCACGCCGGCCAGGCGCTTGAAATAGGCGCGCTTGTCGGTCGTCACCTGTCCCGGAATGAGCTGCAGGACGAAATCCTCGACGTTCATGACCAGGGGAATATCAACGTGCCGATCGTAGATTTCGCCCCGCTGGGTGGGGATGGTGATCTCCCGGGAGGCGGTGTTCCTGGAGAGCTCCCGGTACTCACCGCCGCGGATCACCTGCAGATAGAACAGGTAGAGGAAGAGGATGGAGAAACCCGCGATCACGAAGATCGCGAAAAACGACAATCGCGCCCGAATGGCGCCGCCGCCCGAACTCTCCGTCTGCATCAGACCGACTCCAATCCCTTGACTTTGAACAATTTCATGATCTTGAGGAGGAAAAAGACGAAGGGCGCCAGAACCGCGTTATACGCGCATTCGAGAAGGACGGTGAGGACGAAAGTGAAGAAGGGCGGCCCCGCGATCCCGAAGATGAGGTGGCCGAATCCGCGGAGAGTTCCTTCGGCGAGCGTCGCGCCGATCACGAGGATGATTTTCATGACGAACGAGTCGATCAGCAAGACGCCCTCGAAACGGCCGAGGATGTAGCCGAGAATCGTCTTGACGAGGGCGTGGAATCCGATCGGCGAGGTGAAAAAACCCTCCAGCAAGCCGGCCGTGAAACCGGTGAGCATGCCGGCCATCGGTCCGCGTTGGAGCGCCGCGAAAATGATGATGATCAGGCAGATGTCGGGGCGCACGTTCCAGACGCTCAGCAGTTGGAACAACGTCGATTGCAGGATGATCGCCGCGAAGAGCAGGAGAAAAATGAGGATGACTGCCTTCGGCTCCTTCACGGCTGGTTCTCCACTTTGAGCACGTACAGGTATTCGAGTTTCTGGAAGTCGAGAATCGGCGAAATCCGGAGCTTGACAACGGACTCGTAGTCCTTGGCCTCGTATCCTTCTTTCCAGCGCCCGACGGGGATCTCCTTGGGGAACACCCCCCCGAGCCCGGAGGTGACGAGAATCGCGCCCGGCCGCAACTCTTCCACCGCGCTCTTGGTCACCAAATCCATTTCCACGTAGCCCGCCGCGGCCCCGAGCCCCGACACGATGCCCTTGTACCGGGTGTCTTTGAACAGCGCCGAAACGTAGCAATGGGGATCGAGGATCGTGTAGACGACGGACGAGCCGCTCCCCACCGCGCCGATCTTACCCACCAGTCCCATGGTGCCGCCGGAAAAGGCCACGACGGGCATGTCTTTCACAATCTTGTCCGCCGCGCCCTTGTTGATGACGATGGTGGAAAAATCCGTCTGCGTCCCCCAGGCGATGATTTCGGCCGGAATATAGGCGTAATCGAGCTCGCGGGCCAGTCCGAGCTCCTTCGAGAGGGCCTCGACCTTTTCCCGCAGGATGACGTTGTCCTGCGAGGCCTGCTTGTACTCGAGGAGCTCCCGCTGCGTGTCCGCCAGCTCCTTTTTCAGTTCGCCGAGTTTGCCGATGGAATTGACGGAGTCGCCGAGCCACTGCGCGGCGGAGGTGGCGATGCCCTGGAAAAAGCCGACGATGCTCCCCCCCACCCGGGTGACGGAAGAGACGACCGGATTATTCGAAAGGACGACCAACAGCACCGAAACGGCCACGAGCAATATGAGCGTCAGCAGCTTCTTGTATTTGACGAAAAAACCGGACAGTTTCCGCATGACGTCGCCGCTCTAGTGCTTGATGTGGTACAATTTTTCGCTCGATTCCCTGATACTCTCGAAAAATTTTCCCGCCCCCTTGGCGACGCAGAGGAGCGGTTCCTCCGCCAGGATCACCGGGACGCCGGTTTCCTTGGAAATGAGCTTGGGAAGCCCCTTGAGCAGCGAACCGCCCCCGGTCATGACGATGCCCCGCTCAACGATGTCGGCGGCCAGTTCCGGCGGCGTCTGGCCGAGGGTGCGCTTGATCTCTTCGATGACGGCGGTGATCGGCTCCTGGAGGGCCTCCCGCACCTCGATGGAATCCATCTCCAGGCGCCGGGGCAGCCCGGTGATGGCGTCCGTGCCCTTGATCTCCATTTTTTCGATCTTCTTGTCGGGGGAGGCGTTGCCGATCGTGATCTTCAGATTTTCCGCCGTTTGTTCGCCGATGATCAGGTTGTGGACGCTGCGGACGTGCTTGATGATCGCCTCGTCGAATTCGTCCCCGCCGATGCGGATGGCGTTGGAGACGACCATCCCGCCGAGGGAGATGACGGAAATCTCGGTGGTGCCGCCGCCGATGTCGCAGATCATGTTGCCGGCCGGCTCCAGGATGGGAATGTTGGCCCCGATGGCGGCCGCCATCGATTCCTCGATGAGCACCACTTCCCGGGCGCCCGCCTGTTCCGCGCTTTCGCGCACGGCGCGTTTTTCCACCTCCGTGATGCAGGTGGGGATGCCGATGACCATCCGCGGCTTGATGAACCATTTCCGCGGCAGGACCTTGGCGATGAAATAGCGGATCATTTTTTCAGTGGTCTCGAAATCGGCGATGACGCCGTCGCGCATGGGACGGATGGCGATGATCTTCCCCGGCGTTTTCCAGAGCATTTTCTTGGCCTCCGCGCCGACGGCGAGCACTTTCTTGGTTCCCCGTTCCACGGCCACCACGGACGGCTCGCAGAGGACGATGCCTTTCCCCTTCACGTGCACGAGCGTGTTGCACGTGCCCAGGTCGATGCCGATGTCCGTGGAAAAATTATCGAACAACTCGCGAATTGCCATGTACTCTGCCTCCCTTTTGGCGGCCGGAAATCGCGGGGAGACCGTCTTCCGTCATCGGGAACGTGTCACCCTCGCGTCCCGCGGTCGGCTTCGCTCCGACCGCGCGGACTTCTCCGGCGTACGCCGCCGCCCTTCTCACAGGCGGCTGCGCGCCCCGCTGTGCCCCGGGTCCTTTTCCAAGGTCAGCCTGAGCTCGTAACGGTACCGCGCGTAATCGCCCGCTTTCTCATAAATGAGCGCCAGGCGAAAATGCGCCTCTGCCGAATTCCCGTCGTCGTTCAGAATCTCGCGGTACTGCCGTTCCGCCTGCGAGTAGTTCCCCTGCTGGAACAGAATCTCGCCCAACAGGAACCTGCTCTCTTTCAGCAGCTCCGGGTCGCGCGCTTCGCTCTTGACCCGGTTCAAGAGTTCCCTGGCCTCGGCGAGCCGGTTCACTTTTTGATAGCTTTGGGCGAGGTAGTACAGGTACAGAACATCGTGGTTCTCCGCGTACGCCTTTTCCAAATAGCCGATCGCTTTATCGGTCACTCCCCATTCGTTATACACGAGGACGAGATATTCATACGCATCTGTTCGTTTATAACCCAATTTCAGGGCCTGTTCAAGATACCTCGCCGCCAGGTCGTAATACGACGAGCGCTTGTGGAAATAGGCCCGCCCGAGCATGTAGCATAATTGCGGTTTGAGCTCGCCGCCGGCGAGCAGGAGCGCCCGGCGCTGGGAGACGACCGACTGGTTGAGATAGGGAAGCTGTTTCTCGAAGGCGGACTCGCAGAGGGCCCGATAGAACGCGGCGTAGCCGTGATACAGGAGAGGCTTGAGCGACAGGGGGCGGTTCTTCAGAAGATCGCCCGACAGGCGCAGGATTTCGTCGAGCACTTTTTTTTCATCGTCCTCGCGCTTGGCGGACTGCGCCGGCGCCCGGTCGACGGCGATCAACTTCGACCACAGTGCGTCGAGCCGATCTTCCGGGGAAGGCATCGTCAATGACTCGAACGCCTTCCGGTTGCGAAAAAAGGCGGACACGAGAAAATACGTGCCGAGGCCGAAAGCCGTCAGCAGGAAAAGAAAAAGGATGATGCGCGATTTTCTTTTCGGAGATTTTCTCTGGTACCTCTCGTAATCCAACAGCATGAATCGTGTTCTTTCCGCGGCGCTCGTTTATTTCGAAAAAGACGACGTAAAATAAAAAAAAGACAGGTCGATAAGCCGGATTCTGTCGCGAATCACCATCTCTCTGGGACGTTCGCTTGCGCGCCGTCTCGAGCGGCCAACCCGCGGATACGGCCCCCGGGCGCATTGCCCGGAGACACAGGGCGAGCCACCCGCTCCGCTGTTCGGCCTTGCTCCTGATGAGGCTTGTCGTGCCGCCGCCGTCGCCGGCGGCGCGGTGGGCTCTTACCCCGCCTTTTCACCCTTGTCCCGCACCTCAATCATGAGGTGCGGGACGGTCAGGTCTCTGTGACGCTTTCTGTCTCCCGCTCTCACTGCGAGCGCGGGATCCCGGGAATTACCCGGCATCATGCTCTCTGGAGCCCGGACTTTCCTCCTGACCACCTGACCACCAGGCATTCGGTATATTGTGTCTTTCATTTTACATCTTACGTAAAATAAAATACCACACGCTTCAATGCCAGGTGGTCAGGTGGTCAGGCGGTGATTTGACCTGTCAAAAAACCTCTTGACGCCCGGTTCAGTTGTCGTCGCCGTCCCGGGAATCGCCGCCGTCGTCGCCGTCCCCGTCGTCCCCGTCGTCCCCGTCGTCGTCTTCCGATTCATCGTCGTCTTCGCCGGACGAATCCTCTCCGTAATCGTATTCGTCGCCTTCTTCGGTTTCGTCCGAGCAGAAGAGGATGCGCGAGCACTCGGGACAGAACTCGATGCCGGTTCCGCTGCGCACGTCGTTCACGAACTGCCCCGGGAGGATCATATGGCAGCCGGTGCAGATGCCGTTGCGGATGGCGACGATCCCGACCCCGGCCTTGCTCCTGATGATTCGTTCGAATTTGAACAGGATATCCTCGTCCAGGCCCGGCGTGATCTTGAGCTCTTCCTTTTCGAGCGTCTTGAGGATCTTCTGTTTTTCCTTCACGTCGTGCTTGATCTTCGCCTGTTCTTCCTTCACTTCCTCTTCCTGCTTGTGGATGAGGACCTTTTCCTTTTCAACCTGGGTCTTCAGCTCTTCGCTCACTGACTCGAGCTTCTGGATTTCTTTCCGGTATTCGGTCTCCTTGGCGGCGATGTCCTTGATCTGCTTGTCGAGGGCCTCGTATTCGCGCTGGGTCTTGATCTGGTCCATTTGTTTCTCGTAGGTTTCCCGTTCCTTCTCCGCCTCGGTCATTTTTCCGGCGATGTCCCCCGCCCGCGCGATCACGTCCTCGAGATTTTTCTGCTTGTCGGCGGACGTTTTCTTGATGCGGTTGAGGAGCTCGATCTTGGTCGTGAGCACCTTCGGAATCTCGTTAACCTCCTCCTCCACCTCGCATTTCTTGGAAAGCACCACCTGCAGCGCCTTCAATTTATCGAACACTTCTGTCAGCATGTCGTTCCCCCTGGGTATTAGTAATCGAGATAATCCTTCAGTTTTCTGCTTTTTTTAGGGTGCCGCAGGCGCCTGAGCGCCTTCGCCTCGATCTGCCGGATGCGCTCCCGCGTCACGTTGAAATGGAGCCCGACCTCCTCGAGGGTGAGCGAATACCCGTCGACGAGACCGAAGCGCATCCGGAGAACGTCCTGCTCCCGCGGCGGCAGCGATTTCAAGACCGAATTGAGCTGCTGCTGGAGGATGCGGAAGGCCGTCTGGTGCGCCGGGTTCTCCACGTCCTTGTCCTCGATGAAGTCCCCGAGCAGCGAATCCTCCTCCTCGCCGATGGGCGTTTCGAGGGAAATCGGCTCGCGGGCGACGTTCTTCACGGATTTGACGCGCGAAATCGACCAGCCGAGATGGTCGGCCACCTCGTCGTCCGTGGGCTCGCGGCCCAGCACCTGCATGAGCTGCCGCGATTCGCGCATCACCTTGTTGATCTGCTCGATCATGTGCACCGGGACGCGGATGGTCCGCGCCTGGTCGGAGATGGAGCGGGTGATGGCCTGCCGGATCCACCAGGTGGCGTATGTCGAAAATTTATAGCCCTTCCGGTACTCGAATTTCTCGACCGCCTTGATGAGGCCGATGTTTCCCTCCTGCACCAGGTCGAAGAAATGGAGGCCGCGGTTGGTGTACTTCTTCGCGATGCTCACCACCAGCCTGAGGTTGGCCTTGATGAGCTTGTCCTTCGCGTTCTTCATCATGATCCGGCCGCGCTCGACGTGCTTGGCCTGCTCCAGGATATTCTCGAGCCGGTCCTCGAATTCGACCTCGAGCTTGTCGACCTTGCTCTCGTTCAGATGGATGGTCCGAATGAGATCCTTGATTTTGTCCTGCGGCAGGCCGAGCGACCGCTCGATTTTTTCGCACTCGTTTCTCTTCGCCAGGCCGCGCACCAGATTGCGCAGCTCCTTGGTGTCCTTGATCCCCAGCCGCTTCTCGATCTTTTTCGTATCCTTCTGGATGCTCCGCACCTTGCGCACCGCCAGGACGTACTTGTCCGCGATGGCGACGATCTCCTCGGGCTGGTAGGCGACCTTTTTCAGGGCGTGGAGCAGCGAGGTCCGTTTCTTGGCGAGCTCGGGGCTGCCGAGCAGCTCCTCCCGGATTTCCTCGTATTGTTTCTTCAGGTCGTGATATTCCTTCAACTTGGGAAACACGTCCCGGATCGCGTCGCGGTAAAATATATTGAGCCGCTTGCGTTCGGCCAGGATCTCGGAGACCTCTTTTTTGGAGAGGTTGAGCTCCCGGGGGTCCCGCTTGGAAAGCGCCTTGCGGCAGATCCGGTAGAATTCATTGATCAGAACGTTCGACTCGAGGATGACCTTCTTGATGATCTGGCCGCCCTCTTCCATCTTCTTGGAAAGGATCACCTCCTGTTCCGCGGTGAGGAGATTTTCCTTCCCGATTTCCCTCAGGTAGAGCCGGATGGGATCGTCATTGGAGGAATCGCGTCCCTCGGCGTAGACGAGTTTCTTGTTCTTCTTGTTGTTTTTTTCCGGCTTCTCGTCGTCGAGCTGCAGGTCGATGGGCTCGTCCTCGAGCTTGATCTTGTTCTCCTCGAGAATGTTGATGACCTCCTCGATCTTGTCGCCGTTGACAATGTGATCGGGCAGGAAATCGGTGACCTCGTCGTAACTGACGCTCTTTTTTTCGCGGGCATACGCGAGAAGCTTCTGCACCGCGGGGTCATTGACCAATTCAGTTGTCTCTGCCATAGTCCCTTGCCGTTAATTTCTTGAGCTCTTCGTCGACGTACATCTTCTCCAGCTGCAAATCGCGCAGTACGCCGTAATCGGTTTTTTGTCTGTCGTATTCCCTCAATTTTCCGTCAATCTCGTCCTGTTTTCGCTTGAGGCTCAATTCCTTGATGCGCCGGATGCTTTTTTCAATATATTCCTTCTGGTTGACGGCGAATTCCTCGGAAGACGCCTTCTCCATGAGCAGGTTTCTGATCGATTCGTCCTCAATCCTCGGCAGCAGCCTCTCCATTGAAAATTCGTCATTTCGAAAGCATTCCTCAAGCGCGATATATATCTGCCGCGCCCCGGCGTCCTGCAGATCCTCAAGCCGGACGCCCTTCCGCACCTCGAGAAAACCGTGCTCGGCGACGGCCGCGGCCAGCATGAACAACAGCTCGTCGTTGACGCCCGGCGCGCCCCGTTCGGCCGCCGGTTCGACGGCCGCGGGAGAATATTTTTTCGGCCGCGACAAATCTCCGCGCACCGTCTCCTCGCGCACGCCGAGCGCCTCGGCGGTCGCCTCGATATAGGCGTCGCGTCGGATCCGGGACTGGACTTTCGATAAATACGATGAAATGAAAGCCACGACACCTTCCTTCCCCCTCGGTGTCGCCGTGTCATTGTGAGTCATCGCCCTCTTGAGAATAAATTGAAAGCCATTAATAGAGCATTTCATCGCTTTATGCAAGGCCTCGGCATCGTCCCTCTCATAAATTTCGGCCGGATCCTTGCGCGTCTTCAGTTCGACGACCTCCGTCTCCACGTCGCACGCCTCGAATATTTCCAGGGCGCGCAGGGTGGCCTTCACGCCGGCGTCGTCCCCGTCGAAGACGAGGAAAGCCTTGGAGCAATAACGTTTCAGGAGCCGGGCCTGGCGCTCGGTCAGCGCCGTCCCCAGGGGCGCGACGCAATTGGTGAGGCCCGAGGCGTGCATCGCGATCACGTCGAAATATCCCTCGACGAGATAAAAAAACCCGCTTTCCTTCATGGCCGAAAGCGCGTGATTGATTCCGTACAAATTCGAGCCCTTCTGGAAAAACGTCGTTTCCGGCGTGTTCAAGTATTTGGGCTGCGCGTCGCCCAGGCCCCTCCCGCCGAACGCGACCACCTCGTTTCGGGCATTGGCGATGGGAAACATGATCCGGTTGGCGAAATACGCCCTCTTCTCCCTGGCGAACAGCCCCGAACGGGCCAGAAAATCCTCCGAAAAATTTTTCTTCCTCAGAAAATCGTACAGCCATTCCCGCTGCGGCGGCGCGTATCCGAGGGAAAACTTCTCCAGGACGTCCTCACCCAGGCGCCGCGAGGCCAGGTACCGCCGCGCCGGCTCCGCCGCCGCGTGATTTTTCAGGATGTGGGCGAAGGACTGCGCGACCCGCCCGTACAATTCAAGGAACGCCTCTTTGCCCGGCCCCTCCCGCTCCCGCTCCCGGTTTTGGAAATCGACCTCAACGCCCGCCTTTTTGGCGGCGAATTCCACCGCCTCGACGAACGACATTTTTTCCATCTCCATGATGAAGGTAAGCACACTGCCTCCCTTGTGGCAACCGAAACAATAATACACCCCCTTCTCCGGGGTCACCGCAAAGGACGGCGTCTTCTCGTTATGGAACGGGCACAAGCCCCAGTACCGGTTGCCTTTCTTCACCAGGGGGACGTATTCGCCCACCACCGCGGTGATGTCGAGTCTTTCCGTGATCCTGTTGATCGTTTCTTCCGGAATCCTCATCGCCATTATCGCGCCGCCCCGTTCAATACCCTTTCAGGTACAGGCTTTTCGCGGAGAGGTGCTTCTGGAACGTTTCCGAAAATTCGTGCGCACCGCTCGCCGGATCCTTGAGCACGAAATACCGGTAATCGGTTTTCATCGGGAAAAAGGCCGCCATGAGCGACGTCCGCCCCGGATTGCCGATGGGTCCCGGCGGAAGGCCGTAGACGCGGTAGGTGTTGTACGGCGACTGGACGGCGATGTCCGCCCAGGTGAGGCGCTCGTGATGCGGCTTGCCCAGGATCTCGGTGAGCACGTACTCGACCGTCGCGCAGGACTCGAGGGGCTGGTTGATCCGCAGCCGGTTGTAAAACACCGAGGCGATGACCGGCGCCTCGTTCTCCCGGCGGTATTCACGCTCCACGATGGAGGCGACGATCACCTTCTGAAAAAGGGCCTTGTGCGCGAGCCGCTTGTATTCGGGATAGATGTCGGCGAGTTTCGCGTAAAAATTGTCGCACATCGCGGCGAGCATGGAGGCGGCGGAGGCGTCGTACGGGAAGTAATAGGTGTCCGGAAAGCAGTACCCCTCGGCCGTCCGGCCGGGGATGCCGTAGCGGGCCAGCAATTCCCGGGAGGCGGCCGCCTTCACGAACGAGCCCGCGTCCATGAGACCGCCGCTTTTGAGCGCGCCCGCGATCTGCGACAGCGTCCACCCCTCCTTGACCGTCACCTTCTTCAATTCCTGTCTGCCCGAGACGAGCGCGTTATGGATGTCGATGGTGGTCTGATCCGGTCTGATCCGGTAGACGCCGGCCTTGAGCGACGATTCCGTCCCGGCGACCTTCGCGACGACCTGGAGGAGGAGCGACGAGCGGATCAATCCCGCCTGCTCCAGGCGGATGAAGACGTGCTCGGACGACTCGCCCTTTTTGATCTGGAAAAGTTCCCCCGCTTGAGGCACCGCGCCGGTCGGATTATTCAGCAGGGCGATCACGGTAAACGCGCCGCCGGCCATCACCAGCAGGACCAGAAGCAAAAAAACCAGCACCAGGGGAATTTTTAAGAGTCGCATGCTACCGATACCTTTTTCCGGGATTGATGAAAACGTCTCTATCGGAAAAACTCTGTGCCACGCGCAGGAAAAACCGCTCCTTCAAGTGACAAGAACCCTTCCCGGCAAGCCGGTCGCGAACGGCGTTTCACACGACGGCCATGGGGTTTCAACAATCGGCATTTTTGTCAACCACTAAATATACCTGTTTTTCACGTAAAAAGCAAAAGATTTCTCATAACGTGCGGTAATAATCCTCGATATTCTCAATTTCCGCGATGGTCATGAATTCGAACAGCGCTTTTTCAATTTTGGAGGTGAGGAGAGCGCCCGCGAACCGATCGGGCACGGTCTTGTTCGTGAGCAGCATGTACAACAAGACGAGCTCTTTATCCGTAAACTCATAGGTTCTCGTCATTTCCGCCCTTTCGCACTCCGCCGTTACGTCTCTTCCCTGAAACCGCTTCGCCCGCGCCGGTCCGCCATGTACCCGGCGTGAATTTCCTCCAGCGCGCCGGGATCGACGTCCTCGACCTCGATCAGCCGTTCCTCCAGGCGCAGGCCCAGCCAGCGATCGATTTCAGGCGGCGCGTGGCGCGGTCCCGTGTCGATCCCGGGGCAGGAGAGCTTCTGCTCCTCCCAGTTCTTGCGGGACGACACGATGGCGCTCCAAAACGGATAACTCCGGCATTGCAGGGGGCGATGCTCGTAGACGCGGCAGCCGCCGTTTTCCCAGAAGATGCAGTCGTAATTCGATTTTTCCCGGAGGCTCAGCCGCGAGAAAAAACCGATGGACACGATGCGCAGGTATAACGTGAAAAATTCCCGAAAAGGCGCGCCGGTCGCCGCCAGCAATCCGGCCAGGTCCTCATGCGAAAGGAAAACGAAGCCGGGCGATACGCGGCAGCATCCGGAACAGCGCCGGCATTGGAAGCGCAGGCCCGCGGGCCGGAAAAAATCGCGGCGTGGTGTTTCTTCTCTTTTTTTGATTTCCAATGGTTCCGACATAAAACGCAGGCAGGAGGGGAAAAACCGCCGTCCGTACCGCCGCACCGTAAAACGTCAAAAAGGGATGGGGAGAGAAGGATTTGAACCTTCGAAGGCGTAAGCCAACAGATTTACAG
>CAZKOS010000044.1:8499-17226 GCA_964554445.1 uncultured Spirochaetaceae bacterium | reverse complement strand
GTAGATTTTTTTTATCACCAGAAGCGGTTGACAAATGGCGAAATTTGATATTATTTATAACAGATGGCTCTGAACGGATTTACGAATTTGAAGACACTCGTCAATCGGATTTCGACCATTACCATTCTCATTGTACTGCTCCTGTTAAAGCTAAAACCGGAGGAGTAGGTTTCGAGGCTGAAGCTTCAAGGCCGTTCTCTTCCGGGGGAACGGCCTTTTTTTTCAAATTTTCGGGCGAGGAGGACGACATGATGCGCAATGGCGCGGAGATGCTGATCGAGGCTTTAAAACGGGAAGGAGTCGAGGTCATTTTCGGATATCCGGGAGGAGTCGTCATCCCGGTTTTCGACGCCCTCTACACGGAGCCCGCGATCCGGGTCGTGCTCACCCGCCACGAACAGGCCGCCGTGCACGCCGCCGACGGGTACGCCCGTTCCACCGGCAAGACCGGCGTCTGCCTGGTGACCAGCGGACCGGGCGCGACCAACACCGCCACCGGCCTGGCCACGGCCAATTTCGATTCGGTTCCGATCGTCTGCATCTCCGGCCAGGTGCCGCTCAACATGATCGGCAATGACGCCTTCCAGGAGGCGGACACGATCGGCATCACCCGCCCCATCACCAAGCACAACTACCTGGTGACCGAGCGCAAAGACCTGGCCGAAACCATCAAGAAGGCCTTCATTATCGCCGGCAGCGGCCGGCCCGGCCCGGTGGTCGTCGACATTCCGAAGGACGTCTTCACGGGAAAACTGGACGACGAATACCCCGACGACGTGAAGATGCGGGGTTATAATCCCGTGCTCAAGGGCCACAGCGGACAGATCAAGAAGGCCGCCGAGCTCCTCGCCCGGGCCAAGCGGCCGCTGTTCTACATCGGCGGCGGGATCAACATCGCCGGCGCGGCGCCCGCATTCCGCAAGGTGGTGAAGAAAACCGGCGTGCCGGTCATCAGCTCGCTCATGGGAATCGGCGGGATCGAGAGCGACCACCCGCTCAACCTGGGCATGCTCGGGATGCACGGCACCTACGCCGCCAACATGGCCGTCACGGAATGCGACCTCATCTTCGCCGTCGGCACCCGCTTCGACGACCGGGCGACGGGCAAGCTCGAGTCCTTCGCCCCGCACGCCGTGATCATCCACGCCGACATCGACCCGTCGGCCATCGCCAGGAACGTGCCGGTCGAGGTCCCGATCGTGGGCGACGCGGCCCTGGTGCTCGAGGACTTCCTCCCGCTCGCCAAGCCCCCCGCGATCGAACCGTGGGTGAAACAGGTGGGCGCGTGGAAGACGGAGCATCCGGTCGAGCCGGAAAAGTCGAAAGGCCGGCTCTCGCCGGGCGTCGTCGTGAAGAAAATCTCCGAGGTGTTTCCGGAGGCGATCATCGCCACGGAAGTCGGGCAGAACCAGATGTGGGCCGCCCTCTTCTACAACTACACCCGGCCCCGCACGCTCATCACCTCGGGCGGCCTGGGGACGATGGGGTACGGCTTTCCGGCCGCCATCGGCGCCAAGCTCGCCCACCCGGACAAGACGGTCATCGACATCGCCGGGGACGGATCGATCCAGATGAACATCCAGGAGATGGCCACCGCCGTCCAGGAAGGCCTGGGGGTGATCATCGCCGTGCTCAACAACGGCTACCTGGGCATGGTGCGGCAGTGGCAGGAGCTCTTTTTCGGCAAGCGGTATTCCGCCACCTGCCTGCGGCGCAAGACGACCTGCCCGCCCGAATGCTCGGGCCCCGGCGACCACTGCCTCGCCTACAACCCGGATTTCGTGAAGCTGGCCGAGGCCTACATGGCGGTCGGCATCCGGGTGACCGAGGAGGCGGACATCGAGCCCGCCCTGCGCCAGGCGGCCGCGGTCAAGGACCGGCCGGTGATCATCGATTTCATCATCGACGAAGAGGCCAACGTCTGGCCCATGGTGCCCGCCGGCGGCGCCAACAAAGACATGCTGCTGGGAGGTGCCGAATGACGCACGTGATCAGTCTTCTCGTGGAAAACCACCAGGGCGTCCTGGTCCGCATCGCCGGGCTCTTCTCGGGCCGGGCCTACAACCTGGAGTCGCTCACCGTCGGGGTGACGACCGATCCGGCCGTGTCCCGGGTGACGCTCGTCTGCTCGGGAGACGACGCCGTCATCGAGCAGATCAAGAAGCAGCTCAACAAGCTCATCGACGTCATCAAGCTGATCGACCTCACGGGCCTGAAGTCGATCAACCGCGAGCTGGCGCTCATCAAGGTGCAGGCCGCCCCCGAGCGCCGGTCCGAGATCATCCAGGTGGCGGACGTGTTCCGCGCCCGCGTCATCGACGTCGGCGCGGATTCGCTCTCGCTCGAGGTGACCGGTTCCACGGAAAAGATCGACGACCTGCTCTCGATCATCGGGCCGTCCGCCGTCCAGGAAATGGCGCGGAGCGGGCTCGTCTCCATCGAGCGCGGCCGCAAGACGAAAAAAGCGGCGAAAGGAGCCTGAGCCATGGACAAGGTAGCCATTTTCGACACCACCCTCCGCGACGGCGAGCAGTCTCCCGGCGCGTCCATGAGCCTGGAGCAGAAATTCGAGCTCGCCGTGCAGCTCGGCCGCCTGGGCGTCGACGTCATCGAGGCCGGGTTTCCGGTCTCCTCGCCGCACCAGTTCGAATCGTGCCGCTACATCTCGGAAAGGCTCAAGGGCCCGACGGTGGCCGCCCTGGCCCGCGCCCTGGAAAAGGACCTGGAGAGCGCCGCCGAGGCGGTGAAGAAGGCGGAGAAGCCCCGCATTCACACCTTCATCGCCACCAGCCCGCTCCACATGAAGCACAAGCTCAACAAGGACCCGGACACGGTCGTGGAGATGGCCGTCAAGGCCGTCGCCTACGCGCGGAACAAGGTGGCGGAGGTGGAGTTCTCCCCCGAGGACGCGACCCGGAGCGAGCTTCCCTTCCTCTGCCGCATTCTGGAAAAGGTGATCGACGCGGGCGCCACCATCCTCAACATCCCGGACACGGTCGGGTACGCCGTGCCGGAGGAATTCGGCCGGTTCATTAAAGCGATCAAGGAAGGCGTGCCCAACATCGACAAGGCCGTCATTTCCGTGCACTGCCACAATGACCTGGGGCTGGCCGTGGCCAATACCCTGGCCGGCGTCCAGAACGGCGCCCGGCAGGTCGAGGTGACCCTGAACGGAATCGGCGAGCGGGCGGGCAACGCCTCCCTCGAAGAGTTCGTCATGGCGCTCTTCGTGCGCCGCGATGCCGTCCCCCTGACCACCAACGTCAACACCGGCCAGCTGTGGAACTCGTGCCGGCTCCTGTCGAGCATCATCGGCTTCCCCATTCCGCGGAACAAGCCCATCGTGGGAGAGAACGCCTTCGCGCACGAGTCCGGCATCCACCAGGACGGCGTGCTCAAAAAGCGCGAGACCTACGAGATCATGACGCCGGAGTCGGTCGGCCGCGAGGTGAGCAAGATCGTGCTGGGCAGGCACTCCGGCCTGCACGGGTTCAAGACCCGCCTGGGAGAGCTCGGCTTCACGCTCGCGGAAAACGAGCTCAAGACGGCCTACGAGCGCTTCCTCCAGATCGCCGACCGGAAACGGGAGGTGTTCGACGACGACCTGTTCGTGATCGTGAGCGAGCAGATGGATTCGGGGAAGGAAGCCTACCTCCTCGACTACTTCAGCATCCAGTCGGGGAACACGGCGGTGCCGACGGCCGCCGTGCGCCTGAAAATCGGCGACCGGCTCGCCGAGGAGGCCGCCACCGGGGACGGTCCGGTGGACGCGATTTTCAAGGCGGTCGACCGGGTGACCGGCCTCAAGACGGCGCTCAAGGAATTCGCGGTCCAGGCCGTGACGCCGGAAAAAACCGCCATGGGCGAGGTGTCGGTGGCGGTGGAAATCGAGGGGCGGAGCTACACGGGCCACGGCGCCTCGACCGACATCCTCGAGGCGAGCGCCAAGGCGTACATCAACGCCCTCAACCGCTACCGGCGGGTGTCGCAGATGAAACCCAAGGCGTGAAAGGAAGAAGAGACGGACATGGGAATGACGTTGACTGAAAAAATATTGGCGAAGAAGGCGGGCGCGGCGAGCCTGAAGCCGCAGGATTTCATAGAGATCGAGCCGGACCTGGCGCTTTCGAACGACATCACGGCGCCGATCAGCATCGAGGAGTTCGAGAAAGCGGGCGGGAAAAACGTGTGCTGCCCGGAGCGCGTCTTCATGGTCCCCGACCATTTCACCCCCAACAAGGACATCCTCTCCGCCGAGCATTACCGGAAACTGAAGGACTTCGCGGCCAGGCACAAGGGGGTGCGTTTCTTCGAGCAGGGAGAGGTCGGGGTCGAGCACGCCCTGCTCCCGGAAATGGGCGCGATCAGGCCGGGGATGGTCGTCATCGGCGCCGACTCGCATACCTGCACCTACGGCGCGCTCGGCGCCTTCTCCACCGGCGTCGGCTCGACCGACGTCGCCGGATTCCTGCTCACGGGCAAGGCCTGGCTCAAGGTGCCGCCGACGGTGAAGGCCGTGTTCACGGGCGCCATGGGCGAATGGATGTCCGCCAAGGACCTCATCCTGCTTCTCATCGGGAAGATCGGCGTGTCCGGCGCGCAGTACAAGGCGATCGAATTTTCCGGCCCCGTCATCGACGCGCTGTCGGTCGAGGGGCGCATGACCATGGCCAACATGGCCATCGAGGCGGGCGGCAAGAACGGCGTGTTCGTGCCGGATAAAAAGGTCGAGCAATACCTCGCGGAACGGACGAAGGAAAAGGGCGAGTACCTCGCGCCCGACCCCGACGCGGTGTACGAGCAGACCGTCACCGTCGACGTCACCGGCTTAAGCCCGGTGGTCGCCTACCCTCACCTGCCGGAAAACGTGAAGCCGGCGCGCGAGGGCACGGACGTCCGGATCGACCAGGTCGTCATCGGCTCCTGCACCAACGGCCGGATCGAGGACCTGCGGGTGGCGGCCCGAATCCTCAAGGGGAGGAAGGTGGACCCGAACCTGCGCTGTCTCGTCCTGCCGGCCACGCCGAAGATCTACCGCCAGGCATTGGACGAGGGGCTCTTCCAGGTCTTCCTGGACGCGCACGCGGTCATTTCGCCGCCCACCTGCGGGCCGTGCCTCGGCGGGCACATGGGAATCCTCGCCCACGGCGAGCGCTGCGTCTCGACCACCAACCGCAACTTCGTGGGCCGGATGGGCCACCGGGACAGCGAGATCTACCTCGCCTCCCCGGCCGTGGCCGCCGCCTCGGCGGTGACGGGCCGGATCACCGACCCCGCGGAACTGATGCCCTGAACCGGATTGAAATGCCGAATATCTTTTCATCTTCGGCGTTTCAACCGGGCATGGATTTTGTTATTTTTGAAATTATGAGAGCGCTCGCAAGCGTATCGACATGAGGAGACAGAGAAGATGAAATTTACCGGCAAGGTGTACACGTTCGGTGACAACGTCAATACCGACGAGATCATTCCGGCGCGCTACCTCAACACCACCGCCCCGGACGTGCTCGGAAAGTACTGCATGGAGGACGTCCGGCCGGGCTTCGGGACGAAGGTCGAAAAGGGAAGCATCATCGTCGCGGGAGACAACTTCGGCTGCGGGTCCTCGCGCGAGCACGCGCCGCTCTCCCTCAAGTACGCGGGCGTCGCCTGCGTGGTGGCCGTGTCCTTCGCCCGCATCTTCTTCCGCAATGCGATCAACATCGGGCTGCCCATTGTCGAGAGCCGGGAGATTTTCGAAACAACGAAGGAAGGCGACACCCTGACCGTCGATCTCGACGCGGGGCGCGCCGTCACCGGCGGGGGGCGGGAGATCGCGATCGCCCCCTTCCCTCCCTTCATGCAGAAAATCGTGGAGGAGGGCGGCTGGCTGCCGTACCTCCTGAAAGCCAAAACGCGCTGAGACGATATCATCATAGCGGCGTGCGCGCTGAAATGCCAAAAAAAAAACAGCGTGGCTATCTTTCAAGAGAGAGGCTGGATCATGAAACGAATAGACGTCTTCGACACCACGCTCCGGGACGGCATGCAGGGCCTGGAGATCAATTTCACCCTGGACGACAAGCTCGACATCGCCCGGAAGCTCGACGAGTTCAAGATCGATTACATCGAGGGCGGGTTTCCCCTCTCCAACGACCTGGAGGCGGAATTTTTCCGGCAAATCCGCAAGGAAAAGCTCTCCCACGCGAAGATCGTCGCCTTCGGTTCCACGCGGAAACCGAAAGGCAAAGCCGAGTCGGACCCGCAGATCACCGCCCTGCTCGAGGCGGAAACGCCCGCGGTGGTGGTCGTGGGCAAGGCCTGGACCGCCCACGTCGACCTGGTGTTGAAGACGACCAGGGAGGAAAACCTCAACATGATCCGCGACTCGATCTCGGTGCTGAAGAAGGAAGGCCGGGAGGTGATCTTCGACCTCGAGCATTTCTTCGACGGCTACAAGGCCGATCCGGCCTACGCGGTCCAGGTGCTCAGGGCCGGCAGGGAGGCCGGCGCCGACTGCCTCGTGCTCTGCGACACGAACGGCGGCACGCTCCCGATGGAGGTGGCCGAGATCGTGAGGGCCCTTCCGCGACAGGAGCTCGGGGCGATCGGGATTCACTGCCATAATGACACCGGCAACGCCGTGGCCAACTCGATCGTCGCCATTGCCGAGGGGGCCGTCCATGTCCAGGGCACCATCAACGGCTGGGGCGAGCGGTGCGGCAACGCCAACCTCTGCGTCGTCGTCCCCAACTTAAGCCTGAAAATGAAACTCGACGTTTCGGCCGCCGCCAACCTGAACCGGCTCACTTCCCTGTCCCGGTTCGTGGCGGAGAAGGCCAACATCATCCCCGACCGGCGCTCGCCGTACGTGGGCGAGGCCGCCTTCACCCACAAGTCGGGCCAGCACGTGGACGTCCTCATGAAGGCCGACTACCTCATGGAGCACGTCCCTTCTTCCTCCGTCGGCAACGAGCGCTCCATCATCCTCTCCATCCTCGGCAGCCGCTCGACCATCATCAAGAAACTCGCCAAGTACGGCGATTTCGACAAGAACGAGACCGTCGTCCACGAGCTCGCCGCCAAGATGAAGACGCTCGAGCAGGACGGGTACGAGTACGAGGCGGCCGAGGCTTCCTTCGACCTCATCATCCGCAAGGCGCTGGGACGCTACACGCCGCTGTTCGAGCTTCTCAACTACAACCTGGAATCGCACAAGGTGAGCTCGGCCCCCGCCAAGACCGTCGGCAAAATTTTCCTCAGGCTCAACGGGCGGGACGTGATGGGCGCGGCGGTGCGCACCGGCCCGGTGGACGCGCTCGACGCCGCCCTGCGGGACGCCCTCGCCCCGGATTTCCCCTTCATCGCGAAGCTCAAGATCACCGACTACCGGGTGCGCGTCCTCGACCCGGAAAAGGCCTCGAGCGCCAAGGTGAGGGTGTTCGTCACTTCGAGCGACGGCGACGTGGAATGGGACACCGTCGGGGTCTCGGAAAACATCATCGAAGCTTCCTGGCAGGCCCTGGTGGACAGTTTCGAGTATTATTACGACAATCACGTCGTGGAGGGTACGGAGAAATAAATGGCGCCCATCGTCGTCTACGTCACGGGTTTCAGGCAGCACGCCGGCAAGACGGTGACGAGCCTGGGGCTCATCTCGCTCTTCCGAAAATATCTCGACCCCATCCACATCGGGTACATCAAGCCGGTGGGCCAGGAGCTCGTGGTGGTGGCGGACGGCCGCAAGATAGACAAGGACGCCCGCCTCGTCAGGGAGTTCTCGGGGATCCCGGACATGGACCTGGGCCAGGTCTCGCCGGTGCGCGTCGGCTCCGGTTTCACCCGCTCCTATCTCTCCTCCGGGGACACCCGCGAGGAGACCCAGAAGCTCGAAAACTCCATCCTCGAGGCCCTGAAAAGCCTGTCCCACAAGAAGGTGATCATCGCCGAGGGCACGGGGCACCCGGGCGTGGGAAGCATCGTCGGCCTGTCCAACGCCAACGTGGCCGCCCTCATCAACGCGGACATCGTCTTCCTCTCGGGCGGCGGCATCGGCAAGGCGCTCGACATGCTCGAGGTCGACCTTTCCTATTTCCTGTTCAAGCGGGTGCGGGTGCGCGGCATCGTCTTCAACAAGCTCATTCCGGAGAAGATAGAGACGATGAAGCAGTTCGTCACCGACGGCCTGCTCAACAGGATGTACGGCGCCTTCGGCGGCTCGCTTTCCATCCTCGGGTTCCTCCCCATGATCGATCTGCTCACCCAGCCGTCGATGAAGGTGGTGTACGAGACGTTCCGGGGGGCGACGCCCGTGGGCGACCTGGATGACGAGTCCTGGAATCTGCCGTGCGCCTCGATCAAGGTCATCTCGCTCACGGAGGAAAGCCTCCAGCTCGACAAGCACATCACGCCGCACTCCCTCGTCATCATCGCCGCCGCCAGCTACCGGCGCATCAAATCCATTTGCGACTTCCACGTGAAGAAGAAGGCCGCGGGCCAGGGAATCGCCGGGCTCATCCTCACCTGCGGCGAGGGCTCGAGCTTCGATACGGCGATCGAGAAGGAGATCATCGGCGCGGACATCCCCGCCGTCTGCGTCAACGAGGACACGGCCACCGCGGAAAAGCTCGTCCTGGAAACGTACGAGAACACCAAGCTCCAGATCTACGAAAAGCCGAAGCTGAAGGAAGTGGAGCTGCTCTTCGAGCGGTACTTCGATTTCCAGAAATTTCTGGATTCGTTTTCCAT
>CAZKOS010000044.1:0-8399 GCA_964554445.1 uncultured Spirochaetaceae bacterium | reverse complement strand
TATTTCCGGAGAAGGACGGTCTATGACGATTGACGAGATCGGGGGTGAGTTCGAGCTCCTGCGCCGCTTGACGAGGCGGGATCTGGCGGACCCCGCCCTGAAGGTCGGGGTGGGCGACGACTGTGCGCTTCTCGCCCACACGAAAGACTTGGATCTCCTGGTGACGACCGACATGATGGTCGAGGACGATCATTTCTCGCTGCACTGGCAGACGCCTTTTCAGATCGGAATGAAGCTCATGGAAGCGAACGTGTCCGACGTCGTCTGCAAGGGCGGGCGACCGAAGTTCGCTTTTCTTTCAATCTGTCTGAAAAAAGACACAAGCTATGATTTTGTCGAGGGATTGTACCGGGGTTTGTACGCCTCGGCGGAAAAACACGGCGTGCTGCTCGTCGGCGGCGACACCGCCCGCGGCGGTCAATTGGTTTTCAACATCGCCTTGCTGGGAGAAGTGGAGCCCTCTCTTTTCCGGCCGCGCTCCGGCGCCCGACCGGGAGACCTCATCGGCGTGACGGGGACCCTCGGGGGAAGCGCGGCCGGCCTGGAATTGTTGCGGGAAAACAGACACGGTCATACGCTGGATCATCTTGAGCCCAAATCCCGTCTGGCGGAAGAGGGCCGGGCCGTCTGTCGCCGCGCCCGCGCCACCATCGACGTCTCGGACGGGCTGGCGAGCGAGGTGACGCACCTGGCCCGGGAGAGCGGGACCGGGGCGGTGGTTTATTACGAGAAGATCCCCTGCTCCGCCACGACGATCGAAACGGCCCGCCTCCTGGGGCGGAATCCCGAGGATTTCGCCCTCTACGGGGGCGAGGATTTTCAGATCGTCTTCGCCGTTCCCGAAGACGCCGTCTCCGATTTACGCCGGGAATTCGACGACTTCAGCATCGTGGGGGAAATGACGACGAGGGACGGGGGCATCCGCCTCGAGCGGAACGGAAAATCCGAGCCCTTCGGGAAAGGCTACGACCACTTCGCCTGACGCCGCCGCGGGCGCATCCGGGTCGTGGGCGGATCGGCGCCGAAATCCGTCATCGGCGCGAGGGGGGAAGCACCTCCAAATTGAGCAGCTTCCGGGCGGCCAGCTTGAGCAGGTCCTCCATGAAGAACCAGAAGAGCGCGTAGCCCCATACCGCCAGGGCCCAAAACCAGCCGATCGGAGTCATGAAAAGACCGAGCGCCGTGATGCAGGTGGCGATCAGCTGGGTGACGAGAACGGCGAAAAAGAGCGCGGCCGACGGGCGGTACGACCAGAAATGGCCCCGGGTGCGGGTGACGAAAACGGTGAGGTGCCCGGACACCGACAGCTTGAGATAAATGAGCGTTTGGATGAATGACCGATCGAAATGAAACACGCGTTCCCCCAGGTAGAAGAGGAGGAACGTTTCGATCACGCCCATCACCCCGAGCACCGTCGCCAATCCCAGCACTCCTTTCATGTTCCAGGCCACCGGCCGGTCGGCCTCGCGGGCCCGGTCGAAGGCGATCGAGATGATGGCGCCGTCGTTCAGAAGCGCGAGGAGGACGATCATGATGGGCGTCACGGGATAGAAACTGAACACGATGATCGAGAGGGTCATGAACAGGAGCACGCGGATGGTTTCGGTGATGCGGTAGGTGGCGTAGCTCGTCATGCGTTCGAAGATTTTGCGGCTTTCCTTGATGGCGTCGACGATGACCGAAAGGCCCGGGGAGAGCAGCACGATGTCGGAGGCCGAACGGGCGGCGTCGGTGGCGCCCGAGACGGCGATCCCCACGTCCGCCTTTTTCAACGCGGGCGCGTCGTTCACCCCGTCGCCCGTCATGCCGACGATGTGCTTTTTGTTCTGCAGCGTTTCCACGATGTGATACTTGTGCTCCGGAAACACCTGGGCGAAGCCGTCGGCATTCTCGATGTCGTCGGCCAGCCGGCCGGTCTCGTGATGGGCGGTACTGCCGAATCCCGAGGCGTCGACGATGTTGGGACCCAGGCTCAGCTCGCGGGACATTTCCCTGGCGATCGGAATCTGATCGCCGGTGACCATCTTGACCTTGACGCCCATCCGGCCGGCGGTCTCGATCGTGGCGCGGGAATCCTCGCGCGGCGGATCGAATATCGGGATGATGCCGAGCACTTTCCACCCGCCGCCGTCGTCGCGCGCCACGGCCAGCGACCGGAAGCCGCGGCCGGCGAATTCCTCCACCGTTTTCGCGAAACGCTCCGCGACCGCCTGGTCCGGACCGGCCAGGTCGAGGACGACCTGCACCGCCCCCTTGGTGACCTTGAATTGTTTTCCGGCGGGGCCTTCCACCGCCGCTTCGGTGCGCTTCCGTACCGGATCGAACGGCTGAAAATGGGTGACGCGGTGGGAGGAAAGGGCCTCTTTGTCCTTGACCCCGCCCAGCACGGCCAGGTCGATGAGGTCCTGATCCTCCTCCCGGCTGGCCAGGCCGGCCATGACCATGACCTCGTCCACCGTGTGCGGTTCGACGGCGAAGCACTCTCCCACGGTGAGCTTGTTCTGGGTGAGGGTGCCGGTCTTGTCGGAACAGAGCACGTCGACGCCGGCCAGCTCCTCGATGGAGGCGAGACGGCTGACGATCGCCTGTTTGGCGGCCAGGACGCGCGCCCCGACCGCCAGGGTGACGGAGAGGACGGTCGGCATGGCCACGGGCACCGCGGCGATGGTGAGGACGAGCGCGAAGAGCAGGGTGGTGAGAATCGGCTCATTCCGGAAGAGGGAAATGGCGATGATGAGCACCACCAGCACCGCCGCGATCAGGATGAGGTAATTTCCGATCTGGAGGACGGCCCGCTGGAAATGGCTCTGCGTGCGGGCCTTCTCGACGAGCTCGGCGGTCCGCCCGAAATACGTGTTGACTCCCGTTCCGACGACGAAGGCGTCCGCCTCTCCCTGCCTGAGAATGGATCCCGAGTAGACGGCCTCGCCCTCGGCCTTCGTCACCGGCAGGGACTCGCCGGTCAGGGCCGACTGGTCGACCTCGACGGGGTCGCCCTCAAGGAGGCGGGCGTCCGCGGGCACGATGTCCCCCAGGCGGATCCGGATGACGTCGCCGGGCACGAGCTCGGCCGCCGGCAGCGAAACCCAGCCGCCGTTGCGCTTCGCCCGGGCGTTGAGCGCCAGCTTGGCCTTGAGCGCCTCGATGGTGTTTCCCGCCTGGAATTCCTCCCAGAAGCCGATGAGGCCGTTGGCGAGGAGCAGCACCAGAATGACAATGAAATCCTCCCAGTGCTGGACCAGCCCGGCGAACAGCGCCGCCGCCTCGATCATCCAGGGGATCGGCCCCCAGAAGTAGGAGAGGAACTTGAGAATCGGATTTCGCTTTTCTTCCACCAACCGATTGGGGCCGAATCGTTCGAGCCGTTCCTTGGCTTGGGCGGAGGAAAGTCCGTCCGGTCCCGCAGCCAGGCGCTTGAACACGTCCTCCAGGGGAGCTTCCGAGAGGGTTTTCGCGTCGATCTCCACGTTGCCGTCGGTCGGTATCTTCGGGTTGTCGTTTTTCCTGCCGTTCATAAACGTTTTCCCCTGCCTTTTCTCGTTTATTCTTTACACAACGTCTTCTCACGATCGGCGTGTCCGTGAGGTTCAAGTTTTCTTGTTTAATACTAAACGTCGTCGTTCGGTCGGGGCATTGACCGGTTTCGCCCGATGATGTGCCTGAGGTATCGTTGGGTGTCTCGCGGCTGGATGACGGGCCGGAAACGACCCGCCGTTGAAGGGAGGAAGTCCCGTTTCTTCCCGGCGCGCAGGATGATGGAGCCGTCTTTCACGCTCTTCGCGTCAACGGCGCGGGCGATGCCCGTGACGTTTTCGTCATTGACGAACGCCCCGCCCCGGGTCACGAGCCGGCGCGCCTCGCCCTTGGACGAGCAGAGAGAGAAGCGGTCAAAGGGAATTACTCGGAACTGTTATCGGAAGAAATAAAAATCATTCGTGCGTAACGCTTTTTACCTGCACGAAAAATGACCGAATCGCCCATCACATAAACGGCATTCCCCTCTTTTTCGGCCGGGATTTGATCGACATAAATGACTTTTGTTTCGGGATTTGCCACGGCCGTATCATTGATCGTTGCGCCTCCTCCGGAAATAAGCCGTCTTGCCTCGCTTTTGGAATTACAGAGCGGAGTACGAGAAAACAACTCGACGGCGGAACTGCCTTTTTTCATTTCTTCTCGAGAAATTTTTACAGTCGGCATTCCGGCCAAATCCCCTCCCCCGCCCCCGAACAGGGCCTTGGCCGCGTCCCGCGCCTTTGCCGCCTCGGCTTCGCCGTGCACGGTGGTCGTGATCTCGAAAGCCAGGACCTCTTTCGCCTTGTTCAAGCCCGCGCCTTCGGCCGCGGTGAGTTTTTTCACCTCCGCCGCGGGCAAAAAGGTGAAGATCAGGAGGAATTTCTCCACGTCCGCGTCAGGGATGTTGATCCAGTACTGGTAGAAATCGTACGGCGACGTGAGGTCCGGGTTGAGGAAGACCGACCCCTTTTCCGTCTTCCCCATCTTCTTGCCGTCCGAACGGGTGACGAGGGCGAAGGTGAGGGCCTGGGCGTCCCCGCCGTCGACCCGGCGGATGAGCTCCATGCCGGAGACGATGTTGCCCCACTGGTCGTCGCCGCCGAGCTGGAGGAGGCAGCCGTACTCCCGGCTCAAGACGAGAAAGTCGTACGACTGGAGAAGCTGGTAGTTGAATTCGATGAACGACAGCCCGGTCTCCAGTCGCATCTTGTACGTCTCGAACGACAGCATCCGGTTCACCGAAAAGTGCTTCCCGATGTCCCGGAGAAATTCGATATAGTTGAGCGGGGAGAGCCAGTCGTAGTTGTTGAGCATGATCGCCTTGTCGGCGCCGAATTCAATGAAGCGGGCGATCTGTTTTTTGATGAATTCGGCGTTGCGCATGATCTCCTCCACGGAGATCATTTTCCGCATTTCGGTTTTGCCCGAGGGATCGCCGATGCAGGCCGTGCCGCCGCCCACCAGGGCGATGGGCCGGTGCCCGGCGCGCTGCAGGTGCGCCATGGCGAAGAGCGGCACCATGTGCCCCACGTGCAGGGAGGGGCCGGTGGGGTCGAAGCCCGTGTAAAAGGTGACCGGCCCGGCGTCGAGCAGTTTTTTCACCGCCGCCTCGTCCGAGCATTGCTTGATGAATCCGCGTTCTTTCAGTACCTCGAACCCGCCGGGCATGGGTCAGCTCCTCCTGTAATTCTTGATTTCCGACTTGATGCGCGCGGCCAGCTCGCCGACCTTGACGCGCACCTGTTCCATCGAATCCCTGAAGCGCAGGGTGACGGTGTCGTCTTCCTTGGTCTGATAGTCGATCGTGATCCCGTACGGCGTGCCCGCCTCGTCCTGGCGCCGGTAGCGCCGCCCGATGGCGCCGCTCGCGTCGTAGAAGGTCGAATAGTCCTCGCGGAGCCCGAGCTCGATCTTGCGCGCCAGTTCGGCCAACCCGTCCTTCTTCACGAGCGGGAACACGCCCACGGTGACCGGGGCGATGGAGGGGTGCAGGCGCAGGACGACGCGCTTCTCGCCCTGGGCCTCGTCCTCGTCGTAGGCGTCGCTGAGGACGACGAGCACCTGCCGGGTCAGGCCGGCCGAGGTCTCGATGATGAACGGCAGGAAGCGCTCCTTGGTCTCCTCGTCGAGCCAGGTGAGGTCCTTGCCCGAGAACTTGGTGTGCTGGGTGAGGTCGTAGTCGGTGCGGTTGTGGATGCCCTCGATTTCGCTCGAGCCGAAGGGGAACTCGTAGTAGACGTCGACGGCCCGCTTGGCGTAGAAGGCGAGCTCGTCCTGGCCGTGCTCGTGGAACTGGAGCTTGCTCGCCCGCACCCCGATCTTCTCGTAGTACTTGATCCGCTCGTTCTTCCAGAAATCGAACCACTTCTCGTCCTCGTCCGGCCGGACGAAGTACTGCATTTCCATCTGCTCGAATTCGCAGGTGCGGAAGATGAAGTTCTTGGTCGTGATCTCGTTCCGGAAGGCCTTGCCGATCTGGGCGATGCCGAAGGGGATCTTCACCCGGGTCGTGTTGACGACGTTCTTGAAGTTGACGTAGATGCCCTGGGCGGTTTCCGGGCGGAGGTAGACGATGGAGGCGTCGTCCTCCAGCGGGCCGATATGCGTTTTGAACATGAGGTTGAATTTGCGCGGCTCGGTGAGCTCCTTCCCGCAATTGGGGCATTTCTTGGACGTTCGGTTCTCCTCGGGAAGCTGGTCTTCGCGGAAGCGCATCTTGCAGCCCTTGCAGTCGACGAGGGGGTCGGAGAAGTTGGCCACGTGGCCCGAGGCCTCCCAGACCTTGGGGTGCATCATGATGGCGGCGTCGATGCCCACGATGTTGTCGTGGAGCTGGGTCATCTCCTTCCACCAGAACCGGGCGATGCGGTTCTTGAGCTCGACGCCGAGCGGGCCGTAGTCCCAGGCCGACGACAGACCCCCGTAGATTTCCGACGACTGGTAGATGTAGCCCCGCCGCTTGCAGAGCGAGACGAGCTTGTCCATGGTGACGACCGGTTCCATAACGACTCCTTCGAAGTATAAACCGCCGGGCGACGGCCGAATTCTCGTAACGTGAGCGTCTATTCTATAGCGCCAATCGGATGGAAGGCGGGAAGAGAGCTCCGTATCGGTTTTTTCGCTTTGTGATCGGGCGGCGCGGTTTCGCGCGGCGACCGGGAGTGATTTTACACTTTTTTCCCTAGCAATGCAATCGCGGCGGAGAGGCGCGACTCGATCTTCTCCCGGCCCAGGACGCGCATCGCGCCCACGAGCGGCGGGGACACTTTCGTCCCGGTGAGCGCCACCCGGAGCGGCATGAGCAGGTCGCCGAGCTTGACGCCGAGCCTCTCGGCGAGGGCCCTGAAATCGGTCTCAATCTGGTCCTCGCTCTTTCCCTCGAACCCGGCAAGGCTCGTTTTGAGTGCCTCGAGCGCTGCGCGCGTTTTTTCAGGCGTGCCTTTCTTGGGAACCAGCTCGGCCGGGTCGGCGACGGCAACGTCCTTGAAAAAGAACGACGTCCAGGTCGCGCAGTCGGAAAGCACGGAGAGCCGCTCGCGGATGAGCGGAACGATGTCGAGCAGGGCCTGCTTTTCCGCCTCCGTCGCGGGAGAGGCGATGAGGCCCGCTTTCTGCATGAAGGGCACCAGCCGGTCGCGGAGGTCGGCCGGCTCCAGTTTCCTCAGGTACTGGCCGTTGAACCAGTCGAGTTTCTGGTAGTCGAAGACGGCCGGCGACTTTGAGATTCTTTCGAGGGAAAACAGCTTCCCCAGCTCTTCCGCGGTGAACAGCTCCTTTTCTCCGTCGTACGACCAGCCGAGGAGCGTCACGTAGTTGACGATCGCCTCCGGGAGGTAGCCCTTTTCCCGGAATTCGTCCATGGTCGTGCTGCCGTGGCGCTTGGCGAGCTTGTGCCCGTCCTTCCCCAGGATGAGGGGCGGGTGATAGTACTTGGGCGGCTCCCACCCGAAAGCCCGGTAGAGTAAAATGTGAATGGGGCCCGAGGAGAGCCACTCCTGGGAGCGGAGCACGTGCGTGATCTCCATCAGGTGGTCGTCGACGACATTGGCCAGGTGGTAGGTCGGGAAGCCGTCGGATTTGAGGAGCACGGGGTCCGGGTTGACGTCGACGTTCGCTTTCTCGATATCGCCCAGAATTTCGTCGCGAAAGACGGTGACCCCTTCGAGCGGGACCCGCAGGCGCACGACGGGCCTGACGCCCTGCCGCTCGTATTCCGCCCGCTGCGCCTCGGTGAGATCCCGGCAATGGCGATCGTACCCGATAACGGAGAGTTTCTGGTCGCTCTGCTCCCGGCGGACGGCGGCGAGACGTTCCGGGCTGCAGTAACAGCGGTAGGCCCGTCCGGCCGCGAGGAGCTTCCCGGCGTACTCCCCGTAGAGCGCGTTCCGTTCGGATTGGACGTACGGTCCGAACGGCCCGCCGACGTCCGGCCCCTCGTCCCAGGACAGGCCGAGCCAGCGCAGGGTGTCGTAGATGTTTTGGATCGAGCCTTCGGTCGAGCGGCCCTGGTCGGTGTCCTCGATCCTGAGCAGGAACTTCCCGCCCGCGGTTCGGGCGAAAAAATAATCGAAAAAAGCATTGCGCAGGTTGCCGATATGCATTTTCCCCGTCGGGGAGGGGGCGAAGCGGACTCGTACGGTCATCATGGCGGTCCTTCACGTCGGGCGATGGTTTTATCCGGAATTTCCCCCGGATCATGCTGACTGTAACCCGCAACTTCATTTTCGACAAGTCCGTTTCTGTTCCCCGCCCGCGGCAACCGAAGCTGAGCCCGCCCTGAGCGACCCTGCCCTCGGTTTTTTTAAGTGCGGGTGAATCGAAGGGATGCTCCTCCCTTCCTCCGGGACTTGCGCAATGGGGGAAAAAAAGATATAAATCATCCC
>CAZKOS010000043.1:0-17421 GCA_964554445.1 uncultured Spirochaetaceae bacterium | reverse complement strand
GACAAATGTTAAGGGCTTTTATTCAAATTCGCCAGGTGCCAACTCCGGAATGTAAAATAAAAAGTCTCTGTCCGGCAAAAAAACAATCGGAAATATCCGACAAAGCGTGGCTTTGAGGGTATGAACCGCCTTGGAAAAGGCGTATATTATACAGGTCAACGGCTGTGCTTCCCGTCGCGGGGACGGAGCCGCAAACGGGAAGCATTCTCCCGCCCGTTCGAGGAGACCGATGCCGAATATCGACGCGCGCGGAAACCTGAACGCCTCACCCCCCAATCCGACCACGGCCCGAAAGGGCGCCCTGTCAATGCTCCGCGAGTATTCGCGTCTCCGCTCTTCCCGAACGCGCGTCGTCCGGAGCGCGCGCCCGCGCGACGCCGGCCCCGCCGAACCGGCCGCGCGGGCGAGGCTCAGCCGCCTGCAGGCGATCGACGGCGAGGTGAAGGCCCACGAGGCGGCGCACCTGGCGGCCATGGGGGGAAACGCGGCCGGCCCGGTCCGGTACGATTACGTGATGGGGCCGGACGGGAACATGTACGCGGTGGGCGGATCGATCCCGGTGAACCTCCGGCCCGTGCCCGGCGACCCCGAGGCCACCCTGCGCCGGGCGCAGGCGCTCATCAACGCGGCCTTCGCCCCCGGCGATCCGTCGGGCGCCGACATGCAGGTGGCCGCCCAGGCCTACCAGATGGAGATGGACGCGAAGCGGGAGATCGCCCGCGACCAGGCGCGCCGGGAGGGCGGGCAGCCGACCGACTTGTTCGCCTGACCCGGCTTGCGTTTACCACAGAGCCACGGAGACACAGAGAACACAGAGAGGAAATGGAGAGGGGAGAATCATACCCGCAAAGCTGCGCTTTGTCGGGTATTTCCGATTGCATACTCAATAGAAAATGGTTTTCTACATCCGCAACCAGAAATATGGTTTACCACTTTATCGGGTAAGGAAATAGAAAACTATTATGATTGGAAATCGATTGCGTATGTTTTTCATGCTAAATAAAGTAAGGTAAATAAGTATTTATCCACAGTTTACAACATTATTCTTCATTTCGTTTCTTCTCTGTGACCTCTGTGTCTCCGTGTCTCTGTGGTAAACCAGATTCAGTTTTCTCGGAGTGAACCCCCGCCAGCGCAACCGCCAGCTCGCGATAGATCTCCGGCGCCAGGTCCTCGGCGCGGGCGTTCGGGCTCAAGGCCCGCCGCTCCCAGAAGGCGTGCATGGTCGTGAGCTCATCGGGCCCGAAGGCTCCCGACTTGAACAGGTTGTTGGTGAGCGTCTTGCGCCGGGAACCGAAGGCGAGCCGGATGAGACGCTGGAAGACGGCCCGGCCGGGCCCGGGCGGGAGCCGGCTGACGGGGACGAGCGTCACGACCGACGAGTCCACTTCCGGCCGCGGGAAAAAATTCCCGCCCTTGAGGTCGAACTCGTGGCGGACGTCGAAAAAGGACTGGGTCAGAACCGAAAACGAGGAGTAGATCTTCTCTCCCGGCGCGGCGCGCATGCGCAGGGCCAGGTCCTTCTGCACGGTGACGACGATCTTTTTCGCCGCGGTCTCCCGCTCGATGAAATGGGCGATGATGCGCGAGGCGCTCGAGTACGGCAGGTTGCCCAGGATTCGGTCCGGCGCCCCGAATTTCCCGCCCGCCTCCGCCATGGTGTCGAGCGCGTCCCCCTCGACGATCTCGAGCGCGGGATTGTCGGGAAAGAGCTCGCGGAGCGCGCGCACCAGGCCGTGATCGATCTCGAAGGCCAGGACGAGCCGCGCGCGCTCGAGGAGGAGGCCGGTCATGGCGCCGAGCCCGGGCCCGATCTCCCAGGCGAGGTCGCCGGGGCCGGCCTCGAGCAGCCCCGCGATCCGCTCACGCGCGTGGCGGTTCACCAGAAAATTCTGCCCGAATCGTTTTTTCAAGGCGAGCCCGTGCTTTTCCAGAACGGCCCTGATCTCAGCCGGCGAGTCGTAATTCATGTCTTCTTTGTACAGGAACCCCCGCGACCAGGGCAAGCCACGCCGCGAGCGCCGGGATCCACAACCAGTCGCTCCAGGCGACGGCGAGGCCTGGCGCGCTTTTGAAGAAGTCGCTGATCGCGAAGATGAGGCGGTACTGCAGGCCCATGAGCGAGCGGATCAATTCGAGAAGCGGCGCGAAGGGGATCAGGCTCAAGGCGAGGAGCCCCGCGCCCGACCAGACGTAGGCCGTGGTGAGGGGGACGAGGAGCAGGGAGACGACGAGGCCCACCGGGTAGACGACGCCGAACGAACGGAGAACGAGCGGGGCGGTGAACATTTGGGCGGCCAGCGCCGCGGAAACGAGGCCGCGCGCGAATGCCGGCAGGAAGGGCGTCAGCGAACGGTTGAGCCGCCGGCCGAAAGTCAGGATGCCCGCCAGGGCGAGATAGGAAAGCTGGAAGGACAGCGAGCGCACGCTCGCCGGGTCGACGAGGAGGACGACGGCCGCGCTCACCAGCAGGACGTGCAGCGGATCGACCTCCCGGTCGAGGAGCAGTGCGGCCGTGCCGAGCCCGAGCATGAGCACGGCGCGCAGGAGCGAGGGCGAAGGGCCGGCCAGGAAAAAATAGACGCCCACGAAGAGCGCGGCGAGAACCGCTTTCAGTTTTTTCGAGCGCAGGGGTGAGAGGAAAAACAGGATCAGGGCCGCGATCAAGCCCACGTGCAGCCCCGAGAGCGCGAGCAGGTGCAGGCTCCCGGTGCGGGCGAAGGCGTCGCGGAGCTCGAATTCGAGATTGTCCTTGACGCCCAGAAAGAGGGCCGCGAAGAGGGAGGAGGCCGGGGCGCCGAGGCGATCGATGCGCGCCAGAAAGGCGCGGACGACCGCGGCGCGCGCGGCCAGGAGCGGCCGGCCGAACCCGAGCCGCGTCACGCCGCGGCCGCGGGCGTTGAGGACGAAACGCGCGCCGCCCGGCTCCGGATTTTCACGGAGCGTTCCCTCGGCTTCGATCGTCTCTCCCCAGAAGAGAGCGGGGCCGTTCGGCGCGAACACCGTGACCGCGCCCGCGGCCTGCGCCCGCCGGTCGCCGCCCCGGTCGGCCGCTTCCGAAAGCGCGCCCGCGTAGATCTTGACGCCGTTTTTGGCGGTCACGCCGTCGGCGGTGAGCGTCAGGCGGAAGCGGGCGGCCGAGGCGAGCGGGACGGCCGCGTACGAGGCGGCGCGCTCCACCGAGAGCGCGTAGCTCTGCGCGCCGCCCAGGACGAGCCCCGCGGCCGCGCCGAGCGCGAACAGGGCGGCGCGGTCGGCGCTCCGCACCGCGGAAAGGCGGGCCGCGCCCCAGCCGCCCGCGCCCGCCGCGAGAAGGCAGGCGGCGATCGAGAGCTCGGGACGGTTGAGGTACATGACGAGCAGGGCCGCCCCGACGAGGCCCCGCAGGAAGAGAAAAGCCGGACCGCGCCGCGCGCAGTCGGCCGCTCCCGCCGGCCGGGCGAGTCTCACCATTTCAGGCTCTTGATCGCATCGTCCGCGTTCGTTTTGATCCTCGCGGAATAGTTGAGGAATTTCACGTTCATGAGATTGTCGAAGGCGACCTTGTCTCCCAGGCGGCCGAGGCTCTCGACGACCTCCAGGACGATCTGCTCGTCGTACACCTTCTTCTTTTCCGTGTACATGTTGAGAAGGTTGAGGTAGAGCGACAGGCGCTGGGCGGCCTCGTGCGTTCCCATGCCGCCGAGCGCCCGGATGATCTCCAAAAGCTCGGTCTTGTTGGCGATTCCCCTGTCGTATTCGGGCAGGGTCTCGTCGAAATATTTCAGGATGAGGGGCGAGGCCTTGGACCAGCGGCGAACCCCGAGCGCCTTGACGGCGCGCAGGCGCATGTCGCGCAGGTCTTTCCCGTCCTGCGCCGTAATGCTGCGCGTGGTCAGTCCCTTGTCCAGGCCGAGCATGGCGATCTCGGCCTTGTCCCCGTCGCTCATCTGCGTGGATTCGAGAGCCACCTGGAGCGCGTCCCGTTTTTCGCGGATGGCGCCGTCGGCGATGACGCTTGACAGGAGAGGCTTGAAATCGCCCTTCATGTCGGCCAGCACCCGTTGGCAGGCGTCGTCCACCTCGCGGGAGAACCCGACGTGCATGACATTGAAGACGACGGGAAACGACGATTGGTCGCCGAGCTCGCCCAGGGTGAGGACGCAGCGCAGGATGAGAGCCGTGTAGGGTTTTTGGCCGCCCGAGGTCTTGTACGAGCTGATCTGGGAAGTGAGCCAGTTGTTGAGGCTCCCGATGATCGTCGCGTCCCCCTTGGCGAGAACCCCGAGGGCCTTGAGCGTTTTCAACCGCACGTTGGAATCGGCGTCCATCAGGAACAGCTTCCAGACGACGGTGCGCGCCTCCGTGTACTTGTACCGCTCGCACTGCTCGACGGCGAGCACCGAAAATTGGCGGATGAGCGACTTGTTCTTTCCGAATTCCGAGGTGCTCACCGCGAAATCTACGGCCCGCTTGAAAAGGGGCGCCAGCGCCTCATTGTTGAGCGACGAGGCGTCTTCAATGAGACGGTATTTCGCGTCTTCATTGCCGTTGTCGAAATTCCTGACATAGGCGTCGAGCAGGGCCCGGTTGTCCTGGGCGGACAGACACGGCGCGGCCAGCATCGCAAATAGAAACACTCCCACCATCTTCATGACGACCTCTCCCTCCGCAATGATGAACGCCCGCGCGTTCACCGCGCTTTGCGGTCTTCGTTTCAATCTTAAGCCTCGGGCGATGCGATTTCAAACCTTTTTTGCCCGCCGGCCGGCGGGCGACGGCGTCAGGCGCGGGAGGGGGAGGCCGAATCCGGGCCCTCGGGGACGGAGGACGACGGGGCCTCCCGTTCGCCGAAGATGTTGTAGACGTACTCGAGCACGCGATTCTGCATGATCTGGCTCAAGGGCTGGGCCTGGAGGTGGAGGATGGAGCGGTTCTTTTTGGGATCGTAATTGATGTTTTTCACCACGCCGCTCAAGACGATGGAGGAATCGCCGAGGAGGAACTGCACCTTGATGATGATGCCCACCTTGGCCTTCCCCCCGATGAGGATGGCGGCCCCGTCCTCG
This sequence comes from uncultured Spirochaetaceae bacterium, assembly GCA_964554445.1. Taxonomy (GTDB): domain Bacteria; phylum Spirochaetota; class Spirochaetia; order SZUA-6; family RPPD01; genus JAFGSW01. The sequence goes on along the minus strand of CAZKOS010000043.1, from coordinate 12,373 downwards.
GACACGTCGATGATGCGGGAGCGCAGGCCGGCCGACGCCTCGGGAGACTCGTCGCTGGTGTTCAAGGTGCGGAGGGGATAGAGCATGGCCGGGAGGTTGCATTCGACGCGCACCGAGCGGCGCTTCTGGGTCCGGATCAGGTTGTCGGCGTGGGCGACGTGGAGGATGGGATATTTCTTGTCGATAAAATCGTTGGCGACCTTGGTCTGGAAATAGTAGCCGGCGTCGGCCTGCCTGAAGAAATACACGCCGATCTTGCGGCCCTTCCAGGAAAAGCCGGGGGGGACCTTCGGGCCCAGCGGATAGGAAAACGCCATGTAGCGCCGCAGGTTTTCCACGACCGTGGAGAAGAACGGTCCGGCGCCGGGAAGCATGATGCGCAGGCGCTGGTGCTGAACGATCTGGCGGGTCGACTTGATGCCGATCTTGTACTTGGGCTGGCTCAACTCCACCTTCTTGCGGAAGGTGAGGAGCTTGGCCACCATCGTGACGCTCTTCTCCTCGTTCTCCTGTCCCAGGGAGCGGTACTTGAGAATGAGGCCCCGGAGCGAGCGGTCGAGCTGCTTGACGGACCAGAAGAGGGACGTCGGATTCTGCATCCGCCCTTCGACGGCGATTCTTCTGAGGAGGTTGATTTCCTTGAAGCTGAACCCGGATTCCTTGCCCCGGATGTAGAATTGCACCCAGGGGAATTTCTTCCCCCCGAGCTGCCGCAGGACGAAAAACGCGCCAATCGCCAGGAGGAGGATGAAAATCAGGGCTCCAATGAGAATCCACATAATCTTATTATCGAATACATATTATAGAACTTTATGCAATACGATGTCACCGGCGTCCGACGGCAAACCTCTGTATTTGGACTGAATCAAAGGAAGGACACGGAGTTCACGGAGAGAACGGAGGACACGGAGAAGATAAGAAAAAAAGTGACCAGGGATTCAAGAAGACAGAAGCCGGGAAGAAAAAAATAATGAAATTGGAAATGCGGCAGGGCTTACTTGCCGTAACCCTAAGGCTCCGTAATGGTTACAAATCACCGCATGTCAAGCGCTATTATCATTCCGATTCCCTCTCCGCACACATCCTCGTTCATCTGTAGTTTTCCGCCTATTTCTTTCTCCGTGTTCTCCTCCTTACTCCGTGCGCTCCGTGTCCTCCTCATAACGAATCGCCAGTCGATCGGAGTCGCTGGTTGACTTTTTCCCCCAACTTGAGTACATATGCATCAAAACCGTCGCCGCGAGGGGCGCGATCGAATGGGCTTCCATTCCGCGCCGTCCGCCCGGCGGCACGAGGAGTCCGGTCGCCATGAGCATGTTGGATCCCGCGGAGAAGAAACCGGTGCGCCGTCTCATCACCGAAATGGTCCTCGTCTTTCTGCTCTTCATTCCCTTCCCGCTCTATTTCATCCCCGGAGCCGTCGGATCGACCAACCTCACCCCCGTTCAGATGGTGGTGTACATCGTCATGGCGGTTCCCCAGATCGGCATCCTCATCTACCTTTTGACGCTGCAGAAAGTCCCGCTGCCCGCCTTCGGGATCAAAAAGCCGCGCTGGAGCTCGCTCGGCTGGGCCATGATCGGGCTCGGCGGCGCGTTCATCTCCATGTTCGCCGTGTCGTACGCGAGCTATCTCCTGCCGGAGGGAATGCGCGAGGTCCTCTTCAAACAGTCGCCCTACGCCATCACCTCGCCGGCGGAGATTCCGCTCATGGTCGTTTTCTGCTTTTTCGTCGGTTACCGGGAGGAGCTGCTTTTCCGGTCCTACCTGATCCCCCGCCTGGGGGAGCTCGGGGTGAAGCCCGTCTGGGCGATCGTCGGCACCTCGCTGGTGTTCGGCCTGGCCCACTGGAACCAGGGGCTCCTCGGAGTGGCGGCGACCGCCCTCATCGGCGCCTCGTTCGGCGTCATCTTCGTGTTAAGGAAGGACCTGCACTCGGTGGCCTGGGGGCACGCCCTTTACGACATCGGCGTGTTTCTGCTCATCCTCGTGAGGCCGTATTTGGAGCAATTCCTGAAAAAATGATTTCTTGAAGATCAGCCGTTGTCCTTGCGCCCGAAGAGGCGGCGGAGCAGTCCCTTTTTGGAATCCGGCTTTTCGAAAAATACGCCCATCTTGCGGAATTTCTCGAAACGCTCCTTGAGGAGCTGATCCCGGGGCAGGGGCATGAGCCTGACGAGCTCCCGCCAGACCGCGTTCTTGATGTTGGCCGCGGCCACCTCGGGGTTCGTATGCGCGCCGCCGGCGGGCTCCTCGATGATCTCGTCGATGATCTTGAAGAAAAAGAGGTCCCGGGCGGTCGGCTTCATGATGGAGGCGGCGAATTGGGCCTTGCTGCCGTCGCGGAGCAGGATCGAGGCGCACCCCTCCGGCGAGATGACCGAATAGGTGGAGTTCTCGAGCATGAAAACGGTGTCCCCGATGCCGATGCCGAGCGCGCCGCCCGATCCTCCCTGGCCGATGAGCACGACCACGATCGGCACCTTGACCGAAAAGAATTCCTTGAGATTGCGCGCGATGGCCTCGGCGATGCCGCGCTCCTCGGCCTCGACGCCGCCGTACGCGCCCTGGGTGTCCACGAAGGAGACGACCGGCCGGCCGAATTTCTCCGCCTGCCGGACGAGACGCAGGGCCTTGCGGTAGCCCTCGGGAAGGGCCATCCCGCCGTTGCGCTTCAGGTTCTCCTTCAGGTTCCGGCCGCGCTGCTGGCCGATGATCGTCACGGGCCTGCCGTTGAGCAGCCCGATGCCCCCGACCATGGCCGGATCGTCGGCGTACAGCCGGTCGCCGTGCAGCTCAATGAAGTCGTCGAAAATCATGTTGATGTAATCGAGCGTGGTCGGCCGCTCGATGAGCCGCGAGAGCTTCACCTTCGACCAGGCGGAATTGTTGTTGTGATTGTTGCCGTGGAGCTTGGACTCGAGCTGCCTGATTTCCTCGGCGATGTTGAGCCGTTCCTTCAGGGCGAGCTCCTTGAGCTCCGACAGCTTCTGCTTTATGTCCTTGTCTTTCATTTCCATGCCCTCTGCGCACCGGCGTGCGCCTCGATGAGGAACGACAGGGTCTTGCGCATCTCGCTGCGGGAGACGATGGCGTCCACGAATCCCTTTTCCTGCTGGAACTCGGCGGTCTGGAAGTTGTCGGGGAGTTTCTCCTTGATGGTGCCGTCGAGAACGCGGCGTCCGGCGAACCCGACGAGCGCGCCCGGCTCGGCGACGATGACGTCCCCCAGCATGCCGTAGGAAGCCGTCGTGCCGCCCGAGGTGGGATCGGTGAGGACGATGAAGAGCGGGATGTTCAGGTCCTCCAGGAGGTTGACCGCGGCCGAGGTCTTCGCCATCTGCATGAGGGAGAAAATCCCCTCCTGCATGCGCATGCCGCCGGAGGCGGTGAAAATGACGACGGGCAGCCCCTTCTCCGCGGCCAGGAGCATGGCGCGGGTGACCTTTTCGCCGACCACCGAGCCCACGCTGCCGCCCCGGAACTGAAAGGCCATGATGGCCATCACCACTTCCTTCCGCTCGATACGGCAGATGCCGGTGACGACCGCTTCCTTCAATCCCGTCTTTTTCATGTCCGAGGCGATCTGCTTTTCGTAATCGGGGAATTCGAGCGGGTTCAGGCTCTCCAGGTCCGCGGCGAACTCGTGGAAGACGCCCCCGTCGGCCGTGAACTTGATCCGCTCCCAGGGCGTGATGCGGAAGTGGTGGTTGCAGTTCGGGCAGACGTACATCGCCTCCTCGAGCTCCGGCTGGTTCAAGTCCTCATGACAGGCGGGACACTCGTGCTTTTTCTCGACGAACAGGCGCTCGTCGCCGTCCTTGATGAAATGGGTGATGAGCTTGTGCTTCCGGGAGTATTCGCCGCGAAACCAGGCCCGGACCTTGCCGAAAACGCTCACTTTTTCTCCTCCTTCATCACCTCGGCGAGAAGGGAGGTGCCGAACGCCCCCTTGCGGAAGGTCGGGTGGGCGAGAATCTTCTTCTGGGCCTCGATGTTGGTCGGCACGCCCTCGAGCAGGAACTCCGCGAGCGCGCGCTCCATGCGGCCGATCGCCTCCAGGCGGTTGTCCGCGTGCACGATGACCTTGGCGAGCATGGAATCGTAATACGGCGGCACGTCGCAGCCCGGGTAGAGAAAGCTGTCGACCCGGACGCGGAAGCCGCCGGGCGGCAGGTAGAAGGTCGCCTTGCCGGGCGCCCGGGCGTTGATCCGGCACTCGATCGCGTGTCCCTGCAGGCGCACGTCCGCCTGGCTCACCGACAGCGCGTCGCCCGTGCAGGCGCGGATCTGCTCGCGGATGATGTCCACGCCGGAGACGAACTCGCTCACCGGGTGCTCGACCTGGACCCGCGCGTTCACTTCCATGAAAAAATATTCCCCGCCCTGCACCAGGAATTCGATGGTGCCGGCGCCGGTGTACTTGAGATCCTGGAAGAGCCGCACCGCGTCCGCCCCCATCCGCTCGCGCATCTCGGGGGTGACGCCCGGCGAGGGGCTCTCCTCGATGAGCTTCTGGTGGTTCTGCTGGACCGAGCAGTCGCGCTCGCCCAGGTGGACGACGTTGCCCTTGGCGTCCGCGACGAGCTGGATCTCCACGTGCCGGGGATTTTCCAGGTAGCGCTCGAGGTAGATGCGGCCGTCCGAAAAGGCCGTCTCCGCCTCGTGCGCCGCGATCTTCATCATGGCCCCGAGCTCCGCCTTGTCGCGCACGATGCGCATGCCCTTGCCGCCGCCGCCGGCCGCGGCCTTGATGATGATGGGAAAGCCGATCGTTTCCGCCGCCTTGAGCGCTTCCGCCTCGCTCGACACGGGATCCTTGGTGCCGGGGGTGACCGGAATCTTCGCCTTCTCCGCCGATTTCCTGGCCTGCACCTTGTCCCCGAGCAGGTCGATGACGTCCGCGTCGGGGCCGATGAAGATCAGTCCGGCCTCCTTGACGTCCCGGGCGAAACTGGAGTTCTCCGCCAGGAACCCGTAGCCGGGATGCACGGCCTCGCAGTGGCTTAAGACCGCGGCCGTCACGATGCTGCGGGAGTTGAGGTAACTCTGTTTGGAGGTGACGGGGCCGATGCATACCGCCTGGTCGGCCAGGCGGACGGCGAGCGAATTCCTGTCCGCTTCCGAGTACACGACGACCGGACGAATCCCCATTTCCCGGCAGGTCCGAATGACCCGCACGGCGATTTCACCGCGATTGGCGATGAGCAGGCTCCGGATCATGTCTTCTTGACCTCGAACAGCGGCGTACCGAATTCGACCATTTTTCCGTTTTCAACCAGCACCTTCACGATTTCGCAGTCGAATTCGACCTCGAACTCGTTCATCAGCTTCATCGCTTCCAGGATGCAAAGCGTCTGGCCCTTTTTCACCTTGGCGCCGACGTCCACGAAGGGCGGAGCGTCGGGAGCGGGAGCCCGGTAGAACGTTCCCACCATCGGCGAGTTGATCGTCTCGTGGCCGTTTGAGTTCGAGGCCGGGCCGTCCTGGTTTTGAATCGGATGCGCGGCCGCGGCGGGCTGCGCGGCGGACGCGGCGCGATGCTCGACGTAGGCGACGGGCGTTTCCGCGCCGCCTTTTTTCATCTTGACTTCGACATCGCCTTTTTTAATCGATATTTCACTCAGCGAGCTATTTTCGAATTTCTCAAAGAGGTCGATTATCTCCTTCGTATCCATGCTCACCTCCCGAGTTTCTCAGTTATTGCCTTCCAAAAATGCGGCCTGACCTTAACATAGAATATTTGTAAAGTCAATAGATTCGGATCAGGCATGACCCTTCGGTCTTTTCGAGGATGCCGCCGGCCCCCTGGACGACTCATTACTATAATACTTATCAGTCCGATTGACAAGCTTAAATCGAGGGGCTATCCTTCAAGGCCATGCACCCCCCGGCGGAAGACCTCAATCGACTGTTTGAAGGCACGATCGTCGAATCGCTCCTGTCGAAACAGGGCAAAAACCTCTATTTTCCCAAGGGAATCACCGCCCAGGCCCGGGAAGCGGGCCTGGCGAGGCCGCGCTTCAACGCCACGGCCGGAGTGGCCAAGGAGAATAACGAACCGTTCCTGCTTCCCTCGCTTCGGTCGCTGTGGCGGGGCCTGACCGCGGCGGAATGCGTCGACTACGCGCCCACGGGCGGGCTCCCCGAGCTGCGCCGGGCGTGGCGGGCGGCGCAGGACGCGAAGAGCCCCGATCTTGCCGGCCTCATTCGCTCGACACCCATGGTCACCGCCGGCGTGACCCACGGCTTGTCCCTGGCCGCCGACCTCTTTGCGGACGAAGGAGACGCCGTCCTCTGCGCCGGGCCGGCCTGGGAGAATTACGAGTTGATCTTCAAGGTGAAGAAAGGCGCGGACTTTTCGACGTTTCCCTTGTTCAACGCAAACATGAAGTTCAACGCGGAGGAAATCGAGCAGCGGCTCGCGGGGGGGACGGAGCAGGGGAAGACGATTCTCATCCTCAACTTCCCCCACAACCCGACAGGATATTCCCTATATAATGAAGAAACCGAAACGCTGATCCGCGCGCTCCGGGCCGCCGCGCAGCGGGGACGGAGGCTCCTCGTCATCGCCGACGACGCCTATTTCGGTCTTTTCTACGAGGACGGTCTTTCCAGGCAATCCGTTTTCGCGCGTTTGGCCGGTTTGCACGAAAACCTGCTGGCCTGCAAGCTCGACGGCGCCACCAAGGAGGATTTCGCCTGGGGCTTGAGGATCGGTTTCATCACCCTGGCGGCCAGGGGCCTTACGCCCGCGCACTACGAGGCGCTGGAGCAGAAATGCCTCGCCGCCGTCCGCACCTCGGTGTCCTCCGCCTCGATGCCGGCGCAAAGCGCGCTCGTGCGGCTCCTCGGGAATCCCGAATACGCGCAAGAGAAACAGGAAGCGTTCCGGAAGCTGGAGCGGCGCTACCGCCGGGTGAGGGAGATCCTGGGACGCTTGACTTCTCCCCGGCTCCGTCCCCTGCCCTTCAATTCCGGGTATTTCGCGGCCTTCCGAACGGACGGCGTGGACGCCCTCGTCCTGCGCGAGCGGCTTCTCAAGGAACGCGGCGTCGGCGTCATCGCCTTCGGCCCGGGCCTCCTGCGCGTGAGCTACGCCTCGGTGGACGAAGAGGGATTGGAGGAGATGTTCGAAGAGATCTTCGCTATGGCGGATCAAGTATCGAGTGAAGCCACAGAGAACACAGAGAACACAGAGAAGAAAAGAAAGAATGGAAGGGAAAACAAAAAGCAAAAACGATGAAAAAAACGATAGAAAAGACTTTTTTCTTTTTCCTTCCTCCTCCGTGTTCTCCGTGTCTCCGTGGCATAATTGAAGAGGTGAATTGATGCCATACAGTTACCTGATCGAGAACGGCCTGCTGCTCTATCCCGAGAAGACCGAGAAACTGACGGTCGGAATGGAAGGCGAGACGATCCGCCTCCTGCCGCCGACGGGATCGTACGAGGCCGAGGAACGGATCGACGCCACCGGCTGTTATATCATGCCCGGTCTCATCGATCCCCACACCCATCCGACGTACGAGGACGATCTCGGCGCCCTCTCCGTGTCCGCGGCCTTCGGCGGGGTCACCACCCTCCTCCACTACGCCTCGATCAAGCCCGGGGAAGATCCCCTCGGCGTCGTCGGCCGGATGCGGGACGAGGGCGAACGGACCTCGTGCGTCGACTTCGGCCTGCACGCCTCGTTCTTCGACACCAAAAACCAGATCGCCGCGATACCGGACCTGGCGGCGCGCGGCGTCCGCTCCTTCAAGATGTTCACCGCCTACGAGAAGCTCGGCTGGATGACGGACGACCACGCCCTCATCCGCGCCTTCGATAAAATCGCGGAGGCGGGCGGGATCGCCTGCGTGCACGCGGAAAACGGCCGGGCCGTCGACTACCTCGAGGACAAGCACCGGCCGATCACGGCGGACAACTTCCTCGCCACCAGCCCCGCCCTCCTCGACAAGGAGGCCATCTTCCGCACGCTCTGTCTCGCCAGGCTCACCGGCTGCCCGCTCTACCTGCCCCACGTCTCGTCGCGCAAGGGGCTCGAGGCCCTGGCGCTCGGCCGCGAGGAGGGCGCCCGCTTCCGGAGCGAGACCTGCCCCCATTACCTGGCCTTCAGCTGGGACGATCTCAAGGCGAAAGGCCCGCTCGGCAAGCTCCGTCCCCCGATCAAGGACGCGGAGGACCGGGAGGCGCTCTGGGGGGCGGTGGAGGACACCGCCGTCGACGCGATCGGGAGCGACCACGCGCCCAAGGCCAAGCGCCCCGGGGACGACTTCGAGGCCGCGCCCTACGGCGCGCCCGGCGTCGAGACCATCCTCCCCGTGCTCTGGGAGCTCGGCGTCAACGCCCACCGCATCACGCCCTTCGACCTGGTGCGCTTGTGCTCCGAAAACCCGGCCGCGATCTTCGGACTCCTTCCGAAGAAGGGCCGCCTGGAGGACGGCACGGACGCGGACCTCATCGTCTTCGACCCCACGGCCAAATGGACGGTGACGCACTCAAACCAGCACTCGAAGGCGCCCTACACGCTCTACGAGGGCTTCAACTGCCGGGGCAAGGTCCAGAAAGTCTTCTCCCGCGGCCGGCTCCTGGTCGACGGCGACAAGTTCATCGGCTCCGGCACGCCGGGGAAATTCCTGGAGACGAGGCCGTCATGGTGAGGGGGGGGAAAGAGCCACGGATGACACGGATAAAGAGAAGAGAAGAGAAGAGAAGAGAAGAGAAGAGAAAAATAAAACTACGGATGAACGCGGATGAACGCGGATGAGGGAAGAGGAAAGAAAGAATAAGGGATGAGCCGTGGATAAGGAAGCTTAGTAAGAGAAGAAAGAAAAAACATTCCGGGCAATATTTCTAAATGAAGCATTCGAATCGAACGGAGGATGTATGGCGAGGACGACGAAATTCACGGGCGTCATCGGGTTGTTGATGTTTCTGTTCCTGGTGTTTCTTTTTATCGATTCGGGAATCGGAGTCATCACCGGCGCGAAGGCGGCGTCGCTGCCGAACCAACCGCTCGCCACGGGCGAGAATCCTCTTTTTGTCCTCGGCCTGGCCGTCAACGCGGTTCTCGCCGCCGCGGCCTTCGGCTCGCTGTTTTTATTCTGGACCAAACGCGTTTTCGCCAAACGCCTGATCATGGCGCTCTTCCTGTGCCTGATCGCGTTCCGGATCTTCGAGCTCGTGCTCGCCTTCACGCCGGGAGTGACGAAAGCGGCTTCCGCGTCGGTGTCGATCCTCGATACGGTCCTCGTCAAGGGCCTCATCGGCGTCGTTCTTCCCGTCCTCTTTCTCGTCTACCTGTTCGCGCCCGAGCGCGGCTCCGATCATCTCCCCCGCTCCGGCGGCTGAGCCGGTCCCACAACGGGCCGGTCAGGGCGCCGGTTCGCCGTTCAGGAACTCTTCGACCGCGGCGAGGGTTTCGGCCTGCGCCCGGCCGCGGTCGAAGAGCGTGTGGCCGCATCCCTTGAGGATCCGCACCTCGGCGCCCGGGACGATTCTTTTCAGAATGGCCAGGTCCGTGCGCCAGTCGAGCGTCTTGTCCGCGTCGCCCTGCACGACGAGAACGGGCAGCGTCAGCGCCGGCCGCCCGGGCAGCTTGTCCTTCCAGCGTTCCAACGCCTCGACCCAGGAAAAGGGAATGTCGTACGGGCTCAGGTAGCCCGTCCTCTTTCCCGGGATGGGGCCTTCGGGGGCGAACAGGCTGGCGATATCGGCGAGCCCCGAGGTGAGGCCGAAGTCGCGCGGCACGAGCAGCGGGGCGAGGAGAACGGCCTTGTCGACGCCGGCCGGATTCTGCCAGAGCGCCTCCAGCACCGCCGACCCCCCGGTCGAGTGCCCGAGAAGCACGAGCGGCCTTTTGAAATCGTACTTTTTCTGTGACCGGAGCCAGTCGATCACCCCCCGCACGCAGGCGCCGTACTCCGAGAAATCGCGGATGTCGGCGGAGGGCCCGGACGAGAACCCGTGGCCGGGCAGGTCGACGGCCAGCAGGGTCCAGCCGTCCACCGCCAGGTGATAGAGGGCGGGGAGATTGAGGGCGCTGTAGCCGGTGTACCCGTGCAGCGCGACGATCGTGCCGCGCGCCGGCGCCCCGGCCGGCGGCAGGAGCAGCACGACGCCCAGGCGATACCCCCCGGCATCGATCGTCCCGAGGAGCCGCTTCCCCGGGTACCGGTAGCCGGGCACGAGCTCGTCGGCGTTCGCCCAATACTGCGTGACGAACGGCCCGTGCTGGGGAAGCGTCGCCGCTTCCAGCGGCCCGGCCTCGCGCGCCAGGCCGGAGCGAATCCGGTCGAGAGCCGCCACCTCGGGCTTCAGGCCGGCGCAGGTGAGGCAGCTCATGGCGGCGGCGGCAAACAGTGCGGTCAGGCTGAACGCGGCGAAGATTCCCCTTTTCATAACTACCCGTCTCAATATACGAAAGACGAGTTGTTTTTTCAATCACGCTTGTCCAAACAACCGGATTCCACTACGCTTTTCACCATGAAAGCCAAGGCCGCGAAAGACAGGTACCGGGCGCTCGTCGTCGGCGCCGGGCGCATCGGGTTGACGCTGGGCGCGGACCGGCTGCGCGAGCAGCCCGCCTCCCACGCCCGCGCCCTGGCCGAAAACCGGCGGATCGAGCTCGCCGGGGCGGTCGACGTCGATCCCAAAGCGCTCGCAATCTTCCGAACATCGTATCCCCGCGCCAAGGCATACGCCGATCTCGAGGAGGCGATGGGAAAAGAGAAACCCGATCTCGTCGTCGTCGCCGTGCCCGAGGCGGCGCACGCCTCCGTGTCCGCCGCGGTCTTCGCGCATCGGCCCCGCCTCGTCGTCCTCGAAAAGCCGGTGGCGCCCAACCCGGCGGAAGCCGCGGCCGTCCGCCGCGCGGCCGCCCGCTTCCGCGTCCCGGTCCAGGTCAACCACGAGCGCCGCTTCGCCGCGGATTACGCGCTCGCGCGATCGATCCTGGCGCGGGGCGATCTCGGGAGGCCGGACGGCGTGCGGGCCCGCCTCTGGAGCGGCGCCCCGGTCTGGAAGCCGGGCGCGGAAACAACCGGTGAGTGCTCCCTCCTCCACGACGGCACCCACCTGGTGGACACCGTGCGCTTCCTCCTCGGCCCGGCCCGCGGCGACCGCGCCCTCCCCGCCCCGGTCCTCGATTTCGTCCACCAGGGCCGGGCCGGAACGATCGTCCGGCTCTGCTTCCACTACACGCTCGCCAAAAACGTCTTCGTCCAGGTCGAGCTCGCCGGCAACAAGCGGGTTTTCGATTTCGAGATCGAGCTCGCGGGCGACCGGGGCCGGCTCACTATCGGGAACGGCTTCCTGACGCTGTGGAAGCGCGCCCCCTCGCCCTACTACTCGGGCTTCCATTCGCTCAAGCGCGACCCCCGCGTCAAGCGCCCGGCAAAGACCGGCTACTTGAGCCTCATGGTGCAAAACTGCGTCGATTTCCTGGACGGCAAGGCGGAGCTCGGGTCGCCGCTGGCGGAGGGGATCAAGACTTTGGAGGATTTGTATAAAGTTGTCGTCCTGCTGAAAAGCGGGAAGCACGTGTAGATCGGCGTACGCTGATGAGGGAGTGTGGGGACAATGATTCTTGCGCGCGAAAACCGCGCGCACACGCTGATGAACGCTGATGGGGAGAAAGGTTTAGGAAAGAACGTTCGCTGAGCGGAGTCGAAGCGAACGCCACCAAGCGATTGTAGAGACGCACGGCCGTGCGTCTCTGCCTCGTCAGAGCTCAAATAGTCGAAGCTTCCGGTGACCTCAATTGTCTCTCTACCCGCCGTTCCGCGCCATGCTTACGTACGCTTTCCTTGTCTGCTTCCGATCGTCTGTTCATGTGAAACATCCGCGGAATTGTACGGCGATTTCTCCGGAACCCCACCCCCCCCGCCGGGGTGGAGGGGGGGAAGTCTATTCACGCTGTGTGTGATCGCGGAATCTGCGTTTACCAAAATCGAAGTATGCGAAGGCCGGTTCCAATTCATGCTCAGGACCAAAAAGAAAGTCTTGACACAATAGTGTCAGAGCGCAGTGGCGGAGGCGGATTCACTTTCAACACCGTCTCATCAAACGGCTTGCAGGTGTCCAATTTACTCTCCCGTTGCATTTTCCGGCGCGGCTGAAGGTCTTCCCGAAGGTAATTTCTCACCGTCCGTTCCGTTACGTCCAGTTCCAGGGCGATTTGCCACTGTTCCAAGCCTTCCGTTTGCAATTGCTTGTCTTTGAGCATACGATGCTCCTTGTCCATGGGGCCTCTTTGGTTGAGATTTGGTTTGTTTCCAAACGCCATCTTACCAAGTTCTTGGCCCCTTTTTATTGCCAAAAAACCGGAAAATCTATTTCGGTGTTTTTAGGAAAATTATCATCGGTGATGAGA
>CAZKOS010000042.1:6935-17547 GCA_964554445.1 uncultured Spirochaetaceae bacterium | reverse complement strand
TCGTGAAGCCCCGCACGTTCACCGACGCACTCTCGGCCACGTGCGACCGGTAGTTGAGCCCCAGGGCGATGATCTTGGAGGGCCGGAGGGTGTACGCGTCACCGGTGTTGCGGATCGGCAGGGTGATCATACCCCGAATGTAACCGCTTGAGCGTGGTTGGGCAACCGGCGCGTGGCGGACTGCACTTGTGCATCTTAGGGAACCACTGATAACACTGATGAAGAGAATGGGAAGGGGTATGAATAAGGATTACCCTCTTATCTGTACTCCTCCTAATTCCTTAAGTCGTTTCTTTTCTTTCTTCATCAGTGTTATCAGTCTTTATCAGTGTTATCAGTGGTTCACTTCTCCTCCCGGAAGCCTCAATCGATCAACCTCTTTTTCAGCCGCGCGATCGCGAGCCAGGAGAAGAGCGCGACGGCGCCGACGAGATAGAGCGCGTCCCAGACGAGGAGGGGGCGCCACCAGCCGAAACAGGCGGCCTGCGAGATGCGCACCGGATGGGTGAGGGGGAAGAACTCGGCGAGAACGCGGAGCGCGGGCGGAAGCCGGTCCACGGGCGCGATTACGCCGGAGAAGAAGAACATGGGCGATATAAAGCCGGTGAAGTAGAAATTGAAGTGGTTGATGTTCTTCACGAACGATGTGACGAAAAGCGAAATCGCGCCGAACAGGCAGCCCGTGGCGAAGCCGACGGCGGGGATGAGGAGCGTGAGGGGCTGGCGGATGACACCCGCCGCCGTTATCACGATGAGGACGGCGCTCGAGAAAAAGAGCCCCTTGGTCCCCGTCCAGAGAATTTCTCCCAGGATCAGGTCGACGGGAGTCATCGGGGCGGCCAGCATGCCGTCGTAGGCGTGGTCGAATTCGAGGCGGATGAACGTGCCGAAGGTGCACTCGTAGGCCGAGGTGAACATGGCGGTGGTGACGAGGAGACCCGCCGCCAGGAACTGGACGAAACCGGAAACGCCCGGGAGCTTGAGCTGGAAACCGGCCCCCAGGCCCACGCCCATGCCGACGAGGAAGATGAGCGGTTCGATGAAGGGCGGGAACCCATTGGAAACGAGGTTCTTCGCGTAGACCCGCACGTGCCTGAGCCAGACGCCGACGATCCGGGAGACGAGCGGCGGCGGGGAGGCGTCATTGATCGTCATTGAGTTTCCTCCCCGTGATTTTCAGGAAAAGGTCCTCCAGGTTGGCCGGCCTGAGGAAAAACGAGCCGGGCGGGATCTTCGCCGTCAGGCGTTTCAGCCCATTCATGTTCGCCGAATACATGAACACGCGTTCCCCGGCTTCCTCGGTCCGGAATCGGGCGCCGTCGTTCACCCGCAGGCGCGGTAGAATTTTCCGGTCGATGACTTCGAGCACCCACGGTTCGAGCGCATTCGCGATCAGGCTCCGCGGGCTTCCCGCGAGCACCTTTTTGCCGCGGTCCATGATGAGGACTTCGTCGCAGAGCTGGTGCGCTTCCTCCATGTAGTGGGTGGTAATGAGAATGGTCACGCCTTTCGCTTTCAAGGCGCGCAATTTGTCCCAGATGAGGTGGCGCACCTGGGGGTCGAGCCCCGTCGTCGGCTCGTCGAGGATAAGGATGCGGGGATCGCCGAGCAGGGCGCGGGCGATAAGCAGGCGGCGCTTCATGCCGCCCGAAAGCTCGCGGATGCGCGCGCGCTTCTTGTCCGTGAGCTCCATGAATTCAAGGAGATCTGCGCTGCGATTCCGCGCCTCGTCTCCCGGCAGGCCGTAGAAGCGGGCGTAGACGAGCAGGTTCGCGAGCACGTCGAGCTCGACGTCGAGGTTGTCCTCCTGCGGCACCACGCCGGTGAGCCGTTTGATGGCGAGGGGGCGGCGTCCCGGGTCGTGCCCGAACACGTTGATGACCGAGGGCGGCGCCGGATCGCGGAGGGCCTTCCCGTAAAGCATTTTCATGAGCGTGGTCTTGCCCGCCCCATTGGGGCCGAGCAGCCCGAAGGCGCCGGCCGGCGGCACGCTGAAGCCGACGTCGTCGACGGCCGTAAAACGCTGCGAACCCCGTCCGTACGTTTTGCGCACGTGCTCGAGCGCGACTGCGGATTGATCCATGGTTCGTTATCATACCGCCCGCCACCGCCCGCGGCAAGAGACCGGGCGAGGAAAGTGCGATAAGGAAACCAGGAAACCAGGAAAGAAAAATAGAGAAAGAAATATGCATGAAGTGGATTATTTGATGCAATATATTGCATTATTTATATATTTTTCTCATTGCGTTTTTTCTTTTCTCCCTTCCTGGTTTCCTGGGTTCCTTATAAATTCCTTGCGAGAAGAGCCCTTGACCAGAGAAGCCGGCGGCGTATAATAGCGCCGATGGCATTAGTCGGAGCGGAGGAGTTCCGCGAAAACCTGCGCAGGATAAAGGGGACGGTCGGCGAGAGCCTGGCGCGCGCGGGCCGGGGCCCGGACGAGGCCGCGATCATGGCCGTGACCAAGGGCTTTCCCCGCGCGGCCGCCGATATGGCGGCGGCGGAAGGAATCGCCCTGTTGGGCGAAAACCGGGTGCAGGAAGCGGAGGAGAAATTCGGAACCGTCCCGCCCCGGGCGGAACTTCACCTCATCGGCCACCTGCAGACCAACAAGGCGAAGAAGGCGGCCGCCCTGTTCGCCTGCGTGCAGTCGATCGACAAGTACGAGACGGCGGCGGCGCTCGACCGGCACGCGGCCGCGCTCGGGAAAAAAATCCGGGTCCTGCTCGAGCTCAACACCTCGGGCGAGGAGAGCAAGTCCGGCTACCGGGAGCCGGCCGCCCTGCTCGCGGACCTGGAGCGCGTCCGCGCGCTGCCCGCCCTCGCGGTCGCGGGCCTGATGACCGTGGGACCGCTCGGCGGCGGGGAGCGCGCGGCGCGCGGGGCGTTCGCCCGGCTCAAGGCCCTGTTCGAGGAAATCCGGTCCCGTCCCGGGCCGCCGGATTTCACGGTGCTTTCCATGGGCATGTCGCAGGATTACTCCGCGGCGGTCGAGGAGGGATCCACCCTGGTGCGGATCGGAACGGCCCTGTTCGGCGAAAGGAGCTATCCATGATGACGTTGAAAACCGCCGTAGTGCTCCTGGTTCTCGTGTTCGCGACCGGCGGGGCGCTCTTCGCCCAGACTCCCTCACCTACGCCTTCACCTACGCCCTCGCCTTCACCATCCCCGGTTCCCGGGCAGACTCCGCCTCCCGCGACGCCCCCGCCAACCCCCGTCCCCACGCCCGAGCCCTATACGCCCGACGAGTTTCCCGGCTGGGTCCTCTCCCTCCGGCACGCCGAGATTATTTTCTTCGGTTCGCTTCCCTTATCGTTTCTCCTCGGCACGGAGAGCGTCGAGATCGGCCGCTATTTCGCCCACGGCCGGGACCCGAACTACAGTCCCTTCCCGTTCCGCACCGGGAGCGGCGTGCCGTACACCACGGAGGAGCAGTTGCTCATCCTCGGGAGCACCTGCGCCATCTCGCTGGTGGTGGCCATCATCGATTTCATCATTTCCGAAGCGACCCGCAAGCCGCCTCCCACCTTGCCCTGAGCGCGGCCCCCGGCGGACGATGGAGACCACGGTATGGAAGAGCACAGGATCGCGCACATCGTCGGGGAAGAGGGGGAAGGCCGCCGGATCGACGCCTTCGTCACCGAGGAACTCGGGCTCTTCCCGCGCAGCCAGCTCAGGCGGCGCCTGGTCCGCCTCCGGGTGAACGACAAGGAAGCCAAACCGTCCAAACGCTTGAAGGCGGGCGACGTCGTCGAAGTCGTCTATACGGATCCTCCGCCGCTCTCGCTCGAGCCGGAGGCCATGGACCTGGCCGTTCTCTTTGAGAACGACGACGTCGTCGTGATCGACAAGCCGGCCGGCCTGGTGGTGCACCCGGGAGCCGGCCACCGTTCCCACACCCTCGTCAACGGTCTCCTCGCCCATTGCGCCTCGCTCAAGGGCGCCTTCCCCGGCACGCCCCTCCGCCCAGGGATCGTCCACCGCCTCGACAAGGACACCTCGGGCGTCATCATCGCCGCCAAGCGCCCGGACGTCCTGGAGCGGCTCGCCGCCCAGTTCCGCAGGCGGCGGACGAAGAAGCTCTACCTCGCCTTCGTGTCGGGGCGGCTCAAGGAGCGGTCGGGGAGGGTGGAGACCTACATCGCCCGGGACCGGACGCACCGCCAACGGTTCACCGTCCTGTCGGCGGGAGGGGAGGTCCCCGCCCGCGGTAAACTGGCGGTCACGACCTGGCGCGTGCTGAAGGAATGGCAAGGGGAGAGCCTCGTCGCGCTCACGCCCGCCACCGGGCGGACGCACCAGCTCCGGGTGCACCTGAAATACCTGGGCTGCCCGATCGCGGGCGACGCGCTGTACGGGCGGGGGGGCCGGGCGGACGGCGGGCGGCTCATGCTTCACGCCTGGAAGCTCAAGATCACGCTTCCGGGCGAGGAGCGGGCGCGGGTCTTCGTCGCGCCGGTGCCGCAGGATTTCAGAGAAAGGCTGAGGAGGAATGGGCGCGGGGACAGAGCTCGTTGAGCATGATATTGTCCGCGCGCTCGAGGCAGACCCGGGTGGGCGGCCCGTGCCCGGGGAAGATGACGGTGTCGTCGGGCAGGGTGAGGATGCTCTTCCGGATCGAGGAGAGGATGAGATGGTGGGCCTGGTCGTGGGCCGCGGTGCCGGTCAGCCCGGCGGTGAGCGTGTCGCCCGTGAAGAGGAGGTTGCCGACGTGGAAGGAGAGCGAATCGCGCGAGTGGCCGGGCGTCTCGAGCACGTCGAACCGCAGGTTCCCGACGCGGACGACGTCGCCGTCGCGGACCGGGTTCGTCGGGAAATCGAGGACCTTGTCCCGGAAGGCGTAAATCTTCGCCTCGTAAATGCGCAGGAGCGTCTTGATCCCGGCGGTATGCGAATCGTGCGCGTGGGTGATGAGCACGGCGGACACGGTGAGGCCGTGCGACTCGACGAGCTTGAGGAGCTCGCCGTCGAAGTAGCCCGGGTCGACGAGGGCGGCCTCGTGCGAATCGTCGCCGGCCAGGAGGTACATGTTGGAAAAGCCGGAAATGACGTAGTGGGGGAAAAACTTCATTCCTCGATCCTCTCCCGGTCGAAAAACGCCTCCTCGGTGTTCGAGTTGCTGAAGCGGGCGCCGCTCAAGTCCGCCATTTCGAAATGCGAGCGGAGCAGGTTGCAGTTGACGAATTCGACGTCCTTCATGCGGGCGCCGATGAAGCGGGTCGAGTAGAGGGTGGCGTTGCGGAACGGGGTGTTGACCAGGCGCGCGGCGTTCAGGTTGCAGCGGAAGACGTCGGTGTTGGTGAACCCGCAGTCGGTGATCTCCGTTTCCGCGAGGACCGACCACTTGACCTTGGCGCCGTCGAACTGGCAGCGCGTGAGCCGGCCGCGGTCGAAGAATACCAGGTTGAATTTCGTGGCCGTAAACACGCACCCGGTGAACGAGGCGCCGTTCCAGTCGCTGCAGAGGAATTCCTTCCCGGACAGGTCGAGGCCGTCGAGCGCGATCCCGGCCAGGTGCACGGCCTCGAAGGAAGTCCCCCCGGCGAGGCGGGTCTTCAGATCGGCAAGGTAGGAGGCCATGTCGGGAATGTGCGCGGCGCAGTAGGTGCTGTTCCAGACTGCGATGCGCCCGCAACCCCCGGCGGCGCAGGACGTGTGAACGGTCATGGAACAAGTGTAGCGGAAGTTTTTCTCCGCATCAAGGGCGCTGTGTCTTCGCTAGAGCGGAGGACACGAAGCTCACGAAGCTCACGAAGAGGAAGAAGAATACGAAGGAAGAAAAAGACTAAAAAATCGGAACGATGTATTATTTTTTCCTTCGTGTTCTCGCTGGAAGCTGCGCAGCGAGATACGTGTCCTCTTTTTGGGGTACAATTGAGTGCTGACCAATGCACTTTTTGCCTCTTCCCTATGCTCTCCATGCTCTTTTCCTGGTTTCCCGCTCTTCCCGACTTCCTGAGAAATCCTCTCCTCTTCCTGCTTATCGGTGTTCATCGGTCTTCATCAGCGTCATCGGTGGTTCCCTCTCCTCCCAGCCCAGGGAGGGCGAGACCTTGCCCAAGCCCCGCTCTCGGTATAAAATAATCCCCATGAAAGCCTGCGCGCGCTGCGGACACGAGCTCGATCGCGACCTGGAGATTTTCAGGACCACGTATTGCCCCGGGTGCCGGGCCGACCTCCACACCTGCGTCAATTGCACCTTCTACCAGCCTGGGGCGCACTGGGACTGCCGGGAGACGATCTCCGAGGAGGTCACGGACAAGGAGCGGGGCAATTTCTGCGAATTCTTCCGGTTCAAGGAAACGGGCCGGGGCAGGAAATCCGGCGGCCCGAACCGGAGCTCGACGAAGGCGAAGAGCGATTTCAACAAACTGTTCGGCGATTAATCAGATGGACCCTCAACCGATTATATTTTTCGACTCGGGCGTGGGCGGGCTGCCCTACCTGGCCCTGGCGCGGGAGCGGCTGCCCGCGGAGCGCTTCGTGTACCTGGCCGACCGCGGCCATTACCCCTACGGCGAGAAGACGGCGGCCGAGCTGCGCTCGATCGTGCTCGAGGTCTTCGGCCGCGCGGCGGCGCGCTTTTCTCCCAAGCTTGGGCTGGTGGCCTGCAACACGGCCTCCGTGGTGGCGCTCGACGCGCTCCGCGCCGCGTTCCCGATGCCGTTCGTGGGCGTGGTCCCGGCGGTCAAGCCGGCCGCCGCCTTTTCCAAAAACAAGCGCATCGGCGTGCTCGCCACCCCGCAGACGGTGAAGAACGATTACCTCGACGCCCTCGTCCGCGACTTCGCCGACGGCTGCGCGGTGGTCCGCATCCCCGCTCCCCGGCTGCGCGACTTCGTGGAAACGCGGCTTTTCGACGCGCCCGCCGCGGAGAAGGACGAGGTGATCGGCGAAGCCGCCGAAGCGGTGCGCGGCTCGGGCGCGGACGTGGTGGTGCTCGGCTGCACCCACTACCTGCACGTGGCCGCGGAGCTGGAGGCGGCCCTCGGCCCGTCGGTGCGCATCATCGATTCGCGGGAGGGCGTGGTGAACCAGCTCGTCCGCGTGCTCGACGGCTCGCGGCTTCGCGCGGCGAAGCGGGACGGGGAGGACGGCTTCTACCTGACGGGCGGCGCCCCGGTCGAGGAGCGCTACGCCCGCTTCGCCGGCCGCTTTGGGTTCGCGGGGGCGGAGATCCTGCCATGACCGGCGTCGTGCGGAGCGGCATCAACAACATCTACGCGGTGGAGGCGGACGGCCTGACCTACGAGTGCCGGATCAAGGGAAAGGTCCTGAAGGACGAGGAACGCGCCCACAATCCCATCGCCGTGGGGGACATCGTCGCCGTGGAGCCCGACGCGCACACGGCCGGGCGCGGCGTCATCCTGTCGCGGGAAAAGCGGCGGAACTCACTCGCCCGCTGGAACAGGAATACCAAGTCCCTGCAGACCCTGGCGGCCAACGTCGACCTGCTCGTCGTCGTCTCCTCCTTCGCGGACCCCCCGTTCCGGCCGCGCTTCATCGACCGCATGCTCGTCGCCGCGCTCTCGGGCGGCGTGCCGCCGCTGGTGGCGGTCAACAAGTGCGACCTGGGCCGCGATCCGGAAACCCTCGCGCGGATCGAGGGCTTCCGGGCGTGCGGTTACCCGGCGGCGGTCGTGTCCGCGCGCACGGGCGAGGGCCTGACGGAGTTGAAAGCGGCGATCCGGGACAAGGTCGCCGTCTTCGCCGGCCAGTCGGGCACGGGCAAGTCGTCGCTCCTCAACGCGCTGGAGCCGGCGTTTTCATTGAAGGTGGGGGAGATCTCCGCCAAGTACGGCCGCGGCGCCCACACCACCAGCTTCGCCGCCATGCTCAGCGGGCCCGCCGGGTTCACCGTCGTGGACACCCCCGGCATCCGCGAGCTCGACGTGGCGGACGTGCCGGTCGAAGAGCTCCGTTTTTTCTTCCCCGAATTCACGAAGTACCTGCCGGACTGCCAGTTTCCCTCCTGCCTGCATCGTGACGAACCGGCCTGCGCGGTCAAGGCGGCGGTGGAGGAGGGCGGGATCATCTACGACCGCTACGACAGTTACCTCCGCCTGCTGGCCGACCTTGAGGCGCGGCGGGAGGCGGCCTATGATTGAGCACGCCCTGGCGCTCCTCGAGTTCGAGCGGGTGCGCGCCTCGGTCGGCGAGAACTGCGCGGGCGACCAGTCCCGCCGCCTCCTCGAACAAAGCCCGATCATGACCGATCCCGCCGACGTGGCGCGCGAGCTGGGCCGCGCGGTCTCGCTCCGCAAGCTCCTCGCGGACGGCCGGCACTTTCCGGACATCGACCTGCCCGACCTCGAGGGAGCGCTCAATGTCCTGAAAAAAGAGGGAACCGTCCTCGAGGGCGAGGCGCTCGTCGCGCTCTCACGCTTCATCCGTTCGGCGGGCGCGCTCAAGCGCTTTCTTTCGGCCAAAGACGTCGAGCCCGGCCTGCGCGGGATGGCGGAGTCGACGTCCGTGCCTGCGGGCCTGGCCGCCGAGATCGACCGGGTCTTCGACCGCGAGGGCAACGTGCAGTACAAAAACGTGCCCGCCCTGCGCTCGATCCGGGAGAACATCCGGCGCCTGCGCGCCAAGATCGAGCGGACCGCCGCCGCCCTCCTCAATGGCCCCGATACCGCCGGGCTCTTTCAGACGGACACCGCCACGGTCAAGGACGGCCGCACCGTCCTGCCGCTCAAGACCAAGTTCAAGGGACGGCTCAAGGGCATCGTGCACGAGGTCTCGGGTCGCGGCGCCACGCTTTTTCTCGAGCCCGAGGAGATGGTGGAGCAGAACAACGAGCTGGTCGTGCGGGAGAATGAGTTCCTGGCCGAGCTTTTAAAGATCCGGCGCGAGCTCACGGACCGGGCGCGCGGCCACCGGGAGGACCTGGCCCGCATGGCCGCCGCCGCCGCCTACTTCGACACGCTCCTCGCCAAGGCGCGCTGGGCGCACGGCGCCCGCGCCGCCGCCGCCCTGCCCGCGGAGGGCCGGATCGTCCTGCGCGGGGCGCGCCACCCGCTCCTGGGGAAAGAGGCGGTGCCCATCGACCTGGCCCTGGAGCCGGACGAGCGCGTGCTTCTCATCACCGGGCCGAACACCGGGGGCAAGACCGTCACCCTGAAGACCGTCGGGCTCCTCGCCTGCCTCAATCAGTTCGGGATGGAGATCCCGGCGGCGGAGGGCACGGCCCTGCCCGTGTTCGACTGCGTGTTCGCCGACATCGGCGACGAGCAGTCGCTCGAGCAGTCGCTCTCCACCTTCCAGGCGCACATGAACAACGTCTCTCTCATCGTCCGCCGCGCGACCGCCCGCTCGCTCGTGCTCCTGGACGAGCTCGGCGCGGGCACCGACCCCCAGGAGGGCACGGCCATCGCCATGGCGCTCCTCGACCATTTCGTGGAAAAGAAGACGATGACCTTCGCCACCACCCACCACGGCGTGCTCAAGAATTACGGTTTCTTGAAGAAGGGCGTGGTGAACGCCTCGGTCGAATTCGACGCGGAGCGGCTCAAGCCCACCTACAAGATCGTCATGGGCATTCCGGGAGAGAGCCACGCCCTCGCCATCGCCGGGCGGGCGGGGCTGCCCGAGGCGCTCACGCGCCGGGCGACGAAGTACCTCGACGAGGAGCGGACCGACATCGCCAAGCTCGTGGAGGAGCTGGTGCGCGAGAAAAAGCAGCTCCGCGAGCGGGGAATCGAGCAGCAGGCGAAGGAGGAGGCGGCCCGCGACAGCCTGCGCCGCGCCGAGCTCAAGGAGCTCACCCTGCGCCAGCGGGAGCGGGAGCTTCGCGAGCGCGGCCTCGGCGAGCTCGAGCGGTTTCTCTCCGAGAGCCGCCGCGACCTCGAGCGCATCATCAAGGAGCTCCGCGAGGGCTCGCCCGAAGCGGCGTCGCAGGAGGAGGCGGTGAGCCGGGGCCGGACCCTGGTGGAGCGCCTCGAGGAGCGGATCGGCGAGGAACGGAAGACGGTGGAGAAGCTCGCGGTTCCGCCCGCTCCGGAGGAGATCGGACCGCTGGGCGAGGGGAGCCGGGTGCGCGTGCGCTCGAGCGGGAGCGAGGGGACGATCGTGCGCGAGGCGAAGGACGGGAAGTTCGTCGTGAGCGTGGGCGCCGTCCGGCTCACGCTTTCCGCCGACGAGCTCGAGGCCGTGCCGGACGTGGAGCCCAAGGTGACCGTCGAGTTCCGGCCCGTCCACGACGCCCCGCCGCCGGCCTACGAGCTCAACGTGCGCGGGTTCCGCTACGCCGACGCCATGCGCGCCCTGGAGAAGCAGATGGACGCCGTGCTCGTGGCCGGCGTCAAGGAGTTCACCATCCTCCACGGCAAGGGCACCGGCGCGCTGCGCACCGGCATCCACGAGTACCTGGCCGCGAGCCCGTACGTGGAGAGTTACCGCTTCGCGCGCCCGGAGCAGGGCGGGGCGGGGAAGACGGTGGTGGTGATGAAGTGATCCGGCCTTCTTGACTCACCGGTCGAGGGGGAAAGGGAACCACTGATGACACTGATAAGAACAGATGACACGGATGAGGAAAGAAGAAGGAAACGGATGGGACGCGGATAAAGACGGATGAAGAAAAACAAGAGTGGAGAACATACGTTCGCTGAGCGAA
>CAZKOS010000042.1:0-6835 GCA_964554445.1 uncultured Spirochaetaceae bacterium | reverse complement strand
AAAAAAGCGCAAGAGGTATTGAAAACAGAAAATTATAAGCATTGAGAAAATAATAAGAAACTTCGAGTTTCAATTTCACCACGATCAGTCGAAGCGGGCGCGTCTCGCCCGCTGTTTTTCCGGGGAGAATATTCAAAGCTATGACCATCACATTGATTCGGCACCTGAAGGTGGATTTCCATTGGAAAGCCCGTTATAACGCGCGCGAATTCGCGGAGGCCTGCGCGGGCTACAACGACGCGCCCGTCGTCCCTCCGCCGGGCGCTTTTTCCACCGATCGCCCGCTCTGGGCGAGCTCGATGCGCCGCGCGGTCGACACCGCGCGCCTGCTCTTCAAACGAGAGCCGGACCGCGTCACCGACCTCATCGCCGAGGTCCCGGAAAATCCGTTCCTCGCCGTCCCGCTGCGTCTGCCGCGCGTCGTCTGGGACGCCTGCGGGCGCCTGCAGTGGCTTCTCGGCGCGAAAACGCAGCCCGAGTCGTACGCTGACACCGTCCGCCGGGTGGATAAGTTTCTGGAAGGGCTCCTCGCCGCCGGGAAGGACTGCGTGGTCGTCAGCCACGGCTGGGTGCTCAAGGTCATGATCCGGCGGCTCGCCGCGATCGGCTTCCGCGGTCCCCGCCCGATCTACCTCGAGAACGGGGTGCCGTTCACCTACCGAAGATGAAGCTTTTCGCGCAAGGCGCACCTCACATTAATTGAAAGGACACGGAGAACACGGAGGGGGGAGGAGGGCACGGAGAGGAAAGGGGGATCGGTTGATACTATTTTCCCGTATTCTCTTTTTTTCTTCTCCGTCTTCTCCGCGTTCTCCGTGTCCGCTGTATTCCTAAACTCTGAGCGCCGTCTCGGCGGCCTGGACGGCCTGGCTGATGAGGGAGGCGATGCACATGGGACCCACGCCGCCCGGCACGGGGGTGTAGGCGGACGAGCGGGGCGCCGCCGCCTCCAGGTCGATGTCCCCGACGTTGCCCGGATTGTAGCCGGCGTCCACCACGACCGCGCCCTCCTTGATCCAGTCCCCCTGGATGAACTTCGGTTTGCCCACCGCGCCGACCACGATGTCCGCGCGCCGCACCACCGCGGGGAGGTCGCGGGTCCTGGAGTGGCAGACGGTGACGGTGGCGTTCTTGTTGAGGAGCATGGCGGCCAGCGGCTTGCCCAGGATCGGACTGCGGCCCACCACCACCGCCTCGCGGCCCTCGAGCGGGATGTCGTAGTGCTCGAGAAGCTTCATGATGCCGAGCGGCGTGGCGCTCCCCAGGAGCATTTCGTTCATGGCGGTGCGGGCGAAGGACAGGTAGGTGACCCCGTCCACGTCCTTGTGAAGGTCGATGGCGTTGAAGCAGGCCCGCTCGTCGACCTGCTTCGGGACCGGGTGCTGGAGGAGAATGCCGTGGACGTCGGGATCGCGATTGAGCGCCTCGATGGCGGCGATCACCTCGGCCGTGGTCGAGCCGCCGGGGAGCTCGATCTTCCGCGAGCTCATGCCGACGTTCCGGCAGCGCCGCCCCTTCATCTTCACGTAGGTGACGGAGGCCGGATTGTCGCCCACCAGGATGGTGGCCAGGGCGGGCGTGCGGCCCGTTTTCTCGACGATCGCGGCCACTCTTTGTTTGAGGTCCTCGTAGATCGTCTGCGAGAGGGCTTCACCGTCGAGGATGATCGCTTGCGCCATAGGAGATTCCTTTCCATGCAGGGATGCCGACAGTATACCGGCGGGAGAGTGGAGTGGCAATATGGAGAGCGCAAGGTTACGCTTCGCAATGACCAACGGCGAAGTCCCGGTATTCGGCCGCTGGCCGAGATATTTCGAATTGTCCGATCGTCTCCGCATTATACGCCTCCGTTTTATAAGTATCCTTGCTTTTGGGCGGTCATCCTTTATAAAACCGCGGAGAAAGCCCGTTGAGCAGGTTGTTGAAAAAGTGGAGCTTTTTCGACAACCTGCTCATGAAATTGCCGGAGTCCATTTTGAATATCAGGAATTGGGTAAAAAACAGCCGAAAAACCATGAAAAACCTCAAAAAAAGAGTTCCGGCACTTTCTGGTTTACATCTATGGAAGCTGTTGAAAAACCGCTCTCGGTTTTTCAACAGCCTGTTAGGGCGATTCGGCAAGTATTTTTTTTTAATAGGTGAAAAAAGTCAACTTAAAACGGAAACAACCCATAAATAACAACCGGCATTATTTATATTGTCGGATAAAGAGGTGGATATTCGGGCTAATTCGATATTGATAAAGGGAATAAAACCCGGACGGCGTTTGGCCCGGGAATGTTGTAGAACATTTTATCACGTTCGGACAACGGCCACGAGCTCTTTCGGCGCCGTATGACGAAAGTCGCGGCACGGTGATAAAAGAAAGAAAACAATGGAAAATAATCCTTTGAAAAAACTGGGGACGCTCGGTCAGTCGCTTTGGCTCGACTACATCCGGAGCGATCTGATTGCCGGCGGCGAGCTGCGACGCTTGATCGAGGAGGATGGGCTGCGGGGGATGACCTCGAACCCGTCCATCTTTGAGAAGGCGATCGCGGAAAGCCATATGTACGACCGGGATATCCTCAGTCTGGCCGGCAAGGATAACGATGGCGCGGCGATTTATGAAGCGCTCAGTCAGCGCGACGTGCGGAACGCCGCCGACGAGTTCCGACCGGTATATGACAAGACCGACGGCAGGGACGGCTATGTCAGCCTGGAGGTCAACCCGCATCTGGCGCGCGACACCGAGGGCACGATCGCGGAAGCCCGCCGCTTGTGGGCCGCGCTTGACAGGCCCAACGTTTTCATCAAGGTCCCGGCGACGGCCGAAGGTCTGCCCGCCATCCGGCGACTCATCGGCGAAGGCATCAGTGTCAACGTGACCTTGCTCTTCGGGCTGCCCCGTTACCGGGAGGTCGCGGATGCCTACCTGGCGGGTCTCGAGGAAAGCGCGGTCCACGGCCGGCCGCTCAACCGTATCGCCTCCGTGGCCAGCTTTTTTTTAAGCCGCATCGATACCCTGGTGGATCCGCTGCTGGAGAAAGTAATCGATGCCGGAGGCGGACGGGCGGAAACGGCGAAGCGGGCGCGCGGGCAGGTGGCTCTAGCGAGCGCCAAGGCGGCGTATCAAATCTACAAAGAGATTTTTCACGGCGACCGGTTTCAAAAACTGGCCGGCCGGGGAGCCCGGCCGCAGCGGCTGCTCTGGGCCAGCACCAGCACCAAAAACCCGGACTACAGCGATATCAAATATATAGATTCGCTCATCGGTCCGGACACCGTCAACACGGTCCCGCCCGAAACCATCGACGCGTACCGCGACCACGGAAAACCGGAAATTCGCCTGGAACGTAACCTCGAAGAAGCCGGCCGGATCATGGCGAGCCTGCCGGAGCTCGGGATCGACATCGACCGGGTGACCGCGCGGCTGGAAGACGAGGGCGTCGGGAAATTCGAGGAGCCGTTCGACAAGCTGATGGCGGCCGTGACAAAAAAGTCGGCGGGCGGATGATCGAGAAAACGCCTGCGGTAAATCCCGCCGCGGGAAAACCGGCGTCCCCGGCGCTGCTGGTGAACGTGCCCCAACTCATTACCGCCTATTATGCCGAAACGCCCGATCCGCGGGTCCCGGCGCAACGGGTCGCCTTCGGCACGTCGGGGCACCGGGGTTCGGCCTTCGACAAGGCCTTCAACGAAAATCATATTCTCGCCGTCAGCCAGGCCATTTGCCTTTACCGACGTCAATACAAAATAAACGGCCCCCTGTTTCTCGGTATGGACACGCACGCGCTCTCCGTGCCGGCTTATGCCGGCGCCCTGGAAGTGCTGGCGGCCAATGGTGTGAAGGTGATGATCGCGGGCAAGGACGAATACACCCCGACGCCGGTTATTTCCCACGCCATCCTCACCTACAACCGCGGGCGCACGACGGGCCTGGCCGACGGCATCGTGATCACCCCTTCGCACAATCCACCCCCTGACGGGGGATTCAAGTACAATCCGCCGCACGGCGGTCCGGCTGAAACCGAGATCACCGATTGGATCGAAGCGACGGCGAATAAAATACTCGAGAGTGATCTCCGGGGAGTGAAGAGGGTCTCATACGAAAAGGCCCTGCGCGCGAGTTCAACGCACCGGCACGATTACCGCGACGCGTATGTAAGCGATCTCGGCCACGTGATCGATATGGACGCGATCCGCGGCGCGCGGATCAGGATTGGGGTGGATCCGCTCGGCGGCGCCGGCGTCCACTATTGGGGGCCGATCGCCGAGCGCTACGGGCTGGACCTGACGGTCGTCAACGAGGCGGTCGATCCGACCTTTCGTTTCATGACGGTGGATTGGGACGGGCGGATACGCATGGACCCGTCCTCGCCTTTCGCAATGCAACGGCTGATCGGCTTGAAGGACCGCTTCGATATCGCCTTTGCCTGCGACACGGACCATGACCGGCACGGAATCGTCGCCAAGAGCACCGGACTGCTTCCGCCCAACCATTACCTCGCCGTCGCCGTCTTCTACCTCTTCCAACACCGGCCCGGGTGGCGCGCGGGCGCGGCGGTCGGCAAGACCGTCGTGACGAGCCGGATGATCGATCTCGTGACCGCGAAGCTCGGCCGCGCGCTCTACGAGGTGCCGGTCGGTTTCAAGTGGTTCGTCGGCGGTTTGCTCGACGGCGCGCTCGGCTTCGGCGGGGAAGAGAGCGCGGGCGCCTCTTTCGCGCGCCGGGACGGCGGCGTGTGGACGACGGACAAGGACGGCATCGTCCCGGCGCTCCTGGCGGCCGAGATGACGGCCCGGCTGGGCCGCGACCCCGGCGAAATCTACCGCGAGCTCGCGGGCGAGTTCGGCGACCCCGTGGCCGACCGCGTGGAAACGCCGGCTTCCCCGGAGGAAAAAGAACTATTGGCGAAACTCTCGCCCGACCGGGTGAAGAGCGCCGAGCTGGCGGGCGAAAAAATCCAAAACATCCTCACCCGCGCGCCGGGCAATAGCGCGCCCATCGGCGGGTTGAAGGTAATCGCCAAAAGCGGCTGGTTCGCGGCTCGTCCGTCGGGGACCGAAAATATCTACAAGATTTACGCGGAAAGCTTCCGGGGCGCGGACCACCTGCGCCGCATTCTGGAGGAGGCCCGATCGATTGTCGGCGCCGCCTTGGGGGCGGCTCCGTGAAGGCCGGGGATTCCGGCCGAAAGGCGACATGATGGTGAATTCGGACAAACAGCACCGCGCTCTCCTGAAAAATATCGCCCACCGGGTGATGCTTGAAAAAGGGTTGGACCCGGATTTCCCGCCCCAAGCGCTCACCGAGCTGGCGGCGATCAAAGGGCCGGCGGCGCCGACTCAAGGAACGGCGCGCGATCTCAGGGACCTTCCCTGGTGCTCGATCGATAACGACGATTCGCGCGACCTGGACCAGCTTTCCGTCGCCGTCGCCTCGCCCGACGGGACCGTCACGGTCCTGGTCGCCATCGCCGACGTCGACGCCGTCGTCAAGCGGGGGTCGGCCATCGACGATCACGCGCGGCAAAACACCACCTCGGTCTACACGGCGGCGGAGATCTTTTCCATGCTGCCCGAGCGACTCTCCACGGACCTCACCTCCCTCAACCCGGATACGGACCGGCCGGCCGTCGTCGTTGAAATGACGATCGCCCCGGACGGGTCGCTGCGGAGCTCCGACCTCTACCGGGCGACGGTGCGTAATCACGTCAAGCTGGCCTACAACGGCGTGGCCGCCTGGCTGGAAGGGAACGGGCCGCCGCCGCCGGAGATCGGCGCGGTCGACGGCCTCGCCGAAAACCTCCGGCTCCAGGATCGAGCGGCCCAGTCACTGAGGGCGCTTCGGCACAGGCACGGCGCGCTCGATCTCGAAACGATCGAAGCCCGTCCGGTTTTTGACGGAGACGAGCTCAAGGATCTGGCGGCCGAAACGAGAAACGGGGCCAAGGATATTATTGAAGACTTTATGATCGCGGCCAACGGTATTACGGCGGTCTATCTCGCCTCCAAAAGATACCCGTCTCTACGGCGCGTCGTTCGCGTTCCCAAACGCTGGGACCGGATCGTCGAATTGGCGGCGGAGCGCGGTTCGTCATTACCCAAGGAGCCCGACGCAAAAGCTTTGAACGAATTTTTATTATCCGAAAAAAAGGCCGACCCGCTTCGTTTTCCCGACCTTTCACTGAGCGTCATCAAGCTTCTGGGAGCGGGGGAATACGTGGTCGAGCTCCCGGGAGAAAAAGCCCCCGGCCACTTCGGGCTGGCGGTCAAGGATTACACGCACTCCACCGCCCCCAACCGCCGCTTCCCGGACCTGATCACCCAGCGGCTGCTCAAGACGGCGTTGACGGGCAACGCGCCGCCCTACGAAAACGATGAACTGGAAACGCTCGCCGCACACTGCACCGAGGCGGAAGACGCGGCGAAAAAAGTCGAACGGCGGATCGAAAAGTCCGCGGCGGCGATCCTGCTGGAATCGAGGATCGGCGAGAGCTTCGAGGCCATTGTTACCGGCGCGTCCGCCAAAGGCACCTGGGTCCGTCTGCTGCGGCCGCCGGTGGAAGGCCGGCTGGAGAGCGGTTTCGAGGGCATGGACGTCGGCCGCCGCCTCCGCGTGCAATTGGTCAGCGTGAATGTGGAGCGCGGCTATATCGACTTTAAGAGAGTGAAAGAAGGCAAACAAATTCGTCGGAGGAAAACCAATGACAAAAAAACCAGGAAGTGAACGTCTCTTCAACCGGTGTGAGGCGGGTGAGAACGTATGAGCAAACAAACCCGCGTCAGCCACCCCCTTTACAACCTTCTCCCCACGGAAATAGCTGGGTTCGATTCCCTGGCCGAGCTGGCC
>CAZKOS010000041.1:0-17666 GCA_964554445.1 uncultured Spirochaetaceae bacterium | reverse complement strand
CCGACCTCATGCAGGCGGTGTTCCGGCGGGAAATGGACTACCTGCGCTTCCGCGTCATCGGTACCTACGTGGCGGACCTGACGACGACTCCCGTTGCCCTCGACGCGAAACCGCTGGCGGAGAGGATGGCGCAAGACGTCGCCCGTTTTCTGGGAAAATAGGCCGGGGACCGGCGGGATGATGAGAAGGATCGATTTTTCCCTTCCCCGCCTCTCCCCCGTCTCCGTTCATCCCCGTCATCGTTCCTTCACGCGCTTTCCGGCCACCGCTGGCGGGAAGCCCAATCGTCGAAACTTTCCCAGTGCACCTCGGGGTAGCGGGATTTCAGGTCGGCGATGTCCACGTCGTAGCCGCGGTCCCGCATCCAGTCGTACATGACCGCCAGGTCCCGGCTCCGCGCGCGCACGGCGCCGGCCGGCAGCTCCCGGTACGCGACGCTTTTCCCCAGCGCGCGCCCGAGAATCGCGGCCAGCCGCGCTCCGGTAAGCTCCTCGGCGGCGATGTCGATGCGCCGGCGGTAAAAGGCGTCCGCGCGCTCGAACACGTGCGCGACGAAGTCGCCGATGGTGTCGACCCCGATCATCTGGTTGGGCGTGTCCGGCGGCAGAGCCGAGGCGTAGACGCCGCCTTCCCGCTCCGGCGCCTCGAAGGCGGCGAGCACGTTCTCGTAGAACGAGGCCGGGGCGACGATGGTCCAGGGAATCGGTTTTGTTTTCAGGTATTCCTCGATGAGATACTTGCTCTCAAAATGCGGGACGCCCGTTTTTCTGTCGGCGGAGGCGACCGAGGAAAAAACGATGTGTCCCACCCCGGCCCTGACGGCGGCGTCGATCACGCTTTTCCCGCCGCTCGTCTCCGCCTCCGCCCCGGTCTCGAACGGCGTGCTCATCAGGAAAAATCCGTCCGCCCGCCGGGCGCACTTTTCGATCAGCGCCGTATCCGTGAAGCCGCCCGGCTGGATTTCGGCCCCGGCCGCCCGAAGCGCCCGGGCCTTGGCCGAGTCGGGATACCTGGTCAGGACGACGATGTGGTGGTCTTTTTGCAGGAGCCGCCGGGCGACCGCGCCCCCCTGTCTGCCGGTCCCGCCGGTGATGAAGATTTTCATGGGTTTTTTCACGCCGCACCTCGTCTCGCATCGTTCTAGACCCTATCGTAATGACGATGCGTGGAGAAGGCGACGTCCGGGTTCGCCTTTTTATCGATTTTGTGCGCTCGCGCGCTGTCCACTTCATTGAATTTATTGAGGACTAGTTTCCGTCCCACCCGGCGATCCGGCACCAGAGCCACCAGGCGGCGCAGGCTTTCATGTTGGCGTTCACCGGCTGGCTGTGGGCGGCGCCGCAGGAATACCAGGCGACGCCTTCCGTATGCGAATTCTGCCAGTCAACCGCCCAGTTGCGGTCGCCGTTGCTCGCGACCGTGTCGCCGCCCTGTTCCGTGATTCCGTTGTTGTTGAAATCGTAATTGCAGGCGTCGTTGGGGTGCCGACCCGCGTAGGAGACGCCGTCGGGATCGTACGTTTCGATGTCGGAGAAATCGAACAGCCACTTGCCGTTGGCCAGGCAATACTGCCGGATCTGTTCGTCGCGCGCCAGGAGATTCTGCTCGGTCCAGGCGTCGGCCGTGTTGAGGTGGCAGGTCATGTACACGAAGGCGACGCCCCGGTATTCCGTCTCCAGGGCGTCCATGGGAGCGAGGTAGTGATCGATCATGGTCTGCTCGTCGTATCCCGAGGCCTGGCCGCACCAGGACCAGATGACGACGTTGTACTCGGGCCGGTTCGAGCCGCGGCCCTGCGCGTCCGGTGCGCCCAGGAAATCATGGGTCTCGTTCACCCAGCTCGGGTAGTAGCCGCAATCGAGCTCCATGTCTCCGCTGTTGCCTTGCGACCCCTCGAAGAGGTGCAGGGCGCCGCCCGATCCGTCTTGGTTTACTGAAAAAAGATTACTGGCGGCTGAGTACGTGTATGCGCCGTCGCAGGCCCCTCCATCGGCGAAACCGACGAGCCCGCCCATGCCGTCCGCGAGCTGGCTGCCGTGCGAGGTGTGGCCGTAGGCGATGTGCAGTGAGGTCTTCGCGGTTTGGATGGCGGTGATCGGCACGGTGCCCCGGCGGATCCGGTCGACGACCGTGTGATCGGCGATGCGGGACCCGGACGGGGTGGCGGGCGGCGCGGGAGGCGTGGCCGACACGAACGCCGCCGCGGTGGAGCGGCCGTATCCGTTCGAGGCGTAAACGCGGTAGAAGCGGGTGAGGCCGGGGGAGACGTCCGCGTTGTCGCGGAAGAGGACCGTGCCGGCGCCGAGGATCGTCTCGGTCAGGCCGACCGTGAATCCGGCGTCGTCCGCCCGCTCGACGATGAAGTGTTCCTCGTTGCCGGAGTTGTCGTCCCAGCGCAGCTCCACGCAGGTCGACGACATGCCGTTGACGCCGAGGTTGCCGGGCGCCGCGGGAACGCCGGGCGCCGGGACGGCGGGAGCGGGGCAGGATATCAGGCCCGCCAGGGCCAGGCTGAAAGAAAACGCGATCGTCGGTTTTTTCATGGCTTCTCCTTTTTACATTCCGTTCGTTCGATAAAGGATGCCTGAAAATCGATTTTCACGCAGTATGTCTTTCGGCATATCTTTGAACTGGCGCCTGGTCCCGCTCCCTCGGGAAGGCGGTCCGTCCGCGTGCTGCTTTTTTATTCGCGGTATTCGCGCGATACATGTTTTTCTATAGACTTACATCATCACCAAGCGTTGCGACCGCCCGCCCCGAGACGGGTGCGTCGTTCTCCGACGCCGAGGCGCTCTTCAGGAAAAAAGAACGGCTATTCGAGCGTCACACTCGAGCTGCCGCTGTGCCGCCCCCAGCCCTCGGTCGCCACGATGCAGTAATTTTGAGTCGTGACCGTTTTCCCACAATCATTAACCCATCCCGTGAAGTGCTCGGCCAGATTGATCGGGCTGGAACCGGGTCCAAGGCAGTTGTACTGAGCGAAGTTGCCATTGCCGGTAATATTCGGTCCATTGCAGCTATATGACTGCAAGGTATAATCGCCTCTGCTGGTGCTGTAGGAGCCGGCGCTCGCTCCGCCGCCCCGGCCGATGTAGTATTCGACGAGCGGGCTTGAAAGCCAGCCGTACACGCCGAAATAATCGGCACCGGTAGCGCTGCCGGTCCACACCAAATCGGCGCTGTTGCAGGGGTTATGGCCTTTCCCGACCACGAAATTCCCGACATTGCTCCAGGTCAGGGTGTAACCGCTGCCGCCGTCCAGGTGCATAACTACCGATCCGACGCCAGTGGTCCAAAATGAATAAAAATAGCCGCCGTCGGTGCCGGTTTGATTCGAGACGATGGTCCCAGGTTCGAGACTGCAGCTCAGGAGCAAGCCGACCATCGAAAACAGAATAACCGTGATCTTCTTCATTCTATGCCCTCCATAACGCGTGGGGGGAGAGGCTTGAAAACCGCTTCCCGCTGAAATTCATCACTCACTCACTCCCTCCCGCCCTTTGCATGCTTCGAAATGTTTTGAAATAAAAAGGTATTCACTTATTTATCAGGAATTGGATCAATTGATTGCGACTTTTCTATATTGAGTATACTACCGGTTCTCGAATAAGACAGTCAAGACAAGACTAATCGGCGCACCTCCCCCTTGTCCTGACGGCGTTTTTTTGATATCGTCGCTTCATACTGAAAAGCGACCGGCGTTCATGAGATGGAGTACCATCGGGGAGCATCGACAAACCTGTCGCGCGCCTGGGCAGGATGACGCCCGCGCCATGCGTGTTGCGTCGGCCCGAAAACGAGAGGAGTTCCCCATGTCCGCCGCCAATGCCATAGCAGAATACCTGAAAAACACCACGCCCGAAGCCTGCAACCCGGGCTTCCTCGCCTACCTGGCCGGGCTCTCCGCCGTGGGAGCCGAAGCGCCCGGGGTGGCCGCGGCGATCGTCGGCGAATTGCAATCCCAGCGCTCCAGCCTGAAGCTCATCGCCAGCGAGAACTATTCCTCGCTCGCCGTGCAGGCCGCCATGGGTAATCTCCTCACGGACAAGTACGCCGAGGGCTACGTCGCCCACCGCAATTACGCGGGGTGCGAGAACGTCGACCGGGTCGAGGAGGCCGCCGCCCGCACCGCCTGCGAAATCTTCGGCGCCGACTACGCCTACGTCCAGCCCCACTCGGGCGCGGACGCCAACCTCATCGCCTACTGGGCCATCCTCGCGACGCGCATCGAGATGCCCGCGCTCGCCAAGCTCGGGGAGACCAACCCCTCGCACCTGACGCGGGAGCAGTGGGAGGAGCTGCGGCAGGCCATGGGCAACCAGCGCCTGATGGGCCTCGACTACTATTCCGGCGGACACCTCACCCACGGCTACCGGAGCAACGTCTCGGCGCGCATGTTCGACGCCCACACCTACGGGGTGGACCCGGAGACGAAGCTCCTCGACTACGACGCCATCGAGAAGCAGGCGCGCGAAGTAAAGCCGCTCATCCTCCTCGCCGGGTACTCCGCCTATCCCCGGCTCATCGATTTCAAGCGCATGCGCGCCATCGCCGACGCGGTGGGCGCGGTTTTCATGGTGGACATGGCCCACTTCGCGGGCCTGGTGGCGGGCGGCGTGTTTACGGGCGACTACGACCCGGTCAAGCACGCGCACGTCGTCACCTCGACCACCCACAAGACCCTGCGCGGCCCGCGCGGCGGCCTCGTGCTCTGCACCAGGGAGTTCCAGCCGGCGATGGAGAAGGGCTGCCCGCTCGTCATCGGCGGCCCGCTCGCGCACGTCATGGCCGCCAAGGCCGTGGCCCTGATCGAGGCCGCCCGGCCGGAGTTCAAGACGTACGCTCAGAAAATCGTCGAGAACGCGCGCGACCTGGCCGCCGCCCTCATCCGGGAGGGCGCCGCGGTCTGCACCGGCGGCACGGACAACCACCTCATGCTCGTCGACGTGCTCGGCTACGGGGTGACCGGCCGGCAGGCCGAAAGCGCCCTGCGGGAGTGCGGCGTGACCTTGAACCGAAACTCGCTCCCCGCCGATCCCAACGGCCCGTGGTACACGAGCGGCCTGCGCATCGGCACCCCGGCCGTGACCACCCTGGGGATGGGGAAGGCCGAGATGGGCGAGATCGCGTCGATTATTGTCGGCGTCCTCAAGGGCGCCAAACCCGCCGCCGCCAAAAAATCGGGCGAGCTGAGCAAGGCCAAGTACGAGCTCGATCCGCAGGCGAAGGCCGAGGCCCTTGAGCGGGTTAAAAAGCTTCTCGACCGCTTCCCGGTGTACCCGGAGATCGACCTGGAATTTTTGAAAAAACACTTCGGGTCGTGATGACTCCGCTTGCTTTCAACACGGCGCCACGGAGACACGGAGGACACGGAGAGGGAAGAAAACGGGAAAAAAGACGCCGAAGAATTTATAAGGAAACCAGGAAACAGGAAGCCGGGAAAAAGAAAAGGGATAAAGGGAATATACGGAAGGAGGCGATTTCCGCCTCCTCCTTTTCCGGGTGAACGTAAGATCAGGAATGTCCGGATATTTTTTCCGCGTCGGCTTTGTCTTGGGCGCGGGAAGTCGATTTTTTATTTTTGATTAATTCGTTTCGACCGATGAAATTGACTTCGGTTTTTCCATACTTCCCGCGTTGCCTGTTTATCCAGGCGGTTTGAAAATCGATCCCGTCGATACCGTTCATCATGTCGACGCGGACGGGCTCGGTTCCGAACGTGACAATGTTCCCTTCTTTTTGAAACAGATCCTGCGGCAGTTCGTTATCCGCGAAACCGAATTCGATCAGTGCGCGGCGCAGTTTTTGAATATTCTCACCGGAACCGCGGAAAAATATATCGATGTCTTTCGTGAATCGGGGATAGCCGTGATAGGCCACCGCGAATCCGCCCACGATGAGATACTCGACCTTATGTTCTTCGAGTAACCGTAATAATTCTTCGAAGTCTGGCTGGATATTCATAAAGGAATTTACCCGCTTCCAATCGCAATAACTCGACTTGATCGAGCCGTTCCTCCGGGGTCAACGACTTCCAGTACGCGAGATCGTGGTTGTTTAAGTCCTCGTGGCTGGTAAAAACGGTTATTTTTCTTTTCATATATGAAAATTATATCAGAACCGCTGCTTTATGTCATCTTTCGGTTCGTATTCAACTTACGCGGGATCTGCTTCCGAAGAATTTATAAGGAAACCAGGAAACCAGGAAGAAGAAAAAAGGAAAAAACGGTGATGGCGAAAAGAAAAAGTAATGTTTGATTCCCTTTTTTTTCACTTTTCTTGGCTTCCTGGTTTCCTTATAAATTCCTAGTGAGGAAAGCTGAAAAATCAGTACCGCGCCGGCAGCTTCAGCTTCACGAGCTTGGTCCCCTCGTAGGCGCCGGCCGGCGCGAAGCATTTCCTGAGGCCGGGGGCGATCCGGTCAGCGAGGGGTTCCGCCAGGTAGAAGTTCCCCGGCTTGGCGTACTTGGCGCCGATGTGCGAGAGCGAGTTCACCGAGTCCGAGATGATCGTGGCGGTCCTGCCCCGCTCGCGGTAGACGGTGGTTCCGTCCATGAGGACCAGGCGGTAGGAGAAGAGAAGCTTCTGGATGTTCTGGTCCATGCTCACCATCCGCCGCGAGAGCATGAAGCGCAGGCAGGCGGCGGTCGCGGCGTCCGCGGGGACGGCCGAGGGAAAAAGGACGATTCCGGCGAAGTCCGTCCAGATCCAGAGCCGGCCGCGTTGGGCGGCCACGGCCCGCTCGACCGCCGACTGGAAATACGCGATGAGCCGCCCCACCGTGGATTCGGCGGAGCGCAGGCCCGTGTCCTTGAGCCCGTCGAGCTCGACGTAGAGCATGTGAAAGAGGTACTCGCAGCCCGGCCGCACGCTCTTCCAGTCGCGGGAGGGTTTGGCGCGGGACGGTTCGCCGCATTCCTTCTTCCGGCGGCCGTTCGCGGCCGCTTTTACGGCGGGCGAAGCCGACGCGGGGGCGGCCAGCGCCGCTTCCAGGCGCGCGGCGGTCACGCCCGCCCGGCAGAGTTTCGGTCCCAGGTAGTCGGCGGCGCCCTCGCGCAAGGCCTGCGCCGGGTCCGCCACCTCGCCCGCGGGGTCCACGATACCGAATCCGGCGCGGCCGGCGGGAAGCGCGGCGCTCACGGAGGCGAGCCGCCTCTTGGCGAGGGAGCCGGAGTCGACGTAGAGGAGCGCGGGAGGGCGGGCGCGCTTCGCCGCGGCGGGCGCGGCGGCGGCGGCGAGAAATTCCAGCGATATTTTTTTCGAGGCGGCGGCCCGGGCGAAGATCTTTTTCACCCGCGGGTCGTCGGAACAGACGTAGACGTGCACGGCTTACTCCAATCCAAGGCGGTAATTATAGAGGGCGTGCGGGAAGGCGCTTTTACGCGGGGCGAACAGGTCGGCGATCCGCCGGTCGAGCGAGGAATGCACCTTTTTGCTCAGCGTGACGGAATCGGGCTCGGTGTGCCTCGCTTCGATCTCGATCGTCTCCTTGACCGTGTCGCCTTTCTTCAATGATTCGGCGTTCGCGCTGTAGCCGGCGTTCCCCGCGTGCACGGCGAAGCGCATGCGCACCGGGCTCTTGAGGGCGAGGCGGTATTTATTGAACAAAAAAAGTTCGTGGAGGCT
The DNA here is from genome assembly GCA_964554445.1 of uncultured Spirochaetaceae bacterium. Taxonomy (GTDB): domain Bacteria; phylum Spirochaetota; class Spirochaetia; order SZUA-6; family RPPD01; genus JAFGSW01. Next base: position 10,040 of record CAZKOS010000041.1, on the reverse strand, counting down.
CTCGACGGCGCACATGGCCGCGGCATTGTCCTTGTTCGCGAAGGCGAAGGCCGAAAGCCCGCCGTCCCCCTGGAAGCTCCAGAGCCGCCCGTTGCGCCGGGCGATGGCGGCGCTCAACAGGCCGAAGACCTCCCGGTAGGCTTTCCCCACCTCCCCGGCCGAGTGGTTCCTGACGAGCGTCGAATTCCCGGAAACGTCGAAACGCAGGAACGTGAACGGGTATTCGCCGCCCTCCCGCAACACGCCCCAGTTCGGGGTCCGGCGCACGCGTCCGTCCTCCATGAACATGTCGTTTTCCGGGTCGTACAGGAAGCCGCGGGATTGCAGGCCGTGGACGAGGGAGGAGAGGTGGGCGATGCGGTACTTTCGCCCCAGCCGCCCCCGGCCCTGGGCCCGGACCAGCGTCAGCACGAAGTGCGGGAAGAGGCCGGCGCGGCACACGTCGTCCACGATCTGGCGGGCGGCATTGGCCGTCGGCACCGCGACGCTCTCGCGCACGCCGAGCCGCCGGCGCAGGTCGTAGCGCGGCAGGATCTCGCGCAGGAGCTGGACCATGGTTTTGACGTCCATGGATTCGCAGAGCGCCTTGACGGCCGTGTTTCTCAGGTGCGTATTGATCTGCATGTGCTGTCCGCCTCGCCGCGGGAAAGCCGGGTATGACCGGATTTCAACCGCCGCTTTACTGAAATCCGATTCAGTCTATAAAAAAATCTCGAAATAATCAAAGCCCTCCAAACCAAAGGAAGCCAACCGTTTTCCAGCCGCCGTTCAATCGCAATCTTGGGGGCACTCGCCGGCAAGAGACACCGAGAAAAAGCTTGCGCAGCAAGGGCGTCCCGAGTTAGAGTGACGGGCGAGGTGACCATGAAAGACAGACGGACCCGGCTTCAGGGGAATAGAATGCGGCTCTCCGCCGGAAAATTAAGCTTCACGGCCGCCGCCTTCGGCGCGCTGCTGCTCGCGTCCCTCGGCTGCTCCCGGTCGTACCGCATCACCGTGGAACCGCCGGACGCGAAGGTCCAGGTCGACGGCCGGCCGGTGGAGGCGGGCAAGCGCTATACCTCCGGGAGTTCCTCCGTCACCGTGACCGCGGCGCGGGAGGGGTACGAGGCGGTGCGGAAGACCTTCGTTTTGCCCGTCATCCTGGGTCAGGAGCAGATCGATATCGACCTGCCGAAGGAGAAGTTCCCCGTGGTCGTCAACCTGGCGCGGGGCAAAGCCGAGTGCCGTATCGACGGCGAGGACGCGGGCCCCGCTCCCTATAAAGGAGAGCTCGAGTACGGGGAGCACGACGTCGTGCTCGCCCCGGCCGGCGCGCCCGCGTTGTCCGCCTGCGTCTTCGTCCGCCGGCCGGAGACGTTTCTGTTCCGCCTGCAGCCCGAAGAGCTGCCCGTCAGGGCGCTCGGAATATACGCCTGCGGGTCACAGCCCAAGCAGGCCATCTTTTCCCCGGACAACCGCTTCTTGTACATCCCCCTCCTGAACGACGTCGGATTTCAGATCTTCGACATGGAGAAAAGGGAAATGTTGTCCAAGGTAGCGGTCGGACCGAAACCGAAACTCAAGGGTTTTCCGGAGGGACTTTTCATTGAAAAGAACAAGTCGTTCCTGATTTCACAGATGAGCACGAATAAAATTTTCGAATATACCTACGGCGAGGACGGCTCCGTCGTCTACAAGCGGATGTTTCCTTCGCAGGGCGTCTTTCCCAAATTCCTCGCCTATGCGCCCTCACTGGATTTGGTGGCGGTCTCCAACTGGCTCACCAATGACGTGGTCGTGTTCGATTACAAAACCGCGCGCGCGGTCCGGAAAATCCCCGGCTTGAAAACGCCCCGGGGGGTGGCGTTTTCTCCCGACGATCAATGGCTCTATATCACCTCCTACGACGGGGGAAACGTGTTCAAATTCGATACGTCGACCTGGAAGGAATCGAAACGGTTCTCCAGCGCCCGGGCCGCCATGCGGCACCTGGCCCTCGATCCTCCGCGCCGCAGGTTTTTCGTGAGCGACATGGCCAAATCGCTCGTCTTCGAGCTCGACATGGATTCGCTCGCCCTGATTCACGCCTATAAGACGTTTTTCCTCCCGAACACCATCTCACTCGATTCCGCCGGGAGGTTCCTGTTCGTCTCCTGCCGCGGCCCCAACAATCCCAAGCACTACACCCTGCGCAGCCCGCGCGACAGCGTGGTGAACGTCTTCGATACCGAAAAAAAGGTGCTCGTGGGAAGCATCCTCGGCGGAAACCAACCCACCGGACTGGACGTGAGCTCGGACGACCGCTCCCTCGTCTTTACGAATTTTCAGGACGCGAATTTCGAGCTCTACGATATCAGCGGATTATACGCCCGCAGGGAGCGGAAGTGATCGGATTCTAACGCCGAATCACCCCGAAAAAACGAAAAAATGAGGACGAAAAAAGTCAAAAAGTAACGGAATGAGAAAAAATGCCGATTACTTGACATCTGATATTTTCCGCCCTATAATCGCCCGAGGGTGTTGCCCTTATGGCCGGACCTTCCCGTTCGACCATACTGATTGTGTCATCTGTTCAATTTCGAACAGTAAGTTGCACCCGTAAGGGTGGCACAAACAAAGTGAGGAGGAGATTATGTTGAGTGCGAAACGCATCATCTGGGTCCTCGTGATGGTCTTTTCGCTGGGGCTGATCATGTCCTGCGGCGGATCGTCAGCGAGCACCGGACCCGTCACGCTCACCGTATGGGCCGTCGACCCGATCGATGTCGAGAACACGCAATCCGCGTACGTGAAGGCTTTAGTGGCCAACTTCACGAAAGATAACCCGGACATCACGATCGACTGGGTGCCTTTCGGAGCCGCCGGTTCCGCGTTGAACGACAAAGTGAAAGTTGCCATGGCCAATGACGAAGAGCCGGACATCCTGCAGAGTTGGGGCGGCACGTTCATGGGGCAGTTCGCCGATCAGGGCAAATTGCTCGACATGACCAGTGATCTGGCCAATATCAACTGCAGCGCCGCGGCGAAGGACGCCATGAGCTGGAAGGGCAAGACCTACGGGATCGCCCCCTTCTTCGCCATCGCCGTCCTGTTCGTGAACCAGGGCATGTTCGACAAAATGGGCTTGACCGCACCGAAGACCATCGCCGAGCTCGAGGCCATCTGCGACAAGCTGAAGGCCGCCGGGATCCAGCCCCTCGCTTCGGGCGCCCAGGACAAATGGCCCATTCTTCACACGTACATGTACCTTGTGAACCGCTACGGCGGAGACATTTTCACCGAAGCCGTGGCCCGCAAGGCGAAATTCTCTGACGCTCCCTTCGTCCAGGCCGGCCTGAAGATGCAGGAATGGGCCAAGAAGGGCTATTACGGCAACAAGCCGCTTTCCGAAACCTACGGCAATGCGCAGACGAACGTCGCCACCGGCAAGACCGCGATGATGCTCACGGGCACCTGGATGTGCGGCATGTGGTCCGATCCGAAACAGACCAACCAGACCATCGACGCCTATCCGTACCCGATTCTTCAGGGCGGCAAAGGCTCCATCGATGACCTCATGGGCATGACCGACGTCGGCTTCATCGCCACCGTGAAGGCCAAGGACAAGCAGGCCGCCGTCAACAAGTTCTTCCACTACGCGATGACCGTGGACGCCCTCAAGGCCGAAACGGGCAGAGTCGCCACCGTCCCGGGCGTGCCCGCCCCGACGAAGCTCACCGGCGAAGCTTCCGCCATCATGGCGAAGGCCAAGACCGTTCAGTTCTGGTGGGATCAGAACCTCCCGCAGACGATGACCGGCCCGGTGAACGACATGGTGCAGAGCTTCCTCTCCCCGCAGACCGACGTCAAAGCCGCCTGCGAGAACTACGAGAAGCTGGCCGAACAGAACCTCGGCCCCGCGATGTAACTTGATGCACGGGCCATTTAAAAATGTAGTTCGTATGGGCTTTATAACCTGATATGAACCAATACGGCAGGAGATAGAACATCGGTTTTATCTCCTGCTCTTTCATTCACCAGAGAACGTTTCTGAATTTGAAGCAGATGGGAGTACGACATGGGTAACGCCGCTATCGCCGTCAGGCCGACGCGAAGAAGGAAAACAGACTGGTCGAGAAACTCTTTCCGGATTCTCATGCTCCTGCCCACCTTCGTCATTCTCGCCCTCTTCATGTTTTTTCCCATCATCGAGACGTTCCGGTATTCATTGACCAGCACCATCGGGTTGGGGTCGGCGAAATACGTCGGCCTCGCCAATTACGCGCAGATATTCTCCGATCCGGATTTCCTGTCGTCGATGTGGCACGTCCTCCAGTGGGCGATCTTCAGCGTCATCCTCCAGATCCCGTTTTCTTTTTTCGTCGCCTTCGTGTGCACCAACTACAAGGGCCGCTACGTGAGGCTTCTGCGGAGCGTCTACTACATCGGCAACATTCTTCCGGCGACGATCATCGCCGCCCTGGCGACCTTTATTTTCATGCCTGGGTCCGGATTGATGGCGTCGATCGCCAAGGGGCTGCACTGGCAAGCGCTGGGGAACGTCGATTTTCTCGGCGTCCCGACCAATGCCTTCTGGAGCCTTTTCGCCCTGGCCACCTGGGCGTACGTCGGGTTTCAGATCGCCTACTTCATGGCGAACATCGAGCAGATTCCCGTCGAACACTACGAGGCGGCCCGCATCGACGGGGCGAACAGGTGGCAGTACGCCCGGCATATCGTCATCCCCCAGGTGTGGCCCGCGATCCGCATCATGATTCTTTTGACCGTGCTCGGCTGCATCAAGCTGTTCGACCTGCCCTGGCTGGTGCTGAAAGGCGGCCCGGTGGTCAATGGGATCAATACGACCGCCACCATGGTCATTTACCTCTACAAACAAGGATGGAACAACGCCCAGTACGGCGTCGGCGCGGCCGTGGGGGTTGTTCTCTTCCTCCTCTGCATGGTCGTCACCATCGTTCAATTTACGACCCAGAGAAGAGAAACGGAATAAGGCACGAAAGGAAGGAAGTGCATCATGGCTGACCTGAAAACCGAACAAGCGATCACCGGCCGCCCCCCCGTACTGCATCCTCATTCACAGAAGGTGAAGTTTTCGACGCCCATTATCCTTTTCTTCCTGACGCTGTTCGCCCTTATTTTCATTCTCCCGCTCGTGCTGCCGCTTTTTTTCGTTTTCAAGCAGCCTCTGGAATTCAACCTGAATCCCTGGAGCCTGCCCAAATCGCTCGACTTCACCAATTTCCAGGAAGCCTGGAACCAACTGCACCTCTTTGAAGCGCTCATCAACTCATTGATCGTGTGCATCGGCGCAATCATCTTCACCGTGCCCGTGGCCGCCATGGGCGGATTCATCTTTTCACGCTACCGCAACCGGTTGATCGACGTTCTGTTTTACGTCGTCATGGCCGGGTTTTTCATCCCCGTGCAGATGGTGCTCATCCCCCTGGCCCGGACCGAAAAAATAATCGGCATTCTCAACTCCCTGCCGGGAGTGTTCTTCCCGATAGCCGCCTTCGGCATACCGTTCTGGACGATGATCTACCGCTCGTTCTACCGGACCCTGCCGTCCGACCTCATGGAAGCGGCCAGGATCGACGGCGCGGGACACTGGCGGATTTTCATACAGATCATTTGGCCGCTCGCCAAACCGGCCACGGTGCTGGCCCTGCTCCTCACCTTTTTCGGCGCGTGGAACGATTACATCCTCGCCCTTATTCTGATCAATAAATCGCAGTGGTATACTTTGCAGCTGCGCGTGGCCCAGCTCACCAACCAGTTCGGCGCCAACTACTTCCCCGAGTATTCAGCGGGACTGGTGATCGCCATGATACCGAGCGTCGTCATTTACATCATTCTCCACAAGCAGATCATGGAAGGGACCACCTTGAGCGGCGCCATCAAGGGCTGATTCTTCCCGCTCAACAGCCGTTTTCCCGATCCGCCCGCGCATCCGGGGATCGCACCTCCATGAAGCTTGAAGGCGCACGGTCTTTCCGGAGCGCTTTTTCTCCCGCCCGACAAGGAGGCCCCTTCATGATTCAAGCCCGTGTCACCATTGACTCCGTCCTCGGCGGGCAGCCCGTCGACGACCGGCTGTTCGGCGGGTTCATCGAGCACCTGGGCCGCGCCGTGTACGGGGGCATCCACGAGCCCGGCCACCCGACGGCCGACGGCGACGGGTTCCGCGGCGACGTCCTTGACCTGGTGCGCGAGCTCAAGCCCTCGATCGTCCGCTACCCGGGCGGGAACTTCGTCTCTTCCTATCGCTGGGAGGACGGCGTCGGCCCGGTCGGGCAAAGGCCGAAGCGGCTGGACCTCGCCTGGGGATCTCTCGAGCCCAACACCGTCGGGGTGAACGAGTTCGCGCGCTGGGCGAGAAAGGCGGGCACCGCGGTCATGATGGCGGTCAACCTGGGGACGCGCGGCCTGGAGGAAGCGGTCGATCTGGTGGAATACTGCAACCACCCGGCCGGATCGTACTGGAGCGACTTGAGGCGGACGCACGGCGCGGCCGAGCCGCACGGGTTCAGGGTATGGTGTCTGGGAAACGAGATGGACGGGATCTGGCAGGTGGGCCAGAAATCGGCGGAAGAATACGCGCGACTGGCGCGCGAGACCGCCAAGGCCCTCAAGCTCTACGACTCCTCCCTCGAGCTCGCGGTCTGCGGCAGCTCGCACCCGGGCCTGCCCACCTTCCCCCGTTGGGACGAGACCGTGCTCGCGGAATGCGGCCGGTATATTGATCTCATTTCGCTCCATTACTACGCCAGAAAATGGAAGGACGACGCGGCCTCCTTCATGGCGGAACCGGCGAGGTTCGAGCGGTTCATCCGGACGGTGGAGCGTTTGGCCGACGCCGAAGCCGCCAGGACGGGAAGGAAGAACAAGATCGGGCTGTCGCTGGACGAGTGGAACGTCTGGTACCACGCGGACGCGGCCGACAAGCGCGATCCGCCCTGGACGGTCGGTCCGGCGCTGCTCGAGGACGTGTATACCCTGGAGGACGCCCTCGTGGTCGGGAGCATGCTCATCGTGCTTTTGCGCCATGCCGCGAGCGTCAGGATCGCCTGCCTCGCCCAGCTCGTCAACGTCATCGCCCCCATCATGACCGCCCCCGGCGGGCCGGCCTGGCGGCAGACGACCTTTTATCCGTTCCTGCACGCTTCGTTGTACGGCCGCGGGGAGGCGCTCGCGACCGCCATTGAATCTCCGGGGTACGAGACGCAGGACGCGGGCCCGGTGAATTGGCTCGACGCCGTCGCCGTGGCCCGGCCCGACGAGAGTGAGGTCGCCCTCTTCGCGGTCAACCGCCATCCCGCGGAGCCGATCGAGCTCGCCGCCCGGCTGGGAGGGGTCCCGGATTCCGACGTCATTGAACACCTCGTCCTCTCCCACGCGGACCCGCTCGCCGTCAACGACCGGGAGAAACCGGACCGCGTCGTGCCGGGCCAAGCCGCCGGCGCGAAAATCGAGAAGGAAACATTGAGCGCGCTCCTCCCCCCCTATTCCTGGAACGTGATCAGGCTACGGACGAAATCCCCGCGTAAGAAGTAAGCATTTCCCGCGCCGGTCGGGGATCAGGCCGAAGAGCGTTCCGTGAGCGGGCATTTCCTTTTCACGGCTCGCTCCTCCAGGGCGTTCCGCAGCGCAGGCATTCGGGGCGGTGAATGGAGAGCAGGGCGCCGCAGGAGGGACAGGTCGCCTCCTCCCGCTCCCGGTGAAGAAACGCCCGGATGCCGTTTTCCCTGATGAAGAGAAGGTTGTCGATGAGGCCGGCGGCATAGTTGGTCCGGTAGCGCCGGTCGAGTTGCTTCAAGCGGGCGCAGGGCATGTCCGGACACGAGTCGCAGTACGGGCCGGACCGCTTCCGGCAGCGCCTGATCACGCATTTGCGGAAAGCTTTCGACGCATCGTTCCCGACGTCCCTGAAACCGCATCCGGGGCAGGGATTTTTTGTTCGCAGGTGGGCGATGCAGCGGCCGCAGTGAATGCCGCACGGGGCCGTCATTTTGGCGTCGAGCGGCAAGGGTCCGCTTATCAATTCGGCGTTCGCTTTGACGTTCTTCATTCCGCCGCCTCCATCCCCAGCGCGGCCGCGATTCCCGCCATGCTTTCACTTTCCAGTTTTTTACACTCCCGCATGTTCCCGGCGATGAGCGGCGCGCGCTCCGGGTCGACCGCCGTGTCTTTCGGGCCGCGGAAGGGGGCGGCGTCAGACGCCTCGCTCCAGAGGGCGGCGATCCGCCGGAAGCGGGCGGCCGCGTCCGTGAGGCCGGGCAAAGCTTCCTCGGCGGCCGCTTTCCCCAGGAAAATAGCCAGGAGACGCTTGGCGTCGGCGTAGACCCGGAGGCAGTAGGCGAGGCCGAACGGGTTGTAGTCGCCGGCTTTCAAGGTGCGCAGGAGATTGTCGTACGCCCTCGTCCCATTACCGTAGCGCCGGTCCGGCGGATCGCTCCGCCAGAGAGCGACGCCGCTCGCGAGCGCGTCGCGGTACATCTTCTCCCGTTCGGCCGGGACGAGGGAGCGAAAGCGCTGGAGGTAGAGGAAGGGAACCTCCGAGCGGCCGAGGTTGTCGTAGAGGAGCGGATCGGGATCGCCGCCCGTGCAGTCGACGACGGAGAAGATCCGCTCCTCGTCGTCGTACCCGGTGACGATCCCGAACTCGAGGACCGGCGTCGGCGCCCAGGCGACCACGCCGCGACCTTCGTCGATCGACTCCCTGATTCGCGCCGCGGCGTCGGCCTGAAGCGCGGCGGAGGTGTTGAGGCCGGGCCGGTTGACGGCGAGGAGGCCGTCGGTATACACCCCGATCCGGTCCATGACCTGGAAGTGGACGTTCTGCCAATCGTAAACCGACGTGGAAGACGGGCAAGCCGATTCGTGCACGGTGAAGTGGAAGGCGAGACCCGAAAACCCGGCCAGGTCCTCCAGGCTTTCCTTCCACAGCCCAGCGTGGCGGAGAACCCCGTAGGCGCTCGCCAGGTAGGAGAGCCGGGTCTTTCCCATGGCGACGTCGTTCAATTGTTTGAGCATGATACCCTCCGTAACGTCTTTGATTCGACGTCATGGATTCTATCACCGCCGGTACGACATATGATGTCAGGGCGGGAAATATTTTATTCGTTTTTCTCGGCGAGCCGGCTGAAAAACTCCCGGCACTTTCTCCGCAGCCAGAGCGGACCCACGACTGTAAAGCCGGAAGAGACGGACACGAGCTTCCGGAAGAGATCGAGCGAGCTTGAGAACACGACCTCGTAGACCCCGTTTCCGGCCGGGACCAGGCCGAGGGCACAGTCGGGCGGGGGCGGGGAGTCGAGGGCGACGAGCGCCCGGTAGGGGAGGCGGAAGGCGAACCGGAAATCGGCGGTATAGGGCCCCGGGTCGAAGGAAGCGGGCACCTCGAAGCGCTCGTCGAGGATCGAGGAGCCGCCGATCCGGTCGAGCCGGAAGTCCCGCTCGGCCCGACGGGCCTCGCAGAAGGCGTGCACGTAATCGGCCTTGTCCTTGATGAAGACGGCATACGGGCGAATGACCCGCTCGCTCGTTCGGTTGCCGCCGTCCCGGTAGGCGATGCGGACTTTCCTGCGCGCCGCCGCCGCCTCCTTCATGAGGCCGTATATTTTCACCTGCCCGGCCTTCAGGCGGTAGACCGGGACGCCGGCCGACGGCGGGCGATCGGCCGCCGCCCCGCCGGCATTGAGTTTGTCGAAGAAGGCCGCCAGACCCGCGGTCGCGTCCCCGCCCGCGGCCCGGTAGCGGTCGGCCAAATAAATGAGCGCTTCCCGCTCCCCTTCTCCGATGAAATACGACGGGAGAACGAAGGTTCGTTCCGAGTAGTAGTACCCGCGCCGGGCGAAGGAGTATTCGACCGGCGCGCCGAGCGAGTATTTCAGGTACTCGACGTCGCGCGAAGCCTGCCGCGGCGAAATCCCGAACTCCGCGGCGATGGAGGTGCAGTTCGGAAACCGGTTGTCGCGCAGGGCCGCGTCTATCCACTGTATCCGGTGCAGGTTGCTCATCGGTTTCGACCATCATGCATTAGTTTTGGCTTTTAGTGC
>CAZKOS010000040.1:13952-17725 GCA_964554445.1 uncultured Spirochaetaceae bacterium | reverse complement strand
TATTATCAGGGGTCGGTTCCGGGAGATCGATTTCCGCCGGCCTTCATTTTCGGATAATTTCCTTTCCCTGCCGTATGATAATGGGAAAATGACCGTTACATGAAAATCGTCATAGTTTTCGATATGCTTTCAATACAGGGGGTCTTCATGCGCCGGCGACAATTTGGGTTTTTTACGCTTTGTTCGATCGTTCTTCTGTTCTTCGGCTGTGCCACCCCGGGCGGCGGAACGGCGCTTCCGCCCCCGCAGACTTCCCCCAACGATTTTCAGCCCAGGAACAATTACAACGCCCTCCTCGAACCGCCCGACACCGTGATCCACGGCGCGGGCCAGAGCGCGGACGCTTTCCTGAACTATGTACAGGCCCTGGGAACGGGAAGACGGCCCGTCATATATAAGGCGTACATCGGATTAAAGGATTCAATGGGAGGGTTTTTCGACAACCTGAAAACTCAGTGCGATTATTACGCCTCCGCTTGCGGCGACTACCTCATTCCAGAAATCGGCCTCTCCATGACCACCGACGGCCACTCCACCTCGCACTACGAAGGCGAAGTGGCCGCGGGTCTGTACGACGACAAGATAAATGAATTCTGCCGGGGACTCCAAACCCTGGGCCACCCGGCTTTCGTCCGCATCGGCTACGAGTTCAACGGGCTCTCCTGGAACGGCTACGAGCCGACCACGTATAAAGCCGCCTTCATCCGCATCACGAACATCCTCCGGACCTATAACCTGGAGGCGGCCACGGTCTGGTGCGCCGCGTTTCCGCTGAATGTCGAGTCGTATACGTACATGGATTATTATCCCGGCGACTCTTACGTTGACTGGTGGGGCATCGATCCGTTCGATGCGGGCGATTTCACATCCGCGGACATGAACACCTTCATGACCGCCGCGGATACGTATAAAAAGCCGGTTATGCTCGCCGAAACCACGCCCCGCCACGTCGGCGTGACCGACGGGCAGGCGGATTGGAACGCCTGGTTCGAGCCGTTCTTCACGTTCATCCAGTCGCATCCGGGCGTCAAGGCCTTCGGCTATATCGACTGGAACTGGGGGAATTATCCGCAGTGGTCGACCTGGGGCGACGCGCGCATCGAGACCAACCCGCAGGTCTTGAGCAACTACATTCATAAAGTCTCATCGCCCCTCTACCTGCACGGCACGGGCGAACAGGCCCTGCGCGCCGCGCTCGGGGTGACGGACACCACTCCGCCGGGCCAAGTCACGGGACTCACGGCAACGTTCAGCGTAAACAAGGTCGATCTCTCCTGGACCGCGGCGACGGACGACGTGGGCGTCGTCAGGTACGAGGTGTTCGCGGACGGCGTAAAGATCGGGACCACGACCGGACTGACGTACACGGACTCGGACCTTTCAGCCGGGACGAACCCCTCCTATGCGGTGCGGGCGATCGACGCGGGCGGCAATCCCGGACCGCTCTCCGATCCCGAGCCCGTTTCAGTGCCCGATCCCCTGGAAAAGATCGTCAACGGGGAATTCGACGACGGCACCTCGCCCTGGCAGGCCGACGCCTGGAACGGCGCCGCGTTGACGTTCTCCATCGACGGCACGTCCCTGCTTTCCGGCGTCAACTCCGCCACGGTCGTGGTGACCACCGGCACCGGCACCGCCTGGCACGCGCAGCTGCGGCAGTTGTTCCACACCAACGCGGGCAAACACTACCACGTGCGATTTCAGGCTTACGCTGACGCGGCCACGTCGATCGACGTCATGCTTCAGCAGAGCCACGATCCCTACGGCTGGATTCTTACCCGGAGCGTGAGCCTCACGACCTCGCCCCAGAGTTTTGAGTTCACCGACGACGGAAACGCGGCGGACGACACGCTCTACGCCACCTTCATGGTGGGCGCGTCCGGCGGCCGCACCATCCACATCGACGCCGTCAGCGTCGAGGAGACTAATTGAGGGGGAGCCGACGCCGTCAGGTTGGAATTGAAATCTGACAAAACATAATCGACAAAATCGACGGATATTCCGGTTTTTGCGCTACGCTGTGACGTTCATCGAGCGAAGTCGAGATGAACTTGACGATATAACCCGTCAAAATATATTGACGGTCATCATCTCGTTCGCTTCGACGGAGTTTATCCCGAGCTTGTCGAGGGGCTCAGCGAACGTTGTTTATTCATACTCCTTCATATGGTAATACAAAATATCGTTATTCCATCCTTGTCGGCCTGCAAGAACCGGATATTGAAATCGCGCCCGCGTCAACCGCGGGAGTGGCATAACGGAACGATTTCAACTATAGTGTACGGATGAATCCCCCGTCCCGCCGGATCACTCTCAGGACACTGACCGGCCCTCTCGTCATCTTCATTCTTCTCGCGGCCTGCGTCGTCGTCTGCGTCGTTTTCTGGAAAGACATCTGGGCTCTCGCCACCGACCCGGAGAAGCTCTCCGCCTGGGTCGCCGGGCTCGGCGCCTGGGGGCCGGTCGCCTTCACGGCGGTGCAGATCGTCCAGGTGATCGTCTTCGTGATTCCCGGCGAGATCCCCCAGGTCGCGGGCGGAATGCTTTTCGGCGTCGCGGGCGGGACGGCGCTCTCCACCCTCGGCATCGCCCTCGGCTCCGCGGCCAACTTCTTCCTGGCGCGCCTTCTGCGGGAGCGCTTCGTGGAGCGGGTGGTGCCCCTCGCGCGTCTCGAGCGGCTGCAGAAGATACTCTCCTCCCCGCGCGCCGTGGCGGCGTACTTTTTCCTTTTCCTCATCCCCGGCATTCCCAAGGACGTCATCGCCTACGCGGCCGGGTTGTCGCGGGTGCGTTTCACGGCTTTTATCGCCTTGTCCTCTCTCGGCCGCCTGCCGGCGCTGCTCGTGAGCGTGATCGCGGGCAGGGCGATGCTGGAGCGAAACTGGACGGCGGCCGGGCTGCTCCTCGGGATCGGGGCGGTCATCCTTGTCCTGGGGATCGTTTTCCGCAAGCCGGCCATGCGGTTCATCGAGCGCCGGTGCTTCGTTCCCGGCCGCCCGGAGGCGGAAGCGATTGACGAGGCGGCGGCGAGCGAGACGGCCGATCAGGCCTCTCCGCAGCCCGGGTGGCGTGACGCGCGGGGCGTCCGGAACACCAACGGGTCCCGCCCGCGTGAAGGGGCGGCTCCGTAGGAACTCTCAGGGTTTCACTTCGTTCTTTACTTCGCCGACCGCCTCGATTATAGTATGGGGTATGAAAAACATAATCGTTACCGCGCTGCTGCTGGCGGCGCTCGCCGCGCCCGGCTTCGCCCAGGCGAAAAAAGAAGTCACCGTCAAGGGAATCCCCGCCACTATGGAAGACCTCGTGAAGCTCAGGGACGGCATCGCCAAGACCCCCGAGGGGGGAGCGGCCGTCTTTCTCGCCGCCATGATCATGTACGGCGAAAACCGCGGGCTCGGGCTGCAGGCCTTCACTCTCGCCCTGGACATGCATCAGGTCGTTCCGGGAAAGGTGTACCGGGGGTACCGGCCGCGGAGCACGTGGGACGGGTACTGGGAGCAGCTCCGCCGCTCCCCCTACCTGGGAAGGATCTACGTGAAGGGGACGGTTCCCGACAATGCCTACGCCCTGCCCGCGGGCCCGGTGACGTTCACGTTCACGGAGGTCCGCCCGCAGGCCGACGGTTCCGCCAAGGTGTTCGTCGCCGCCACGAGCGGCGACTGGCCGCGCCCGTTCACGCTGCGGAAAAACGACAAGGGCATCTGGAAGGTGGAGGAGGCGTCGAGCCTGTTCGCCGGCGCCACAAATATTCCGCCCCCGCAGCGGGAAAA
>CAZKOS010000040.1:11871-13852 GCA_964554445.1 uncultured Spirochaetaceae bacterium | reverse complement strand
TCCCGACCTGCCCGGTTGCGTTTCCACGGGCGGCACGAAAGATGAAGTTGAACGCAATATCTGCGAAGCGATAAAGTTTCACATAGAAGGAATGATCGCCGACGGGATCGATGTTCCGGAGGGCACGTCGGAAAGCGAGTATCTGGTCCTTGCCGAGTAAGAGCGGGTTGTTGAAAAAATGGAGCTTTTTCAACAACCTGAGAGTGCTTTCCCGATGAATCCCCGGACGGCTTGATTCGTCCCCATCATTGTTTTCTTCCTTTAAAAACGCTATGCTTTATACACGCAAAGCTGCGCTTTGTCGGGTGTTTCCGATTAAAATTCTTTGTCATGCCGGGGTTTATGTAAATCCCGGTATGACAAATCAAAACGAGTGAGTAGAGTACCGTGACGCGCCGTAAGCTTGCGGACATTCTCGACCGCTTCTCCCAATCCAGACGCTCGCTCGTCGGCATGCTGCATGCCCTCCAGGACGAGTACCGCTGCCTGCCGCGGGAGGCGGTGGAGGCCGTCGCGGCGCGGCTGAAGATGGCGGCGGCGGACGTCGTCTCGGTCGCCTCGTTCTACCCCCAGTTCAGGTTTACGCCCGCCGGCAAGCACCGGATCAAGGTGTGCGTGGGCACGGCCTGCCACGTCAAGGGGGCGGAAGCCGTCTACAATGCCGTGCGCGACCGCCTGGGAATCACGGGCGCGGCGGACACGGACGCGGACGGCCTTTTCACCGTGGAAGAGGCCGCCTGCCTCGGCTGCTGCATGCTCGCGCCCGCGGTCCAGATCGATACCGTCACTTACGGCTACCTGACCGCGCGGACGGTTCCCCTCATGCTCGCCGACTTCCTGCAGAGGGAGAAACGAGCGGCGCGCCGGGCGGACGGCGCGCCTCCCCGCCGAAGCGGCAAGCCGGCCGGGCGGGTGAGCCTGTGCACCTGTTCGAGCTGCGCCGCCGCGGGCGCGGACAAGGTGTACGGCGAGCTCGAGGCGGCGCTTGAGCGCTTCGGCGGGGACGTGGTCCTCGTCGACTCGGCCTGTTCCGGCCTTTCCTTCGAGGCGCCCCTCGTCGAAGTGGCCGTCGGCCGAAACGGCTCCGGGGAAATCTTCCGCTACGGCCGGGTCACTCCCGACGCGGCGGCGGCCGTCGTTTCCCGCCACTTCCGGCCGGTCCGGCGGGCGGCCCGCCTGCGGGAAAAAGGCTACCGCTTCCTCGAGCGGGTGCTCATGAACGAGGAGAGGCCGGTCTCCGAGTATCTCCTCGATCTCGCCGCCGGGCCGGCCGCCCCGTACTGGGGAGCCCAACTCCGCATCGTGACCGAGGGGGCGCAGGAGCGCGATCCCCTCGACCTGGACGCCTACCGGGCCGCGGGCGGGTTCGAGGCGCTGGCGCGCGTCGCCGCGGCCGAAGACCGGATGAGCGTCATCCGGCTCCTCGAGGAGAGCGGCCTGCGCGGCCGGGGCGGGGCGGGGTTCCCGACCGGCCGCAAGTGGCGGGCCGTGTTCGAGCAAAAACGATTCCCCTCGTACGTGGTCTGCAATGGCGACGAGGGCGATCCGGGCGCGTTCATGGACCGCATGGTGATCGAGTCGTTTCCCTTCCGGGTGATCGAGGGCGTGGCGATCGCCGCCGCCGTGGTCGGCGCGGCGGAGGCCTTCGTCTACGTGCGCACCGAATACCCGCTCGCCCTGAACCGGCTGCGCCGCGCCGTCGCGCTCTGCGGGGAGGCGGGTTTGTTGGGAGGGGACGCGCTCGGTCCGGGACGGAGCCTGTCCCTCTCGGTGATCGAGGGCGGCGGGGCGTTCGTCTGCGGCGAGGAGACGGCGCTTCTCGCTTCCATTGAAGGACGGCGCGGCACGCCCCGCCTGCGTCCCCCCTTTCCGGCGGAGAGCGGGCTCGACGGGCGTCCGACGCTCGTCGGCAACGTGGAGACCTTCGCCGCGGTGCCGTGGATCGTGCGCCGCGGGGCGGGCGCGTTCGCGGCCATCGGCC
>CAZKOS010000040.1:5917-11771 GCA_964554445.1 uncultured Spirochaetaceae bacterium | reverse complement strand
ACCTTCGCCCTGGCCGGCAAGATCCGGCGCGGCGGGCTCATCGAAGTGCCGCTCGGCATGACGCTCCGGGAAATCGTCTTCGACATCGGCGGCGGCATCCAGGACGGGCGCGCTCTCAAGGCCGTGCAGATCGGCGGGCCGTCGGGCGGGCTCATCCCCGCCTCGCTCATCGACCTGCCCGTCGACTACGAGGCCCTGCGCGAACACGGGGCGATGATGGGCTCGGGCGGCCTCGTCGTCCTCGACGAGACCGACTGCATGGTGGAGATCGCGCGCTACTTCATGGCCTTCAGCCGGCGCGAGAGCTGCGGCGCCTGCGCTCCCTGCCGGGTCGGCACCGCGCGCCTGCTCGAGATTCTCGCCGCGCTCGTCGAGGGGCGGGGAAGGGTGGAGGACCTTCGTGAGCTCGAAGACCTCGCCCGCGACGTGCGCAGCGCGAGCCGCTGCGGGCTCGGCCGCAACGCGCCCAATCCCGTGCTCACCGCCCTCGCGTATTTCCGGCCCGAATTCGAGGCGCACCTTCTCGGGCGCTGCCCGGCCGGCGCGTGCAAGGCGCTCGTGACGTATTCCATCAACGACACGTGCATCGGGTGCACCCGCTGCGCCCAGGCCTGTCCGGCCGAGGCGATCGCCTTCACCCCCTTTGAAAAGCACGTCATCGATCCGGACAAGTGCACCCGCTGCGACGCCTGCCGCCAGGTGTGTCCCACGGGCGCGGTGGAAAAACGATGACCGTCTTCGAAAAAGTTTCTATATATAATAAATATGATACAGAAAACAATTACTTGATTAATGTTTCCGACATTGGCTATTTTACAGGCTGTTATCGTTTCACCGCCGGGATCATTCGACAGGATGCGCGAGTGCACGCGCGTTCACACACCTCCCGATGCATCATCCGCAAAAAGAACGATAGAAGAAAGGGACATCCATTTGCCTGCGTTGAACATCGACGGCCGCCCCGTCGAGGTCGCGGAGGGAGCCACCGTTCTCGACGCGGCCGGTAAGCTCGGCATTTCCATACCCACCCTTTGCTCGCCCGGCTCGGGCTGCAACCCGGACCCGGTCTGCCTCGTCTGCGCCGTCCGGGACGAAACCGCGGGGCGGATCGTGCCGGCCTGCGCGACCGCGGTCCGCGACGGCATGGCGGTGCACACCGGCGGTGCCGAGGTCGATCGCGCCCGGAGCGCCGCCTTGAGCCTTCTCGCCGCCGAGCACACCGGCGACTGCGAGGCGCCCTGCCGCCGCGGGTGTCCCCTGGCGGTCGACGGCGACGCCCTGGCGGGCTTTCTCCGCGAGGGCGATCTCGCCTCCGCCGCCGAGGTCGTCCTCGACCGGAATCCCTTCCCCGCCCTGACCGGGCGCCTCTGCGCCGCCCCGTGCGAAAAGACCTGCCGCCGGCGGAGCCTGGACGGCGCGGTGTCCATCCGCCTGCTCGAGCGGTTCGTCGGGGACGCGGCTTCGCGAAGGCTCCCCGCGCGCGCCCCGGCCGCCGGGATGAAGGCCGCCGTCGTGGGCGCCGGTCCGGCCGGCCTGTCCGCCGCCTTCCACCTGCTGCGCGCGGGCGCCGCGGTAACCGTCTTCGAGAAGACCGGCCGCGCCGGCGGCGGGCTCTTGCATTGCGAAACCGACGGCAGGCTGCCGCCCGCCGTCCTCGAGGCGGAGATCGCGCGGGTGGCGCTCCTCGGCGCCGGGCTCGTCTTCAACGCCGAGGCGGGACGGGACGTCTCCTGGGAGGAGCTCGCGCGCGGCCACGACCTGCTCATCGTCGCCTGCGGCGCGATCGGGGCCGCCTCCCTGCAGGGCCTCGGCGCGGCGCTGAGCGGGACGGGCGTCGCCGTCGACCGCGAAACCTTCGCGACTTCCCGGCCGGGCGTGTTCGCCGCCGGAAGCGCGGTCCGCGAGACGACGCAATCGGTGCACTCCTTCCGCGAGGGCCGGGAGGCGGCCCGCGCCGCCCTGGCGTCGCTCGCCGCGGGAACGGCCGCGCCCGGGAGAAAGCGATTCGATTCTCACGTGAGCGGGCTTTCCGCGGAGGAGCTGGCCGCGTTCGCGGCGCGGGCCTCGGCCGGGCCGCGCAACCCGAAGACCGACGCCGGGCTCACCCTCGACGAGGCGGCGGCGGAGGCGCGCCGCTGTTTTTCGTGCGCCTGTCTCAAGCGGGAGGAGTGCGCCTTCCGCGAGGTCATGAGCTCCGTCCCCGTCGAGCGGCACGTGCGGCTGGAAAAGCGGCCCGCCGTCAGGTTCGACGTGACGCACCCGGACGTCGTCCTGGAGCCGGGCAAGTGCCTCAAGTGCGGCCGGTGCGTGCGCATCACCCGCGAGCGGGGGGAGCCGGTCGGGCTCGTCTTTTTGGGCCGCGGAATGGAGACGACCGTGGCCCCGCCCTTCGGTCTCACGCTCAAGGAAGCGCTCACCCTGAGCGCCGCCGAATGCGTCCGGGCCTGTCCCACCGGCGCGCTTTCCTGGAAGCGCGGGAAATCGACCGGCCGCGGATAAGCGCGGATGTGGGAAAAGAAAGAGAAACCACGGCTCACGCGGATGACCGCGGAGGGGAGAAAGAAGAGGGGATGAATGGATGAATCCGGGAAACGCCGAAAGGCGATGAACGATGCTGACATCATCGATTCGTCCCGAAAAAGGTTCGACGAGATTCTCCATTCGCCCGAATATCCTCGCGTGCACGCG
The DNA here is from genome assembly GCA_964554445.1 of uncultured Spirochaetaceae bacterium. Classification (GTDB taxonomy): domain Bacteria; phylum Spirochaetota; class Spirochaetia; order SZUA-6; family RPPD01; genus JAFGSW01. The sequence goes on along the minus strand of CAZKOS010000040.1, from coordinate 9,083 downwards.
GACGACGAACAATTGGAGAAACTCCTCGGGCTTTGCGAGATCGAGCCGGGGGAATCGTACCTCGACATCGGTACGGGAAACGGATACGTGGCCCTGGCGCTGGCGCGGCGGTTCCCCGGCATCAGCGTCCGCGGGTTGGATATCGCCCGTGCCTCGCTCGCCGCGAACGCCGAGCTCTCCCGGAGGGAGTCGATCGCCAACGTCGCGTTCGACGCGTATGATGGAGGCGATTTTCCGTACCGGGACGGGCGGTTCGCGGGGTGCGTCTCCCGTTACGCCTTCCATCACTTTCCGAACGCCGAAGCTTCCGCCGCCGAGATCGCGCGGGTGACCGCGGATGGAGGATTCTTCACGCTCTCCGATCCGGTCACCTTGCCCGGGGACGACGAGGGCTTCGTCGACCGGTTCCAGTCCCTGACGCCCGACGGGCACGTTCACTTCTACACCCGTCGTGAGATCGAGCCCTTGTTCAACCGGCACGGCTTTTTTGCGGAGAAGGAGTTCACGAGCTCGGTTCGCTACCCGCGCGAGGCGGGCCCCGCCTACGACCGGTTGCTCTCGGGGACGCGCCGCGAAACGCTCGCTCGGTACGCGATTGAAAGCGCGGACGGCCTGGTGTACATTACCGTCGAAGTCATGAATGTTTTTTTCAGGAAGCGGGGCGATCAAGCCGGCCGCCGGGAAAAGGAATGAGACGAATCAACCGAAACCATGAAACGAAGCTCCGTCTGCGTGTATCCGTGTTCGTCTGCGGGCTACTCGTTTTTTCGGCGGTCGGCTGCCGTAAGGAGAACGGGGCCGCCGGCCGGGCGGCCCGCCCGTCCGCGGGCGACTGGCCGATCTTCCGCGGCGATCCCGGGCTCACCGGGCGCGCCCGCGACGCCCTGCCGGACAGGCTCGTCCTCGACTTCGTCCTCTCCGCCGGGGACGACATCTCGGCCTCTCCCGTCATCGCGGGCGGAAAGCTGTACGTCGCCACGGCCGGCGGGTCGATCGTCGCCTTCGATCTCGAGAGCCGGGCCGGGCTCTGGGAATACGGGAACCCCGACGGGTTCGAGGCGGCGCCGCTCGTCGTTCCCGGGGAGGCGCTGGTCGTCGCGGGCGGCCTCGACGGCTGGGTCTACGCCCTCGACGCCGGTTCGGGAAAAGTGAGGTGGAAGGCGGAGACCGAAGGCAAGATCGCGGGTTCCGCGAACTTCCTCCGGGCGGGAGGACGCGCGCTCGTGCTCGTCGGGAGCTGGGACCATTCGCTCTACGCCCTCGACGCCGCGACGGGCGCGATCGTCTGGAAATTCCCGACCGCCAATTACGTGAACGGCGCGCCGGCGGTCGGGGACGGCCTGGCCGCGATCGGCGGCTGCGACGCGCGCCTGCATTTCATCGACGGCGCGGGCGGCCGGGAGAAGGGATTCGTCGACACGGGCGCCTACATCGCCGGGTCGGCGGCGCTCTCGGACGGCGTCGCGTACGTGGGCAATTACGGCGGCCGTTTCCTCGCCGTGAACGCGGCCGCCCGCCGGATACTCTGGTCGTTCGAGGTGCCGGACTCGGGGCAGGGGTTCGCGGCGTCGCCCGCGGTCGCCGGAAACTCCGTCGTCATCGGGGCCAGGGACGGCTTCGTCTACTGCCTGGACCGCGCGAACGGCGCGCTCGCCTGGAAATTCCGCGGGCGCGCCGAGTACCTGGCCTCCTGTCTCACGGACGGGACGCGCGTCCTGGCCGCGTCGTCCGACGGCGAGCTCGCGCTGCTCGACCTCGCGAGCGGGCGTCTCCTGGCGGCCTACGATCTCGGCGCCGGCGTGTCGGGCTCGCCGGCCTTCGCCTCGGGCCGGCTGGCCGCGGCCGCCCTCGACGGCAACGTCTACGTCTTCCGCGGGGAGTAGCCGGACCATGCGCGTCGCCGTCGTCATCCCGGGATCCGGGGGAAGCTTCTACTGCGAGAATTGCCTGCGCGACTCGGGGCTCACCGCGGGCCTGGCGCGGGCCGGGTTCGAGGCCTTTCCGGTCCCGATGTACCTTCCCCTGTTCGCCGGGGACTCCGCGCCGAAATCCGGGGCCCCGCTCTTCTACGGAGCCATCGCCCTCTACCTGCGCGAGCGGTTCCGCTTCCTCCGCGGCCTGCCCGCGTCCTTCGACCGGCTTCTCAATGCCCGGCCCCTCCTCGCGGTCGCGGCGGGCCTGGCCGGCTCCATGCGCGCCGCGGGCCTCGAAGAGATGACCGTCTCGATGCTCGAGGGCGAGGAGGGGAGGCAGGCGGCCGAGCTCGACCAACTCTGCTCGTGGCTCGAACGCGAGGCGAAGCCCGACGTCGTGCACCTTTCCAACGCGTTGCTGCTCGGCCTGGCCCGGGCGCTGAAGTCAAGGCTCGGCGCGCCGATCGTCTGCAGCCTCCAGGACGAGCACGTCTGGATCGAGCCGATGGCCGCCCCGGCCCGGGCGCGCGCCTGGGCGCTCCTCCGGGAGAAGGCCGGCGACGTCGACCGGTTCGTCGCGGTGAGCGATTACTACCGCGCGGTGATGGCGTCGAAACTGGGTCTCGAGCCGGCGTCGATCGCGGTCGTGCCGCTGGGCGTCGACCCCGCGCGCTACGCGCCCCGGCCCGCAGCGGGCGGGCGTCCCGTCATCGGATTTCTTTCGCGCCTGGAGCCCGTCTCGGGCCTGGACTCGCTCGTCGAGGCGCTTGCGCTCGTCAAGGCCGCCCCCGGACTCGAGGACGCGCGCCTTGACGCCTACGGCGGCATGACCGGGGACGACGCGCCCTACGTGCGGCGGGTGGAGAGGCTGGCCCGGCGGCTCGGGCTCGCGGAGAGCGTGTCGCTCGAGGGCGCCTACGACCGCCGCCGCCGCTTCGAATTCCTGCGCGGCCTGTCGGTTTTGAGCGTGCCCCGCCGCGAGCCCGAGGCCTTCGGCATGTTCCTCCTCGAGGCGATGGCCGCGGGCGTGCCGGTGGTGGCGCCCGACCTCGGCGGCTTCGGCGAACTGGTGCGGTCAGCGGGCGGCGGGCTCCTCTACCCGGCGGGCTCCGGGCGCGCCCTCGCGGACGCGCTCGTCCGGGTGCTCTCCGACCGGCCGCTGGCCCGGGAATTGAGCGAGCGGGGCCGATCGCGGGCGCGCGAGCTCTATTCGATCGAAACGACGGCGGCGGCCATGGGCGGGGTGTACCGGG
>CAZKOS010000040.1:0-5817 GCA_964554445.1 uncultured Spirochaetaceae bacterium | reverse complement strand
GCCCTTGACGCGACGATCCGTATCGGGCTACCATCGCGGCACATGGTTTCGGCTGACCGCGACTTCGATCCCAGAAAAATAAAGGGCGTATTCTTCGACCTGTACGGCACGCTGTTCGTCTACGGCGACATGGACCGCGCCTGGGACGAATGGCTCAGGTTCATGTACGGGAGCCTGCTCGAGTTCGGTCTGAAGATGTCCGAGGAGGAGTTCTCGGCCGAGTGCGACGGATTTTTCACCCAGCCCTTTTCACTCGCTCACGGTGACGCGAACGGGCGCACCCTCGACGAGCGGCGGCACATCGCCTTCTTCCGCCGCCTCGGCCTGACGGTCCCGGACGAATCGATCACCCCCATCGCCGAAAACTCGATCGCCGGCTGGCAGCGCTTCATCCGTTTCGACGAGAAGGCCTACGCCGTCCTCAAGGCGCTCGCGGGAGAAAAAAAACTGGCGCTCATCTCCAACTTCGACCACCCGCCTCACGTCCACCGCCTCATGGCGGAGTACGCCCTCGACCGCTTTTTCGACGCGGTCATCGTGTCGAGCGAGGTCGGAATAGCCAAGCCCGATCCGCGCGTCTTCGAGCTGGCCTGCTCCAGGACGGGGCTCGCCCCGCGCGAGGTCGTGTTCGTCGGGGACTCGGAGGAGGACGACGTGGCCGGCGCCCGCGCCGCCGGTTGTTTCCCCATCCTCATCCGGCGCGCGGGCGGCCCGCCCCGCCTCGACTACAGCCACGCCGAATCCGCTCCCCCCTCGCGCTCCCCCGCCGTCCCCCTCGGCGTCGTGTCCTCGCTGACGGAGATATTTAAATACCTCTGAGGAAAAGAATTTATAAGGAAGCCAGGAGTGGAGGAAACCAGGAAAAGAGGGGAGAATTTCGGAAACACTTTTTTTATTTCTTCTTTCCTGAATTTCTTTTCTCATTTTCCTCTGTTCTTGATTTCCTTTCTTCCTGGCTTCCTTAGAAATTCTTTCTTCCTCGCACGTATCACCATTTCCGGAAACTTCCCGCGAACAGCCGGAGCAGTTTCCCCAACCCGGCGAGCCTCCGGCCGGGGTTTTTCGCGTAGAGGAAATCGAGGATGCCCTTGAGGCGGGCGTAGGTCGTCCCCGAGTGCGGGTACCACCAGAACGCCCGGGGCAGGCGGTGGAGGAGGTCGTCGATCACCACCTTGGTCTGGGTCATCTCCTCGAAACCGGCCCGTCCGTGCGAGCGGCCGATGCCGGACTGCTTGTAGCCGCCCCAATGCGTCTCGGCCAGGCCGTGACTCATGAGGTGGTCGTTGATCGTGATTGCGCCGGCCTCCAGGCGGGCGGCCAGACGCCTGGCGCGGCCGGGATGCCGGGACCAGACGCTGGCGGTGAGGCCGTACACGGTGGAATTCGCCTTGGCGACCGCCTCGTCCTCGGTCGCGAACGTGTCCACGATCATGATCGGCCCGAAGGCCTCCTCCTGCACGATCTTCATGTCTTGAGTCGCCTGGTCGAGCACGAGGGCGGGGTGGAGGAGCCGTTCCGGGTCGTCGGTCCCGGCCTTCGCGAAGACGCGGGCGCCCGCGGCCACGGCCGCGGCCACCTGGGCCTTGAGCGTGTCGTACTGCCGGCGATTGGAGAGCGCGCCCACCTCCACGTCGAATTCCCGCTCCCGGCCGTAGCGGAGGAGCGCGAGCCTCCCGGCGAGGAGGTCCGAGAAGGCGCGGGCGATGCTCTCGTGAACGTAAATGCGCTGCACTCCGCCGCAGGATTGGCCGCAGTTGGAGAGGCCGGCCCACAGGGCGCCGTTGACCGCGCGGTCGAGCGAGGCGTCGGACAGCACGACCATGGCGTCGTTGCCGCCGAGCTCGAGGCAGACGGGGATGAGCTTGTCCGCCGCCAGGCGCATGAGCTCCTTGCCCACCGGGATGGAGCCGGTGAAAAAGAGCTTGTTCACGCCCGCCTCGACGAAGCCGCGTCCGGCGATATTGCCCGGCAGGTGGATGAGCCGGAAGAGGCCGTCGGGAATTCCCGACTCCTCGATCACCTCGCGGATGAGCTCGCCCACGCCGCGCGCCAGGGTCGCCACCTTGAGGACGACGGCGTTGCCGGCCATCAATCCCATGACGCTCTCGTGGAAGGGGATGCCGAAGGGATAGTTCCAGGGGCTGATGATCCCGACCACCCCCCACGGCTCGCGGAGGAGGTACGAGCGCTTGTAGGCCGTGACGAGGTTGCCGGCCCGGAGGCGGCGTTTCCCGAGCACGCCTTTCGCCGCCCCGGCGTACCAGGCGGCGGCCATGGCCGCGGGGAGGACTTCGGTGGCGAGCGCGTCGATCCGGGTCTTGCCCGTGGCGCCGGCCACCGCGGCCGCGATCTCGTCGGCCCGGCGCCGAATGATCCCGCTCATGCGCTTCACGATCTTTTTGCGCGCTCCGAAGCTCGTCCGGCGCCAGGACCGCTGCGCCGCGCGCGCCCGCTGCACCGCCTCGTTCAAATCGTCGATCGTGTTTTCGCGGATCGTCGTGCCGGATGTGCTCGTCATGAGGGCCTCCTCTTTAGTACCTATAAAATAACCACGAGCTCCGCTATAGAGTATCTATAAAGCAACCAGGAAAAGAAGGAAGAGGGTCAATAAGGAAACCAGGAAAGGAGAAGGGGAAAATGAGGAAGCTTGGAAAAGAGTTGGAATGAAGTCGAAAAATTGCAGGAAAGAATGGGGGAAATACCCGATATGTTCAATTCTCAAATAGTCGACGGTTTTTTCCCTTCGCTTTTTTCTTCCTGGTTTCCTGGGTTCCTTATCGAATTTTTACCGTTTTTCGTCGCCGTGCATCGCCTCACCCCTCGAACCCGATCGCCGGGTAGCGTCCCGCGCAGCTCAAGAGCCCCATGACGTACAGGCAGCCGTCGTAGTAGCGCCAGCGGCCCGTGACCGGCTGGATGCTCCACAGGTCCCGCACGAAGTCGAGGGCGCGCGGGTGGCGCGAGACCAGGGCGCCGGTCGCGTTCATGGCCACCAGGCCGGGCGAGTGATGGCTGGAGAGCCGGGTCCGGCCGTCGAGGGTGAAGCCGTCGCCGTAGGTCGAGAGTCCCTGGCCGTCGAAGAAGCCATGCAGGCGTTCGATGACGGCGAGCTCCTCCGCCGTTCCGCCGAACCACGCGCAGTCGAGCGCCAGGTTGCGGACGACGCGCCAGGCGTCATTGCGGAAATTCTCGTGGCCGCGGCCCGTGGGATCGCAGGGGGCCCCGTCGAAGCCGCAGTAGTCGGGGCAGAGTCCGGTTTCGGGATGGGCGGCGGACGCGAGCAGGCGGCGGCTCGCCCCGGCGACAATGCGCCACTCGTCCCGGTCCTCGGCCGCCCAGCGGCCCCACAGCTCGTAGAAGGCGGGCAGGTGATAGGAGGGGTCGGTGAAGGCCGCGGCCGTGCCGTAGGGGACGAAAACCACCTGGTGCGCGGCCGGATCGATCATCGGCGTCACCCCGCGCTCCGGGTCGGCGTAGCGGTCCTGGTGGAGCATGTGGTGGAGGATGTCGTCGGCCGCGGCCTTGTAGGCGGAGCCGGCCCGGCCTCGGTCCCAGCGCTGCCAGGCGAAGAAGAGGGCCATGGCCATGTACTCCTCGCCGTCCGGCGCCGGCGGCGCGTCCAGGATGGAACCGTCGGCGTGGACCTGCCAGGCGAAGTACCCCGCCCAGTCGCCGGTGGAGCGGCGCATGCGGCGTGAGGCGAAATTCCAGAGGCGGTCGAATTCCTCGCGCAGGCCCGCCTGCACCGCGATCATCATCCCGTACGACATGCCTTCCGAGCAGACGTTTTCATGGCCGCTGTCGAAGATGTACGCCTCGTCCCGCTCCACGGGATAATAGCAGCGCACCGAATCGTCGCCGTGGAAAAAATCGCGGACCGCCTTGTTCACCTTGTCGTCGATCTCGCCGTCCGACCGGCCGATCTCGCGAAAGAGATTCCTGTCGCCCGCGCTTTTCCCGCCCGCGGGCGGATCGGTGTTTCCCGCCGGGCCGGGAGAGGCGCAGGCGACGAGTGCGGGAGTGAAGAGCTGCGAAAGATTCACGGGTCCTCCAATTTTATTTTCCCGAAAAGCCGCTTCATCGCGCCATGGCCCGCTCCCTGAAGCGGGGGCGCCCGTTACAGACGGCCGTTCCATGAGCAAGACGTGTCTCCCCGGGCCGCACGGACAACGCCGAATACCACGAAGGGAAGCACGAAGCGCTTTTCAGGCGAATTACTAGATTCCAATCAGAAAGATAACGTACGATTCCATCGTACGTTATGCTATGGAATATAAACCCTTTCGGACGGCGCGACAATGCGTCGCTTCCAATTCCCGGCGGTTTTCGCGGGTCGACATTGCGCGCTTCGAGCGCCGGGTGTTTTTGGAGCGGCGTTCATTCGGCGGGCGATGACAAACTCATGACGTTTGTCATCGCTCCGTCACCTTATCGACTGAGTGGAAAAAGGTAAACATTGCGCAGCAACAGGTTCATCACTTTGAATGCCGGATATTTTATTCTTCATTTGTAAGAACGTTCCGTAAGATTTTTAGACGGCAATCTTATTCGGTCGGATTCCGAATAACACATTCAGCGTCGGTATCGACACTTCGTGCCGCGCTCAATTTCAGGAGGAGGCATTCATGAGAATTGCAGTCAGTCTCGTACTCACCGTTTTTCTGTTAGCGGGCTGCGCCACGCAAGCCCCGGTTATGCAGGCCAGCACGGCACCGGCTCCCGCCCCGGCACCCGTCAAGGCGGACAACCTGATCAAGAACGCCGGTCTCGGCGCCGCGATCGCCAAAATGTACGGCCCGGATTACCTGCCCGTGCTCACGACGAGCAAGGTTCCCCAGCCGTCGGGCGCCGCGGGAAACCTGACCGTTCTCGATTGGGCGGGCGCCAAGGCGGCCGTCACCTATACGTTCGACGATTCCCAGCCCTCGCAGTGGAAGCACTACAAGGATCTGATGGCGGCGGGATTCCACCTCACCTTCTACGCCAGCGCCGGTTGGGACACCTCGTTCCCGAACTACGACGCGGCCTGGAGCCAGGCGGTCAAGGACGGCAATGAGATCGGCAACCATACCTATCATCACCCCTACGCCGACCTCAAGAGCCCGGCCGCGAGCGGCCCGGTCTTCGCCACGCCGCTCGAGGAAATCGACAAGGACACCGCCTACATCCAGCAGCACTTCGGCGAAAAGCACGTCTGGACCTTCGCGGCCCCGTACGGCGACTTCGCCTGGGGGAAGATCGCCAAGGAGCGTTTCTTCCTGAACCGCGGCGTGGTCGGCGGCAACATCATGCCCGACGGCCGCACCAACATTTTCGACATGCCCACCATGATGGCGACCGGCGGCCAGAAAGCCGATCCCTTCAACAAGGCGGCGGACTATGCCCGCCAGAACGACCGCTGGCAAACCTATCTCTTCCATTCCATTCTCCCCGGCGCCAACTGGTACGCGGGCACGGATGTCTCGACCCTCACCGGAACCATGCAGTACGTCAAGGACGCCAAAGACATCTGGGTCGACACCATGGCCAATGTCGGCGCCTACTACGTGGGGCAGCGGACGTTCATGGCCGCCGACCTGAAGAAATCGGACGACGGCAAGACGCTCAGCTGGACCTGGAAACTGCCCGATCACTTCCCGCCCGGACATTACCTGCGCGTCACCGTGAGCGGGGGCACCCTCACCCAGAACGGCAAGGCCCTGAAGTGGGATACGCACGGCTATTACCAGGTGGCCCTGGACGCGGGCGAGCTCACGCTGGCTCCCTGACGATTTCAGTCGCTTGATATCAAGGCCGCCCTCCGGGCGGCCTTTTTTT
>CAZKOS010000039.1:14794-17860 GCA_964554445.1 uncultured Spirochaetaceae bacterium | reverse complement strand
GTCGACTTCGAGGAGGCCGGCTCGGTCACCGTCCTGGCCGTGACCACCATGCCCGGCGACGACGTCACCCACCCGGTGCCGGACAACACCGGTTACATCACCGAGGGGCAGTTCTACCTCCGGAACGGCCGCATCGAGCCGTTCGGCTCATTGTCGCGCTTGAAACAGCTGGTCAATAAGAACACCCGCGAGGACCACCGGCCCCTCATGGACGGCATGATCCGGCTCTACGCCCAGTATAAGGACACGCTCGAGAAAAAAGCGATGGGCTTCCGCATGTCGGACTGGGACGAGAAACTGCTCGCCTACGGCGAGCGCTTCGAGTCCGGCCTCATGGACCTGTCGGTGAACATCGGCCTCGAACAGGCGCTCGACCGCGGCTGGGAAATTCTCGCCGCCTGCTTCACGCCCGAGGAGACGGGCCTGCGGACGGAAATCATCAACAAATTCTGGCCGGGGAAACAATAGTCATGGAGCCTGGAGAGGCACCACGAAGGACACGAAGAGCACGAAGGAAGAGCAGAGAAGAAAGGAAAGATGCAAAGAATGAATGCAGTAAATTCGAGCTCCTATAACAACTTCCCTCATTCTTATTCTTTTTCTTCTTCTCTCCTCTTCGTGTTCTTCGTGCCCTTCGTGGTGTTTTTCAAGGCCTTATAGAGTGGATCATGGCGAAGATTAAGCTCTCTAAAAACGAGCTCAAGAGACAGAAGGACTCCCTCCGGCGCTTCCTGCGCTACCTGCCCACGCTCATCCTGAAGAAGCAGCAGCTCCAGGCCGAGCGGCGGCGGGTGGAGCTGCTCCTCGAGGAAAAGCGGACGGCTCTCCGGCAGCGGGAAGAGGCGCTTGCCGCCTGGGTGGGCGTATTCGGGGACGAATTCGACCCGCGGCCCCTCCTCAAGATCCGGGTGGTGCGCGGCGGGCGGATCAACGTCGCCGGCATCGACCTGCCCCAGTTCGAGGGGGTGGATTTCGAGGAGGCGACCTACGACCTGTTCCTGGCGCCGCTCTGGGTCGACCGGGCGGTCGAGTTCCTGAAGGTGATCGCCGCCATCGGGGCCGAGATCGCCGTCCTGGAGCGGCAGCTGGAAATCGTGGCCGCCGAGCTCCTCGCCACGTCGCAGCGCATCAACCTCTTCGAGAAGGTGAAGATCCCCGAGGCCCGGAACAACATCCGGATCATCCGGATCCACCTGGGGGATCTGCAGATCGCCGCCGTGGTGAGGGGCAAGATCACCAAGAACAAGCTGACCGAGCGCGCCGCCGGGGCGGGGGAGGAGCAGCCGTGATCGTTCCGATGAAGAAGGTCGTGCTCTTCGTCACGCGCCGCGAGGAGGAGCGGGCCCTCACGCAGCTCAAAACCCTGGGCGTCCTGCACGTCGACGCGGCGGGCCGCGATTCGACGCCGCTCACCGAGCTCCTCAGGGAGCGGGACGAGGTGGAGCGCGCCCTGCGGACGCTCCGGTCGCGCAAGGCGAAGAAAAACCGCCCGGGCGGAGAGGCAGCCGCGGACGCCCTGGCCGGGGCCCGGGAGGTCAACGGAATCCGGGAGCGGCTCGACCGGGTCGGGGAGGAGGCGCGCAACCTTTCGGACGAGCTGGACCGGCTCGCGCCGTGGGGGTATTTCGATCCCGATACCATCCGCTCCCTCCGCGCCCGGGGGGTCGACCTCGGCCTGTACGAGCTTTCGCCCAAGGACGTCGAGGAGCTGCCGGAGGGCCTGAACGTCATCCGGGTGGCCAGGGCGAAGGGCCTGGTCTACGTCCTCACGGTCGCGCTCGAGCGCGGGCCCGAGGCGCAGTTCCGGCAGGTGCGGCTGCCGGCCGAAAGCACGGCCGCCCTCGGGGAACGGCTGCGCACAGCGCGGTCCGAGGAGCGCCGCCTCCAGGCCGAGCTGGACGCTCGGCTTTCCCTCATCCCGGCGCTGGAGCGCACCCTGGCCGCGCGCGAGGAGGCGATCGAGTTCGAGCGCGTCCGCCTCACGTTCGACTCCGGCCCCGAGGTCCTCTACCTGGGGGGCTACGTCCCCGTGACCGCCCTCAAAAAACTGCAGGCCGAGGCCTCCCGGCGCGGCTGGGGCCTCGCGACGAGCGATCCCGGTCCCGACGAGGACGTGCCGGTGCTCGTCGACCAGCCCCTGCCGGTCAAGGTGGTCAAGCCGGTGTTCGATTTCCTGGGCACGGTGCCCGGCTACCGCGAATACGACGTGAGCTTCCCCTTCCTCTTCTTTTTCGCCATTTTCTTCGCCATGCTGGTCGGCGACGCCGGGTACGGGGCGCTCTTCCTGCTCTTCACGCTCGTGGGGCGGATCGCGCTCAAAAAGATACCGCCCCGGCTCTTCGGCCTGCTCCTCATCACGAGCGTCGCCACCATCGCCTGGGGGGCCGTCACCGGCAACTGGTTCGGGGACAGGTCGATCGCCGCGTCGCCGTTTTTCCGCGACCTGGTCATCGGCCCGATCGCCACCTTTTCCAAGAGCGACAACCGGCCGCTCATGATGCTCATCTGCTTCATCATCGGTCTGGTCCAGCTTTCCCTCGCCCACCTCATCTCCATCATCCGCTTCTGGAAGGCGTTCAAGGGCCTCGCGGAGATCGGCCGGCTGGGGATCGTGTGGGGCATGTTCCTGATGGTCCTCAACCTGGTGCTCTCCCAGCCGTTCCACCCGGCCGCGATCTGGCTTATCTTCGGGGGGCTCGCGCTGGTCGTGCTTTTCGAACAGCAGAAACCGGGTGCCGGCCGGGAACGGGGCCTGCCCGGGAGGATCCTCGCCTTCGCGGCCGGCGTGGGCAAGGGCCTCGCCAACCTGTTCCTGACCGCCCTGTCGGCGGTGAGCTCGCTGGCGGACATCATTTCCTACGTCCGGTTGTTCGCGGTGGGATTGGCCACCGTCGAGATCGCCCGGACCTTCAACGGCATGGCGGCCTCCATGGGCGGCGGGCTCGGCGCGGCCGGCGTTATCGTCTCCGCGCTCGTGCTCTTCATCGGCCACGCCCTCAACATGGTGCTCTCGCTCATGTCCGTGCTGGTGCACGGCTTGCGGCTCAACATGCTGGAGTTCTCCAG
>CAZKOS010000039.1:12754-14694 GCA_964554445.1 uncultured Spirochaetaceae bacterium | reverse complement strand
CGCTGGCCGCCATCGGCTCGGCGCTGGGCGTGGGCGCCGCGGGACAATCGGCGGTGGGCGCCTGGAAGCGCTGTTACGCGGAGAACAAGCCCGCCCCCTTCGTGTTCATCATCTACATCAGCGCGCCCATCACCCAGACCTTCTACGGGTACATTCTCATGGGCACCATCCGCGACACGGTCGCCAATCCGGTGGCCAAGCTCGCGGTCGGCGTGCTGGCCGGCATCGCCATCGGGATGTCCGCCATGTTCCAGGGACGGATCGGCGCCGGCGCCGCGGACGCCCACGGGGCGACCGGCAAGGGCGCGGCCAACTACATCATCGCCCTGGGCATCATCGAATCGGTGGCCATTTTCACGATGGTGTTCATGCTCATCACCATCGGCACGCTCAAGTAATTCCCGTTTCTCCAACGACCTGAAAGCTCCCGGTCCGGAAGGGCCGGGGGCTTTTTTTATGTCCATGAGTCGCGAGCGCGGGAGGGGATGAAGACATGTAGAGCGCGAATGAAGATGAGGGCGGAAGAAGAGATGGTTGAAAAACCGCAGTCGATTTTTCAACAGCCTGCCAGATACACATGGCCGGGAACCGTGGGAAGAGGATGAAGAGGGAGTCGTGGTGATCGTCGGAGACGATGAACCCCGGTCTACCGGCCGCGCTCGAGCCAGATGCGGAAACCCAGCGCGATCTGGGCCTGGAAGACGGCGTAATTCCATTGAGTGCCGTAAAAGGGAACCCAGGCCGGCGCGACCTCCAGGAACATTTCCAGCTTTTCATTGTTGAGGGGCCAGATCTGGAGCCCGAGCGGCAGGCGAAGCCCGGCTGCGAACCAGAGGGCGTCCAGGGTCATCGCCCCGTAGAGCCCGAGGCCCAGGAAAAAGCAGACCTTTCCGCTCGTGTGCAGAAGCCAGAAGTCAATGGTTGCGGTCAGCTCGATCTGCCCGCTGAGCGGATTGTAGAAGTCTGCGCCGAAGCCCAAAAAGAGCGGGATGCCCGGAATGTGAAGGGTGAGCATCGCTCCGATCGAGGAAAAGGTATTGCAGGTGCCTTCGATGCCGAAAGCAAAGTCGGGAGTGCTCTTCAGGGCGAAACCCTGGGCGGCGACGGCCAACAGCAGGACCAGAACGACGACGTGGATTTTTCTCATACGGCTTTCTCTCCTTTCGTGCTGGTTGCTAAACCGGTCCCATGTTAATCGAATCGGCGGATGAGGTCAACACGTCGGGAAGACGGGTACGATACCCTTTGCGTTCAAACGCCGCTCTTCGCGGCGGGCGCGGGAGACCGGGACGCGACCAACCGCCGGTGCCGTTCCGCCCAGATACCCAGCGGGAGCAGCACCAGGGGGGTGAAGCAGGCGAGCACGGATCCGACGGGCCCCAGGAGCATGATGAACGGGGAGGCCAAGATCGCCGCGATCATGACCCAGAAGGCGATCGTGCCCGTCCGGTCGAGCGGCCGCGTTTTGACGAGGTACACGGCGACGCCCGCCGCGAAGAGGCCGAAATCGGTGACGAGGGCGGCGACGACCGAGTTATAGAGGCCGAGTCCCACTTTCGGGGAGCCTTCGAACAGGAGCGGGAGATCGGGCGGGAGCGGCGTGCCCATGCCCATGGGATGGGAAATGAAATCGAGCACCCAATGGCTTGCGACGAGGAGCCCGACGACGAGCGCCGATCGCCGGTCCCGGGTGACGGCGAAGAGAAGCGCGAAGGCCGCGAGCGTCCAGACCCCGGCCATGAAGAGCCCGTGCGACCAGGGCCCGGCCCCGCTCTCCGTGGGCGCGCCCTCCAGGCCGATCGCGATGAACAGGCCGGCCAGAACGTCGATCGCCGTGGCGGCGACCAAGAGCACTCCGATCGAGACGCGGGGCGCGACGGCCTTGGCCCCGAACCCCACTCCGAGATGCCCGAAAAACATATCCGCTCCTTTCCGCGTTG
>CAZKOS010000039.1:8642-12654 GCA_964554445.1 uncultured Spirochaetaceae bacterium | reverse complement strand
CGGCCGGAGGCGAAATCAATCTCCGTTCCCTCGGTGTCCTCCGTGTCCTTTTCGGAAGCGGGCTCCGCGGGGCCGCTACCCCAGCGCCGCCGCCTTTTCCTGGAGCGCGAGCATCTTGCGCGAGATCGCCTTGCCGATGCCCCGCTGCTCGATGATGCCCTTGACCGCGCCGTCTTCGCCCACCACCGGGATATACTCCACCCGGAAGTGCCGCATTTTCTCCTCGGCCTCGGCGAGGCTGGATTTCGGCCCGCAGGTCGCGGGCGGCGTCTCCATGATGTCGTGGGCGAGGAGCAGGTCGGAGAGCTCCTGGGCCATGAACGTTTCCTTGAGGGTCTCGATCGTCACCACGCCCACCAGTTTTTTCTCCGGGTCCACCACCGGGTAGCAGAACGCGTCATGGGAGCTGAACACGCCCAGGACGCGGTTGATGCTCATGTTGGCGTCGATGGAGGGCAGCGAAGGATCGATGAGCTCCGCCGCGGTGCTCGTTTTGAGGAGCTCCTCCTCGGAAACGTTCAATCCCGCCTCGTTGGCCTTGATGATGGCGTGCTTGATGAACGGGGGGCCCGCCAGCTGCACCACGAAGGTGGTGGCGGTGATGATGATGATGATGGCGTTCCCGATCGTATCCGGGAATTTCTGGCTGGCGATGATCGAAAGTCCGAACGCGACGCCCGACTGGCTGAACAGGCAGAGGGGGAGATACTTGGTCACGGAGGGGAGCGCCCGCGACAACTTGCCCCCCAGCCGCGCGCCGAGGATTTTCCCGCCCGTCCGGCCCACCAGGTAGGCGAGCGCCAGGACGATCAGGGGCACGCTCAGCTGGGAGAGATCGAGCTTCGCGCCCACGAGCACGAAGAAGAGCACGAAGATGGGGGACGAGATGCGCTCGAGCATGGAGAACACCTCCTTGCTGCGGCGCGGCGCGACGTTCGTCATGATCACGCCGATGAGCATGGAGGCCAGGATCATGTCCACTCCCAGCGCCACCGACACGCCGAGGACGAAGAGGATGCCCCCGATGGAAAAGGTGAGCGTCTTGTCCTCGTCGCGGTATTTCTGGAGGAGCTTGGCCAGGCCGAAGCCCGCCAGCCCGCCGAAGACCACGGCCACGCCGACCTCGTAGCCGAGGTTGGCCAGCTCGAAGCCCACGCCGCCCGCCGACTTGCCCAGGAGCACGCCGCAGATGTTGGCCGTGATCGCGAAAAGCACGAGGGCGACGATGTCGTCCAGGGCGACGACCCCGAGGAGGGTGGTCGTGAGCGGCCCGCGCGCCTTGTATTCCCAAAGCACGTCGGTCGTGCCGGCCGCGGCGGTGGCCGCCGAGATCGATCCCAGGAGCAGTCCGAAAGAGAGCGCCAA
Source organism: uncultured Spirochaetaceae bacterium (assembly GCA_964554445.1). Taxonomy (GTDB): domain Bacteria; phylum Spirochaetota; class Spirochaetia; order SZUA-6; family RPPD01; genus JAFGSW01. The sequence continues at coordinate 11,289 of CAZKOS010000039.1, read as the reverse complement.
TGCCGTGTCGTGGAAGAGAAACAAACCGGCGACGGTGGCCAGGATCCCCACGAACACGGCCGCGGTGAGGGCCTCCATGAAGAGAATGGCAAGGAATTGTTTCCCGTATTTTTTCAACGTGGTGAGCTTGAGCTCGCCGCCGATCATGAAGCCGATGAGGCCGAGCGCGAACGAATTGAAGGGTTCGAAGGCCTTGAGGGCGCTCGTGCTGATGAGATGGAGGCCGGTTTGGCCGATGGCGATGCCGATGACGATGTACCCCACCACCTGCGGGATCTTGAACCGCTGGAAGAGCCTCCCCCCGATCGTCCCTCCGAAGAGCGCGAGCCCCAGGAGCAGCAGGACGTTGAGGTGGAGGAGGGGGATGTTTTTCAGGATGTTGGAAATGAATTCAGCCATTGGTGCTCTCCGCAAACACGGCGCAGACGTCCTCGGCGGAACGGGCCGCGGTGAGTTTGGCGATCACGTCGTTGCTCTTGAGAAAGGACACGATCTGGGAAAGCAGCCGGATGTGCTCCTTGTGCTGGTTCGAACCGACCAGGATCATGACGATGATTTTCACCGGGTGGTCGTCGATGGAGCCGTAATCGTGAATGCCGGCGGGCTGCACGCCGACGGCGACGAGCGGCTTGCGGATCTGATCGAAGCGCACGTGCGGGACGGCGATGCCCAGGCCGATGCCGGTGCTCATGAGTTGTTCGCGGTAAAGAATCTCCTTCACCAGCCGCTGCCGGTCCGCGATCCCGCCCGCCAGGGCGGCGACTTCCGTCATTTTAATGAGCGCTTCGTTTTTCGTTTTTTCGGCGAGGAGCAGGACGCACTGGCGGTCGATGCTCGAAAAAAAATCCATACGGTCTCCGATCTTGCCGCCCCGCAGGCGGCGATGGTACAGGCCCGGAAAATTCCACGGGCGGAAGCGGCCTTTCGGGTACGGCTCCGGCGCTTCCATGAACGGCGGCGCGTCGGGTCCGGAATCGAGTGGAGCCGAGTGAAATCGCGTACACCCGCTGCGACGGCGCGGGTGTGCCGGCCGGCGTCGGAATGAGGATGAGCCTGATCGTACCAATAGTAAAGAAAATCAGGTGGGACGTAAAGTGGATGATCCTGACGGCCCCGGCGGCCGCCCGTTTTTGTTCGGGGGAGAGGTCGATTCGGGCTCGGCGCTCAAGAGGCGCACGATGCGTCGCGCCCGCCGCCGGGGACCGGGGAGCGAGAGGAAGGTGAAGAGCAGGACGCCCGCCGCGGCCGCGACCGGACCCGTCCACGTCACCGGCAACGGTCCGGGTCCCGCGCCGAACGCGCCGGCCAACCGCGCCTGAAGCGCGGGCGGGGCCAGGTGATTGTACGTGAAGATCGCGGCCAGGCCCCAGAGCGTTCCGAGCGTGCCCGAAACGAAGGCGATGGAAAAATGCCGCGCCGGAAACGACGGGCGCCAGAAGGCGAGGCCCAGGCCTCCCCCCGGTTCGTCTTCCGCCAGCACGTCGCTCAAGACGGGCTTGAGCGCGGCGTTGGCGGCGGCGATGACCGCACACAGGGCGGCCGCGAGCGCGAGCGCGGCGACGAACGGCGGCGTGGGGAATCCCGAAAGCGGGACGGCCGGCGGCCAAAGCCCGATCGCCGCCTCGAGCCCGCGACGCTTGAACGCCGCCGCGAGCTCCGCGAGCGCGGCCGCGGGTCGCGCCGCGTACTCCGGCGTCAGGCTCACCAGGAGAGCGCCGGGAAGGATCTCCGGCCGCAATCCGGCGGCGGTTCCTCCGGCGGTGGACAGGGAGAAGAGGGCAGGGTAGTCGAGCGGAACGCCGGGGCCGATCCGTTCAATGGAAAGAGCCGGCGCGGGAGGGGGGGAGGAAGCGGCCGACCCGGCCGGCGCCAGGTCCGCGAGAGAACGCCAGGCGGATTTGAGGAGAGTCTCCGGGCTCAGGAAGCAGACGGGCTTGGAACCGGGTTGCGGCCGGGCGTCGGGGACGGTAAAACTCCCCGCGAGGGTCACCGCCGTCAGGTTGAGCGGATCGTTCGCGCCGGGCCGGTCGGCGAACAATTCGCTCTCCCGCGCTCCCTGCCGGCCCGCGACCGCTCCCCGGCGCCGGACGGTCTCCTCGTCGAGCACGACATTTCCCTCGAGCGAAAGCGGCAAACCGGCTTCCCCCGGGGAGAGCGCGGCGCGGTACAGACGCCAGCCTTCGTCGGTCAGGGCGACGGCGCGCACTTCCCGAATGGGCGCCCGGCCGGGGGTTGAGTTTCGCAGCAGGACGCGCGCGGTGGAGAAGGGGACCGCGCGCGCCACCGCGGGGTGGGCGCGCAGGAGATCGAGGCAGGCCCGGGCGTCCGGGAGAGGACGGATGAGGTCTTCCGGATCTGCGCCCGCCGGGACGGACCGCGCCGGTCGAACGAGAAGCGCGCCCGGGAGGACCTCGTCCAGCCCGCCCGGCTCGCGGCGCGCCGGCCCTTGAACCAGCGCCCCGCAAAGGACGACGGCGAAGTCGAAGGCGGCCAGGAGCAGGCCTGAGAAAAAAACCGCCGTCTTCCGGTAATGCCACCGGACCATCTCGCTTCCTTCCCTCCTTCTCCCGGCCGACGTCGGTCGGGCGCGTTCCGCCGCCTATTATCATTCAAAGCCCGCGCTTGAGCAAGCGCCGCCGGGGATGCC
>CAZKOS010000039.1:5183-8542 GCA_964554445.1 uncultured Spirochaetaceae bacterium | reverse complement strand
GCAGGCCCTTGCGCCTGGGCGCCCCGCCGGGTATGCTTGAAGGGCGGAGGGGCCGCGTCCGGTCAAGGGCTTGGGACATTGGTCGATAATTGAATCGGGGACGGCGGGACGGCCGCTCCCCCAAAGACGGGGCAGACATGAAGAATCTGGTCATCATCAATGCGATTGCAATGACGCCCTACGCGACCACCCCGCTGTACGGGCCGGCGTCCGCACTGTCGTACGCCATGGCCTTCGCGGGCAAGCTGCCCGAGGTCGCCTCCACCGTCGTCTTCTGCCGCGAGCCGTCGGACTCCTTTCTGCCCTTCGAGACCGTGGCGCGCGGCGAGTGGTCGGTCCGGGACCTCTTCGGTGAAATGTCCCGCCTCAAGACCGGTTACGACAATATCTTCTATTATTTCGCGGACTGCCCGCTCCTGGACGAGGAACTGGCCGCGCGCATGTTCGCGGACCACGTCAAGTATTATTCCGACTACACCTTCGCCGACGGGTACCCCTACGGCCTGTCCGTCGAGATCATCCGGACCCCGATTCTCGATCCGCTGCTGGCGCTCGTGAAGGACGGGGACACGCTCACCCGCGAGACCGTCTTCGAGGTCCTCAAGCGCGATATCAATGCCTTCGACCTGGAAACCGAAATCGCGCCGACGGACATGCGCCAGCTCCGCGTCTCGTTCACGGCCGACACGAGGCGCAATTTCAATCTCTGCCGCGACGTCATGGCCGCGGGCGGCCGGGACCTCAAGGCCGCGCTCGAGGTCGTCCAAAAACAACCCGGGCTTTTGCGGACGCTGCCCGCCTACGTCTCCGTGCAGGTCGTCGAGGGATGTCCCCAATCCTGTTCCTACTGCCCGTACCCGGTGTTTCGGGGCGACATCCTCGGGAAAAAGGCGGAGATGAAGACCGGGGATTTCGAAACCGTCGTCCGGAAGGTGAAGGAATTCTGCGACGACGCGACGATTTCAATTTCACTCTGGGGCGAACCTTCGCTCCACTCGCGGATCGACGAGCTCGCCGCGCTCGCCCTCGGCACGGACGGGATCGACCTGGTGATCGAGACCTCGGGCGTGGGCTGGGACCCCGCGCGCCTGAAAGCGCTCGCCGCGGGGCTCAAACGGCCGCCATTCTGGATCGTCTCGCTCGACGCCTGGACGGAGGCGGACTACCGGCGCCTGCGGGGCGAAGGGTTCGAGGAGGCGGTCGGCACGGCCCGGCTTCTCCTGGAGCTCTTCGGGAACCGGACGTACGTTCAGGCGGTGCGCATGAAGGAAAACGAGGCGGGGCTCGAGCAGTTCTATCGGGAATGGAAAAAAACGAGCGAGTCGCTCATCATTCAGAAGTACGACCACTTCTCCGGGTTCCTGCCCGACCGGAAGGTCACCGACCTCTCGCCCCTCACCCGGCTGCCCTGCTGGCACGTGAAGCGCGACCTCTCCGTCCTCCTCGACGGGACGGTGCCCCTCTGCCGCGAGGACGTGAAGGCCGGGCGGCCGCTCGGCAATGTCTTCCGCGATCCGCTCGGGGAGATCTGGCGAAAAGGCGACGAGATCTACCGCGAGCACCTGGCGGGAACCTACGCCCCGCCCTGCAAGGCCTGCGATGAGTACTACACGTTCAATTTCTAGGCCCGAGCGCGTCCCCTACGCCGTGATCGGGGGAACGGCCAAGGCGCGCGTCCGCAAGTACCTTTTTCCCTTGAGCATCGTCATCCTCAACCGGGGCGGGAGGCTGTTCCGGGAGAGCGCGCTCGACGAGCTCGCCGCCTGGGACGCGGGCGAGGTGGTTTCGGTCGAGGGGCCCGAGGCCGCTCCCGACCTCGATCCCCTCTCCCGCAAATACCCGTCGGTCCGCTTCCTGCTCCTCCAGGCCGAGTGCACGGAGGGCGAGAAGGTCAACCTCGCCGTCGAGGAGGCCCAGGCCAAGCTCGTGTTCGTGGTCTCGAGCGACATGCACATTCCCCTTTCGACCCTCTCGCGTCGGATCCTGGAAAAGATCGAGACGCGCGGGCTCCTCTGCACCCTGCCGGTGCTGAAAAACCAGCGCCAGGAGACGATCCCCTCGCTCCACGTGCCCGGTTTCGCCGGCTCTTCCCTGAAGCTGGTGCCCTGGAATCCGCTGTACGACGGAATGAAGAGCGTTTTTCCCTTCGATTACGCGGGCATCTACAATAAGGAGAAATTCCGGTTCTCGGGCGGATACGACGGCGCGCTCCGCTCGCCGTACTGGCAAAAAGCCGATTTCGGTTTTCGCGCCTGCCTGTGGGGGGAGGAACTGGCGGTGAACACCTCGGTTTTCTGCCGGTATCGGCGGGATATCAAGGGCGAAAACAACACTCCCGATGAGTCCTACAAATCCTTCTACTTGAAGAACCTGGCGGTGGATTTTCGCCGCGACCGGGGCGTTCTCGGCTACGGGAAATTTCCGAAGTATTTCTTCAGGTCCGGTTCGAGCCTCTTCGGCGCCCTCGCCGAATTCCGGGCGGCCCGGCGCTGGGTGTGGGAAAACCGCTACCGCTTCAAGTTCGACGCGCGCAACCTGGTGGACGCATGGCCCGTTCCCGAGTGAAGATCGGCGTGTTCCTCCAGGCGCGGCTCGGCTCCACGCGCCTGCCGGGCAAGGCCCTTCTGCCCCTGGCGGGCCGGCCCTGCCTCGAGATCGTGATGCGGGCCCTGCGCAAGGTGCGCGCCGACGTGCACGCCCTCCTCACCGACGAAGAGAGCACCCCGGCCTTCCGGTCGCTCGCCGGGGCGGCCGGCTTCGAGCTGTTCACCGGTCCCGCCCAGGACGTGCTCGCCCGCTATTGTCTGGCCGCCAATGAGTACCAGGTGACGCGCGTGGTGCGCGCCACGGGCGACAACCCGCTCGTCTCCGCCGAGCTCGCCAACCAGAACCTGCGCCTTCACGAGCGGCTTCACGCCGACCTGTCGCGCTTCCGGGGCGCGCCTCTCGGCACCGGCGTGGAGGTGGTGGAGACCCTGGTGCTGTACGCCGCCAACATGCTCTCCACCGATCCGTACGAGCACGAGCACGTCACCCCGTACCTCCTGCGGCGGCAGGAGCGCTACCGCGTGTTCGAGATCCCCTGTCCCCGCCCGTATATTCACCCGACCGCGTCCGTCACTCTCGACACGAAGAAGGATTACGAGCGCCTCCAGCGTATCTTCGGCGACCTCTATCGCGGCAAACCGGTGAAGATCCGGAGGCTCAATCGATGGCTCCTCGAAAACGATCCGCCGCCCACGGCCTGACCGGGTCCGCGGGCGGGCCCTTCTTCGGCGGAGTTCATCCCGAGCGAAGCCGAGGGACTCAGGACGGGCCCTTCGACTCCGCTCAGGACGGGCCCTTCGACTCCGCTCAGG
>CAZKOS010000039.1:0-5083 GCA_964554445.1 uncultured Spirochaetaceae bacterium | reverse complement strand
CTCAGGACGGGCCCTTCGACTCCGCTCAGGACGGGCCCTTCGACTCCGCTCAGGGCAAGCCCCCGCTCGTCTTTTTCCCCGCGGCGGGGCCGGGCGCCGGGATGGGCCACCTCGTCCGCTGCCTCTCCCTCCTGGGAACGGTCGGGAAGCGCGGGTATCTTCGCCTCGACCGGCGCGCGCACGACGAGCGCCCGGAGGTCCGCGAGCTCGTGCGCAACGTTCCGGCGGACCGCCTCATCTTCAGTCCCGGCGGGTTGCCTCCCGGCGCCTGCGTCGTCTTCGATTCGCGCGAAACCGATCCGGCCGCGCTGGCGGCCGTCGCGGGCCGCGCCCCCGCGGTCGGACTGGACGAAGGGGGACGGGCCCGGAATCGTTTTCCCGTCCTCTTCGACACCCTCCCCATGCTCAAGAGCCGGACGCGTCCCAATGCCCGGCTTTTCCCCATCGGCACGCCGGCGGACGGTCCGCGGGCCCTCCGTTTTCCGTTCCGCAAATTTCTGGTCACCTTCGGCGGGGAAGACCGGGCCGGGCTTTCCGGCCGGCTGCTCGACGCCCTGCTCGCGGATGCGGGCGTACCGGCCGAATCCATCGCCGCGGTCGAGGGGCCGCTCTTCGGGCCGCGCCGCTGGCCTTTCGGGGTGGAGGTGATCCGTGATTGCCGCGACCTGCCGTCCATCCTGGAACGGTTCGACCTGGTCTTCACCCATTACGGCCTCACCGCCTACGAGTGCCTGAGCCGGGGCGTGCCCGTCGTCCTCTTCAATCCGAGCGCCTATCACCGGCGGCTCGCCCTCAGGCAGCGCCTGCCCGAGATCGGCGTGAACCGGGTCGACGCCGCGAAGCTCAGGCGATTGCTCGCTTCTCCGGGGGAGCATGAGCGCGCTGCGGCGGCCTTCCGCGCCGGAATCGGGAGCCGCGCGCCCCTTCCCGACGCGATCCGCTCCTTCAGGCCGACGGGCGCGCCCGCCTGCCCCGTCTGCGGCCAACCGGGCGGCCGGGTGCTGGAGCGTTTCGAGCTCAAAAGCTACGTCCGCTGCCCGCGGTGCCGGACGATCCGCCTGCTCGCGTGGGGGCCGCCGAAACGCTATTCGGACGAATACTTCGCGGAAGAATACCGGGCCCAATACGGCAAAACCTACCTCGAGGATTTCGCGCACATCAAGGAAATGGGAGCCGTCCGGCTCTCCAGGATCGAAAAATGGGCCGCCCGCGCGCCCGGCGGCGCGGCTCCGTCCCTGCTCGACGTCGGGGCCGCCTTCGGGCCGTTCCTGGCCGCGGCCGGGGAGCGGGGATACAGGGCGACCGGGCTCGAATACTCCACCGCCGGCGCCGAGCACATCCGGCGCGAGCTCGGGATCGACTGCCTTGAGGGCGACTTTCTCTCGGAGGAGATCGGGGTACGGTTGGGCGGAAAAAAATACGATATTATAACCATGTGGTACGTCATCGAACACTTCGTGCCGACCGGCGAAACGCTGGACCGGGTGCGCCGGCTCCTGAGGCCCGGCGGCCTGTTCGCCCTGGCGGTTCCCTCGGCGGGCGGCGTTTCCTTCCGTCAGAACCGCAGGCGCTTCCTGGAACAAAGCCCTTCCGACCACTTTACGCTCTGGACTCCGCACGCCGCCCGGCGCGCCCTCGCCCTTCACGGGTTCGAGACGCTCGAAACCGTCGTCACCGGGCATCACCCGGAGCGGTTTTTCGCGAAGCCGGCCGGGCGCTTCCGAACGGCGGCGGCGTTCCTCGCCTCGAAATTGTTCGGGCTGGGCGACACGTTTGAAATCTACGCCCGCAGGACGGGGGACCGCCCGTGACAAGCGAAGCGAAATCGATTTTCATCCTCGGGGCCGGGGTCATGCAGATCCCCGCCATCCGCGCGGCCAAGGCCATGGGCTGGCGCGTCACGGTCGCCGACGGCAACCCGGAGGCGGAGGGGATTCCGCTCGCCGACCGGTTCGCGCACGTCGATCTCAAGGATCTCGACGCGATGACGCGCGCCGTGAAGCTCTGCCAGGCGGACGGGGGAGTGGACGGCGTGTTCACGGCCGGCACCGATTTCTCCGCGACGGTGGCCTACGCGGCCGAGCGCTGCGGGCTCCCCGGCCTTCCGTACGAAACCGCCCTCAATGCCACCGACAAGGCGCGGATGCGGAGGGTTTTCCGGGAACACGGCGTGCCCCAGCCCGATTTCGTGGAATTGACCCGCGGGGACCGGGCGGAGACGGCGCTTGAAAAACTCTCGTTTCCCCTGGTGGTGAAACCGGTGGACAGCATGGGCGCGCGCGGCGTCCGGCGCATCGATACGCCGGAGGAGCTCGAGGCGGCGGCCGCGTCCGCCCTCATTTTCTCCCGCTCCGGACGCGTCATCGTGGAGGAATACGTCAACGGGCCCGAGTACTCGCTCGACGCGCTCGTCTGGCGCGGCGAGCCCGCGCTCTGCGGGCTGGCCGAACGCCACATCCGCTTCGAGCCCTCTTTCGTGGAAATGGGCCATACCATGCCCGCCGTCCTCGACGGCCCGACCGGGGACCGCGTCAGGGACGTGTTTTTCCGCGGCATCCGCGCCCTCGGCATCGACAACGGGGCGGCCAAGGGCGACATCAAGCTTTCCGCGAGCGGACCGAAAGTGGGCGAGATCGCGGCCCGGCTCTCGGGCGGCTACATGTCCGGCTGGACCTACCCGTACGCCTCGGGCGTCGACGTCACCCGCTCCGCCCTGCGCATCGCCGTGGGTCTGCCCCCCCTCGACCTGGAACCGCGGGAAAAGGGCTGGTCGGCCGAGCGCGCCTTCATCTCCATTCCCGGCCGCGTGGAGCGCGTCGACGGCCTACCCGAAGCCCGGGCGGTGCCCGGGGTCAAGGACCTCTTCTTGCGGGTGCGGCCGGGCGAGGACGTCGTGTTCCCCCGGAACAACGTGCAGAAGTGCGGCAACGTCATCACCCGGGGCCGGACGCGTGAGGAAGCGGTCGGAGCGGCGGTCTCGGCCCTGGCGTGCATCTCCGTCCGGCTCGCGCCGGCCCGCGCCGAGACGAACTCGTTCCTCTTCTCCGACTCCTCGCCCGGGATCGCGGCCTGGCGGCCGGCGCTTCCGGAAAATACGGCCGCCCTCGAACGCCTGCCGGGCTTCCGGGGCGATCCCGGCCGCTTCGATCCGGCGCGGCCCCTCGTCCTCGATCTGCCGCGCCGGGCCGGCGAACGCGAGCCCGATTGGCACGGCGTGGCGCCGGCGCGGCTGTTTCAATACGTCGTTGCCGCCCGCGGCCTGCGCTTCGTTTCCGACGCGCCGGGAGACGAATTCGTCCTCGGCGGGATTTTTTGGAAGGCTTTCCTCAAGGGGAGCGCGCAGGGGGCCGTGTATCTTCTCGATACCCTCGCCGCCCTGGCCGGCACGCCGTCCGCCTTCGAGGCCTTCCTCCGCGAGGGAACCCGATGAGACGGCTCTGCCTGCTGCTGGCCCTGCTCCTCGCCCCGCTCGCGGCGGGCGCGGACGACGTGGACGTGCGGACGCTCCTGACGGAGACGGGCGGCCGGCTGGAATGGAACAGTCTCCTCCAGACCGGCGTTCTCACCGCGGGCGGGAACAGAATCGTCTTCGCCGTCAACGCCCCCTGGATCGTCGTCAACTCCTCTTTGAAAATTCCGACCGCCGGCGTTCGCCGGGAAAACGGCCGGATCGTGTTCCCGGAAGCGACGGCGGCCTCGATCAAGAACGTCCTGGCGGGCGGCGACGCCGCCCCGCGGACGTACCGGATCGCGGCGATCGTCCTCGATCCCGGCCACGGGGGCAGGGATTCGGGCGCCAGCTACAGCTACGTGATCGACGGCAAGACGGTGAGAATCTCGGAGAAGGACATCGTCTTGAGGATCGGACAGATGCTTCTCGGAATGCTCAAGAAGCGATTCCCCGACAAGACGGTGCTCATGACCCGCACGCGGGACGTCACCCTCCCGCTCGAGGAGCGGCCGGCGGTCGCCAACGCCATCCCCCTCAAGGACGACGAAGCCGTCATCTACATCTCGCTCCACACCAATGCCTCGCTCTCGCGCACGGCCCGCGGCTTCGAGGTCTGGTACCTCACCTCCACCTACCGGCGCGACCTCGTCCCCGCCTCCGCGGTGGACACGGAATACCGCGACATCCTTCCCATCATGAACAGCATGCAGGAGGAGGAATTCACCCGGGAGAGCGTTCTCCTCGCCCGGATGATCCTGGGGGAGCTCCAGTCCGCCGTCGGCGGGGAAACGGACAACCGCGGCATGAAGGAAGGCGAGTGGCTCGTCGTGCGCAAGGCCAAGATGCCCTCCATTCTCATCGAATTCGGCTTCGTCTCCAACCGGGAGGAGGCGGTCAAGCTCACGAGCACGCCCTACTTGCAGAAACTCTCCGGGGCCGTCTATAATGGCGTCTCGGCCTTCATTGAGCGCTTCGAGCGTTCCAAGGCCTTCACGGAGTAAGCGATGAAACTCGACCTCAACCTCGCCTCGACCCACCCGGCCCGCCGGCGCGCGACCGTTATCATGCTCGCCGCGCTGGGCGTCTGCCTGGCGGTCTCCCTCGTCGCTTATCTGCTCATCCCCCAGTGGGCGCGGCGGGTCTTTTTCTTCCCCGAGGCGAATTCGATCAAGTTCGCGGCGGAAATCCGCGACGTACCGCCCGGAGCGACGCCCATCCAGGACATCCGCACCCTGCTCGGGGATCTGCTCCTCGGACCGTCCAACCTGAGTTACGCCCCGGCCCTTCCGGTCGGCACGAAACTCGTTTCGGCCATGCTCGACGGGGACGAGCTGTACGTGGGTTTTTCCCGGGGAATCTACCGGGGAGAGACCGGCGCGGCCACTCCGCGGGAAATGCTGCAGGGCGTCGCCGATACGATCTATTTCAATTTTCCCTGGGTGTCGAACGTTCGGTTTTTTATCAACGGCAAGGAGCTTTTGGACGGATCGGTTCTCGAAGCGGCCGACCGAAAGCTCGAGCTGGCGCGCACCGTCGTGCCCGCCATGGCCGACCTGCCGCGGCTCCTGCGGATCGCCGACCGGAATCCCCTGTTCGCGGCGGCCGCGGACGACCGGAACGCGTATTTTTTCC
>CAZKOS010000038.1:16413-18004 GCA_964554445.1 uncultured Spirochaetaceae bacterium | reverse complement strand
TGGATGCGATGCACCTTCCAATTGGTGCTGTCCCAGGAGGGGAAGCCGAGGGCGATGCGCCAGGTGTACAGATCGAGCACGTGCAGCAGTGCGTTGCAGACGCCCACCGGTCTCTGGTAGGGATTTTCATAGACGAAGACGTCGCCGAGGCGATGCTTGCACTCCTCGTTCTGCTCCACCATCCTGATTTCGATCTTCCCCATCCGTTCCCACAACTTCTGGTAATCGTCATGGGTTTTCAGGGCGGAAAAATCGATGTTGAGATCGAGGCTTTGATCGCCTTTCATTTTTACTCCTCCTCGACCGCGCGGATGTTCGCGCCGAGGGCGGTGAGGCGCGGGACAAGTTTTTCGTACCCGCGCTCGATCTGGTAGACGTTGTGGATGACGCTCTCGCCCTCGGCCGCCAGGGCGGCGATCACCATGGCCATGCCGGCGCGCACGTCCGGCGAGGTGAGGTCCGAGGCCTTGAGCTCGCAGGGACCCGAGACCACGGCGCGGTGCGGGTCGCAGAGCACGATGCGCGCCCCCATGCCGATGAGCTTGTCCACGTAGAACATCCGCGACTCGAACATCTTCTCGTGGATGAGGACCGTGCCGGACACCCGGGTGGCGGTGACGAGCATGATGCTCATGAGGTCGGTGGGGAACCCCGGCCAGGGGGCGTCGTCGATCTTGGGGATCATGCCGCCGATGTCGGGACTGACGGTGAGCGCCTGGTCGGCCGGCACGCGGATCGAGGAGCCGTCGGACTCCCAGGAAATGCCGAGCTTGCCGAAGGCGATGCGCGACATGCGCAGGTGCTCGGGGCAGGCGTTCTCAATTTCGATCTCGCTCCCGGTGACGGCGGCCAGGCCGATGAACGAGCCCACCTCGACGTAGTCGCCGCCGATGGCGAATTCGGCGCCGTGCAGTTTTTTCACGCCCTCCACCCGGAGGATGTTGGAGCCGATCCCGGAGATGTTCGCTCCCATGGCGACGAGCAGGCGGCAGAGGTCCTGGACGTGCGGCTCGGAGGCGGCGTTCTGGATGACCGTTTCGCCCCGGGCGAGCACCGCGGCCGTCACCGCGTTCTCCGTGGCCGTCACCGAGGCTTCGTCCAGAAAGATCTCCGCGCCCGTGAGCGAGGAGGCCTTGAGGGAGAAGACCCCGTCGACGGTGACTTCGGCGCCGAGCGCGCGGAAGGCGAGGAAATGGGTGTCGAGACGGCGCCGGCCGATGACGTCGCCGCCGGGGGGAGGCAGGACCACCTCGCCGCAGCGCGCCAGGAGCGGGCCGGCGACCAAAATGGAGGCCCTGATCTTCCGCGATTCCTCGACCGGGATCGAGCAGGTGCTGATGTTCGCGGCCGTGATCTTGAACGCGTTGGGGCCGTGTCGCTCCACCCGCGCGCCCAGGCGCGCCAGGAGCTCGACCATGACGAGCGTATCCTCGATTTCAGGGATGTTCTTGAGAATGACGGGCTCGTCGCAGAGAAGCGCGGCGGCCAGGCAGGGGAGCGCGGCGTTTTTGTTGCCGCTGGACCGGACCCGGCCCTTGAGTGAACGTCTGCCTTGGATTTCGTATTTTTTCATCTTTTCACCGTGTGCCGC
>CAZKOS010000038.1:15048-16313 GCA_964554445.1 uncultured Spirochaetaceae bacterium | reverse complement strand
TCCCACGTTTACCGCCCCGCCGGGAAGCGAAAACTTTACCGGAATTCGGCTTGCAGTGTCAATGTTCGGGCCGGCCGGCGGAATTCGTTCATCCATGCGGCCATCCTGTCCCGTCATTCATGTCGAAAAAATGGCGGAACCGTGGAATACCGGGGTCGAGTTTCCCGGCCGCTTCCGGATAATTTCACCATCGGCGTTTTCTCGATTTTAGATTAATGACGCGCCCCGTCAACATCGGGCTTTTCTTCATGAGAAAGCCGCCGGCTGCGCGGTGAGGCCGCGTTTTTTTTTCGACCTTCCATATCAAACCGCTCGGTTTAATCGGTTAACGATTTCGCTTGACGGACGCGAAAATTCGTCGCTATCGTGTAAGTGGCGGCGGCGACGGGCCGCCGCGATCGTCCGATACGCGAAGCGACGCGCGACCGGCCCGGGAGGTGGCTCATCAATTTTCCCATCGAACATTACCTGCTCCTCATCCCCCTCGGCTTCGCCGTCGGCACGTACGGGACGCTCATCGGCGCCGGCGGAGGTTTCGCCCTGCTCCCCGCCCTCCTGCTGTTGTACCCGAACGAGGAGGCCCATGTCATCACGAGCATTTCCCTGGCGGTCGTCTTCTTCAACGCCCTCTCCGGGAGCGTCGCCTACGGCCGGCTGGGCCGGATCGATTTCAAATCGGGAGTGATCCTGGCCGCCTGCACCGTTCCCGGCGCGATCGGGGGAGTTTTCGTGACCGGCTTGATCCCCCGCGGCGTCTTCGACGTCATCCTCGGCGCGCTTTTGCTCGTCGCGGCCGCCTTCATCTTCGCCTTCCCGCCGCGGGACGGGGCCGACGCGGTTCCGCGGAGCCGCGGCTTCCATCGCACGGTGACCGAGAGGGACGGGACGCGGCACGAATATTCCTATAGCCTGCCCGCCGCCGCGGGACTCTCCGGCGGGGTCGGTTTCATCTCCAGCCTGCTCGGAATCGGGGGCGGCATCGTCCACGTCCCCCTGCTCTCCAAGGTGTTCCGGTTCCCGGTCCACGTCGCCACCGCCACTTCGCACTTCGTGTTGGCGGTCATGGCGTTCACGGCCACGGTCGTCAATATCGCCAATGGGGGTTTCCACCGCGGCGGGTGGCGGACGGCCTTCCTGGCCGTCGGCGTGCTCGCCGGCGCCCAACTCGGCGCCTTTCTCTCCGGCCGGTTCAAAGGCGGCTGGATCATCCGCGGCCTGGCCCTGGCCCTGGTCGTGGTGGGAGTCCGGCTGCTCATTCGGTTATA
>CAZKOS010000038.1:12492-14948 GCA_964554445.1 uncultured Spirochaetaceae bacterium | reverse complement strand
TCAAGGAGAAGCATTCTCCCGCTTCAGCCGCCGGTACTCGAAGAACGTGAGCAGCAGGACGGCGCCGTCGAAGACGGTGAGGACGACGAGCCAAACCGCCGGCGCCAGCGCGAACCTGACGACCTGGTACGCCATGAAAACGGCCAGGAATATCATGGCCGTCGGGTAGGCCCATCGTTTCCCGCGCAGCAGCAGGACGACGAGACCGATCTTGACGATTCCGTGGGCGAGCAGGTACCAGACGCCGAACTTCTGAAGACCGGGGGTGAAGTGGACGGCCGCCCGGTGCATCAGGTCCCCCCAAAAACCCGGATGCCGTTCCGCAAGCTCATGCTGGGTGACGAGGCGGACGATCTCATTCAGGCGGCGCGGGCTCAGGAAAACAAGGAGCACGCCGCCGGCGATCTCCAGGAGACCGTCCAGTCCCTTGAGGAGGATCCCGATCCGGAAGCCCCGGTGCAGCCATTTCCGCAGCCCGCTCCGCCCGCGTTTCGCAATGGGCATTTCTTTTCTCGTCCGCTTCATCGCTGTCAACATACCCATTCCCTCCTCCGGTCGTCAAACCCGCCGCCCGCTCCGCGGGGGGCGGCGCGGGCGGGGGTATGCTGAAAATCATTTGATTTTCGTCAAACCCGATTATGATGGTTTTCTAGTGAGTATACTTTCCAAACGCGGGGCCGGGCACTATATTTGAGGCAGGCCAGCGCATGAAAAACGGATCCGCGCGCGGGGAAACCGGCGTGCTTGAAAAAATCAAGGACTTCAGCGACGCGCCCGGCGTCTACATCATGAAGGACAAGCGGGGACGCGTCATCTACGTGGGCAAGGCCAAGAGCCTGAAAAAACGGGTCCACTCCTATTTCACGGGGGAGAAAGACCCGAAGACGCGGCTCCTCGTGGAGCACATAGACGACATCGAGACCATCATCACCCGGAGCGAGTACGAGGCGCTCACCACCGAGAACAGTCTCATCAAGCGCTGGCAGCCCAAATACAACATCGAGCTCAAGGACGGCAAGACCTACCCCGTCATCCGGCTCACGAACGAGGAGTGGCCGCGGCTCTTCCGCACGCGGCGCCTCGTGTTCGACGGCTCGCGCTACTTCGGGCCGTTCCCGGGAGTGGAAGACCTCGACGTCTACCTGGGCGTGGTGGAGCGGCTCTATCCCCTGCGCAAGTGCCGCGGCCCCATCCCCAAGAAGCCGCGCCCCTGCCTCTATTACCACATCGGGCGCTGCGCCGGGCCCTGCGCGCACGCCATCACCAAGGAAGCCTACGCCGAGCGCGTGGCCAGGGTGGTGAAGCTCCTCGAAGGCGGGGCGGACGAGCTCATCCGCGAGCTCGAGTCGAAGATGCGCGAGGCGGCGACCGCCCTCCAGTACGAGCGGGCGGCGGCGTACCGCGACCAGCTCGAGGCGGTGCGCCGCCTGTCGCAGGCCCAGCGGCATTTCGATCCGGACAAGCCGACCGAGGACTACCTCGGCCTGGCGATCAAGGAGAACTTCGCCTCCTTCGCCGTCGTCAAGACGCAAGGGGGCGCGCTCGTCGGCAAGGAGGTCTTCCGCACGCGCTGCTACTCCCCGCCCGAGGAGGCATTGAGCGAGTTCCTCTTCCAGTACTACGCGGCGCCGCGCCGCCCGCCCGCGGCGGTCTACGCTCCCTTCCCGCCCGGGGCGGACACCGTTCGCGCCTTCGCCGAGGCGTTCGGCAGCCGGCTCGCCGCCGCCGCGGCCGAGAGCGAGCTGAGCCTGGCCCGCATGGCGCAGGCCAATGCCGAGCAGGACATGGCCGTGAGCCGCGTCGACGGCCTGGCCGAGCTCCAGTCCGCGCTCGGCCTCGATTCGCTTCCCCTGCGCATCGAGGGGTTCGACATCGCCCACCTGGCCGGGAAGCACACGGTCGGCTCGCTCGTGAGCTTTCTCCAGGGCAAGCCGGACAAGGCCGCCTACCGGCGCTTCAAGCTCCGCACGTTGGGCGGCGCCGTCGACGATTTCGAGTCCCTGCGCGAAGTGGTGGCCCGGCGCTACATGCGGCTCCTGGCCGAGAACGAGCCCCCGCCGGACCTGATCCTCATCGACGGCGGCAAGGGGCAGCTGGAGAGCGCGCGCGGCGTACTTGCCAGCCTGGGCCTGGAAAAGGTGCCGGTCATCGGCCTGGCCAAGAAGCGCGAGGAGGTCTTCACCGTGGGCGGCGACAAACCGATCCGCCTCCCCTTCACCTCCCCCGCCCTGCGCCTGCTCGTGGCCGTGCGCGACGAGTCGCACCGCTTCGCCACCACCTTCCACAAGCTCCTCCGCGACCGGGAGACCGCCTCGTCCTACCTGGAGAAAATCAAGGGCATCGGCAAGAAGAAGGCGCGCCTCCTCCTTCTCAACTTCCGCTCGCTGGAGAATATCGCCGCCGCGCCGCTCCCGGAGCTCGCCAAGACCGCGCGCGTCAGCGAGGCCGTCGCGCTC
>CAZKOS010000038.1:3857-12392 GCA_964554445.1 uncultured Spirochaetaceae bacterium | reverse complement strand
AAATTTATTTATACCATAAGAACATTTTTTTCATATACCCTTTTTCATACCATCTATAATCGTCTGATATTTTACAAAATCTATTCCCCTTCAATTCACGTCCATCCGCATTATCCGTGGTATTTTCTCTCCCTTCCTGGTTTCCTGGTTTCCTTATAAATTCTTTTTTCCCTTCACCAGCGGCGCGAGGAGGGGGGCCCGCTCCCAGATGACCTTGAGGCCGTCGGCGATCGTTTTCCTCGTCCCCTCGTCGAGCGGCGCGTCCGCCCAGTCGGGCGTCGTGAAGCCGAACTCCGCCTCCAGCCCGCCGGAGTACCAGACCCTGAGCGAGGTGACGCGGCCGTAATTTTCGACCTGCTCCTTCTCAACGATGCCGAACAAGCCGGTCCAGCTCGAGTCGCGCAAGAACGCTTCGGGGTCGTCGGTGAGGAGGATGAGATCGACGTCAGAAGAAGGCTTCGCTCTTCCCCGCGCGTGTGAGCCGACGAGGGCGAGGGAACGGAGGCCCGGTCGGGCCCGCGCCCATGCGGCCGCCGCAGCGAGAAAATCAGCGATCTTGTTGGACGAGCCGCGCATCTACCTCTCCCGGGCCGCACTCATGCCTTTTCTCACTTCTTCTTCCTTAATCCGCGGCTCTCCTTTTTTCCCTTTCCTGGGTTCCTGGCTTCCTGAGCTTCCCTTCCTTTTCCCATATCCGTGCCATCCGCCCCATCCGTGCCTATCCGTGGGTCTCTTCCTCCGCCGGCGGCGCCGGCGGCTGCAGCCGGTCCCAGAAGTCCAGGGCGATGCGGTTGAAGACCGCGGGTTTTTCCATGTTGGGAAAATGAGCCGCGCCGGGGATGATGGCCCAGCGGCCCCGCCGGCAGCCGGCGGTGAGCGCGTCGGCCATCTCGCCGATCGTCTCGTCGTCCAGGTCGCCGTAGACCGCCAACAGGGACGCCTCCACTTCGGCCAGCCGGCCGGCGGCGGGTGTCTCCGGCCGGATCTCCGGGAGAAAGCCGGTCTCCGTGAGATACGGCGCCTGCATATCGAGGGCCTGACGGCCCATGGTTCGCACCCGTTCGCGCACCCGCTCGTCGGCTTGCCCGCCCGCGCGGCCGGGGCCGTCCGCCCAGATTTCGACCTGCAGCTCGGCCGCCCGGTCGAGGTCTCCGGCCCTGCGCGCCTCGATGAGCTCAAGCAACTTCGGAGGAGGCGGGCCGGACATCGGGTAGCCGCCGACCGCCGGGGCGACGAGGAGAAGGGACAGCGCCGCCTCCGGGTGCTCCAGGGCGAAGTCGAGGACGATCCCGCCGCCCGCGGAGGCGCCGGCCAGGTGGGCACGATCGATTTTCAGGTGCCGGAGCAGGTTGTGCAGGTCGGCGCGGTGGGAGAACGGGCGATCGGCGTATTTCGTTTCGCCGAAGCCGCGTTGGTCGTAGCGGACGACGCGGAACCGTTCCGCGAACGCCTCGAACTGGTCGTCCCACATGCGGCGGTCGGCGACCCCCGCGTGGACGAGCACCAGTTCCGGCCCTTCGCCGAGAATTTCATAATAGAGCCGGGCGCCGTCGCTGTCGGCGTATCCCTTTTGAATGTTGTTTCTCGGCATCTTTTCACACCCCTTTTTTTAAAAGCCTATCCGAAAACCGAATTTCCCGCAACTGAATTCGATCGCGCCGTTCTGGCGATCGCAGGGGCCGTTTCCGCCGTTCGCCGGCGCGAGGCCGGAGAGACCCGGCGGGAGGCGGAGGAAACAAGGACGGAAACGCGAAAGAAAGGAGGGGCGTCCGGGGATAAAAAAAGCCGCCATTCCCTCAAGGATATGGCGGCTTCGGTAATCGGTTGTCCGATCCCGACGATCGCGACAAGGGTCGATGATCGCCTGACGCGGGCCGCTTACATCCCCGAGTCGGGAGCCGTGGCGATCGTCACGTCGTCGATGTAAAAGGTGCCCTGCGGCTCGAGCGGCTCGACGTACAGGATCGCCGCGTCCTGGCCCGACTGGCTGTTGTAGGTACCGGTCACCTCCACCCACTGGCCGGGGATCGTCTCAACGGGATTGGCGATCTGAAGCCAGTTCTTGTTGCCGCCCGACTCGGTCTGAACGGTCAACTTCACGGCGCTGATCTGGCTGTCCTTGGGAACGAGCACCCAGGCGCTGACGGTGTAGGAACCGGGCGCGGCCGTGAGTTTCAGGATGTTCAAGGCCGGCGCGTTCCAGGTTTGCTCGCGATTGGACGTCATCAGGCTGTGCGTCCCGGTGTGGGCGTAATCCGTGGAAACTTCGACCGTCGGCGTCCCCCCGTAGGGAGCCCAGTCGCCGATTCCAGACTCGAAACTGGTCGTGTAGAGAACTTTGCCCGCCGCGGAACCGGCGGCGTTCATGTTTCCGGAGCCGGTGCTCATGCAACCGAGCAGGAGCGCGGCCGCGGCGAAAATCGGCACAATCTTGAAACTTTTCATGTATTCCTCCTAGGAAGCGTATGCTGAAAGTTAGTCAAGGGCCGCAGTGCGCGTCAATTTTTCGCTTCTCCCAAATATTGACTCGGCGCCGCCGGAATCGCGCTCCCCGGTTGCCGCGGGGTAATCCTAAAAAAAAGAGGCTGCCCTGCGGGGACAGCCTCTTCGTTTGTCAATTCGAAAACCCGGTTCGGCAGGAACCGGGAGCCGCTCGTCAGGCGACGGATTTCTTTCCGCTCACTCCTCCGCGGGAGCCTCGGTGATCGTGACGTCGTCGATGTAAAAGGTGCCTTCCGGATCGAGCGGCTCGATATACAGCTTCGCGGAATCCAGCCCCTTCTGTTTGTTGAAGGTACCCGTCAGTTCCACCCATTGCCCGGCCGGGGTTTCGACCGGTTTGGCGATCTGGACCCAGTTCTTGTTGCCGCCGGACATGGTCTCGACGGTCATCTTCACCGCGCTCACCGGGCTGTCCTTGGGAACGAGCACCCAGCAGGTGACCGCGTAGGCGCCCGGCTTGAAGGTCATTCCATAGATATCCAAAGCCGGGGCGTTCCACGTCTGCTGGCGATCGGACGTTTTCAGGCTCTGCTTCCCCGAGTGCGCGACATCGGTGGAAATCTCGATCGTCGGCGACCCGCCGTAGGGGGCCCAGTCACCTTGTCCGTCCTCGAAATCGGTGGTGTAGATCGCTTTTCCGGTCGCGGCGGCGCCCGCGCCCCCCGAGGTGGTCGCACAGCCGAACGCGAACGCGAAAACGGCCGCGGATACAATAAGGATAATACCGTAACGTTTCATGTCATCCTCCTTCGAAAGTCGAATAGAGTGAATAGTATTCGGGGCTTTATTTCGTGTCAAGCTCGCGCCCGGCCGACTACGGTTTGAGGTAGGAAGGCATTTCCCGCAGGAATTTTTTCATCAGCTCCAGGCGCGTGCGGTAATAGGCGAGCCAGCGGTCCCGGGCGCCCCCGGCCGCGAGCGGCTCGAGGCGCTTGACGAGGATGTCCCCGTTGGGCGCGGAATAACTCGTGATGAGGATCGGTTCGCCGGCGGACGCGTCGGCCTTGCCCGCCTCGGTCCGCGTCACCGTGACCGGCAGGAGGAACGAGTCGGCCGCAAAGGCGCGCGGCGCCCGCGGATTCCGGCCGACGAGGTAGACGCCCATTCCCGACACGAAATTTCCCATGGAATACATGATGAGGCGCCGGACGCCGCCGACCTCGACGGACTCGTACGGCTGGACCACGTGCGGGTGATGGGCCCAGACGATGCCGACGCCCGCCCGCACGAGGGCGCGGAAAAACTCCCGCTTGAGCGGGTCGGGGGTGAGCTTGTACTCGACGTCTCCGTGGTAGGAGAGGATGAAGAGATCGTACCGGGGGGCGATCGTCTTCACCCAGTCGATGAAGCGGGCGGCCTCGGCCTTGTTCCGGTAGTCGACCACGTTGGCGTACGGAACCGCCTGCCGGTTGTTGAGAAATTCGGTCACCGCCAAAAAACCGATCTTGAACCCGTTTTTCTCGATCGTGACCGGTTCGAACGGCTTGCCGGGATCGCCCCGCAGGCCGGAATACCAGACGGCGTCCTTCGTCTCCTCGCGCAGCGTCACCAGGGCGGAAAGCGTTTTCAGCATGCCGAGCTCCCGCTGGTCGCGGGTGTGGTTGTTGGCCAGGGAAAACACGTCGAAGCCGCCGTTGACCGCCGCCCGGGCGTAGGCGAGGTGGATGTTGAAAAACGGGTAGCCCGAATACGGCCGGTCCTCGTCCACCGGCGTTTCCAGGTTCCCGAACGAGAGGTCGTCGTGCGCAAGCCGGTCGCGGACGTCGTCGTATACGGCGTTGTAATCCGACGTCCGGAAATTGGAGTCGTGCGCCATGATGTCGCCCGCGAAGGTGAGCTCGAGCCTGCCGTTCTCGGCCGCGGCCGGGACGGCGAGCGCCAGGGAAATCGCCAGGAAAAAGAGAAGGCAGCCGCTGGAGCGGAGAAGACCGGCGTTCATACCTTCACTATCGGGCGAAACCGGTTTGTTGGCAAGAGGGGAGAAGACGGCGGGCGGCGGCACGGCTCTATACATTCCGGCGGGAAATGAGTAAATTTAAATAGAGACGATGTCCGGCGGGTAGCCGCCGATCGTCAGGGAGGATATATGAAAGTCAAGAGATCGGTTATGAAAAAAAGCAGACACCCGAGCGAGTACAACCACGCTCTTTCGGTCATGAGAATGATCGTCAACATCGAATCGCCGACCAAATAGGCCGTGTTTTTCAGTCCCGTCGCCCGTTTGCGGGCAGCGGGGCTGTTTTTTTATGGAAATCCGTCACCACCCAATAGGGACAGACGACCGTGACGTTCACGCCGGCCGGCCGCAACTCCATGCGCAGGGCGTCCGACAGGCCGTTGACCGCGAATTTGCTCGCCACGCACAGTTCGCCTTTCACGCGTTCCGGGACGATTTTCATGCCAGGAATATTATCCGAAAAGAAAGCGAAGGAAAACCCGATTCGCCCGCCGCCCGGACCGCATCGTTTCGACGACGGGAGCGGAAAGGACGAAGGCCGTGACTTACGATTATTCTTTTTCCGCGCCGTCTCTGAAAAATTTCAAGGTCCCGACGCACTTTTCCACGGTCAGGATCCGGTTGGGCTCGCCGGGCAAAACGCGGTAGACCGCGTAGTAGTACAATCCGTGCGCGAAAAAAACGTAATAATAATCCCGTTCTCCGGGCGCGTACCAGGCCGTGCTCCCCGCGCCCGCCTCAGGGTAATCCTCGGTGTACCGCATGCCCAGGACCCCGTCGACCGGCCCGAACCCCTTCCGCGCCACGCGCGCGAGGCGCGCCGGCCGGTACGGGTTCCCGCTCGTGTAGACGCTGAACCGGAAGTCGCCGTCTCCCAGGGGGGGCGTGTCCCGATCGATCGTCGCCGGGGTCCCCGGCTGCGATTCCATGTCGTCGACCGACACGGCCGCCACCCAATCGCGGTCCTGCGCGCGGTACACGCGCCAGCCGTCGGGAATGCGGAGGCTGAAGGCCCCGTTTCCCGAGGCGACCTCCAGCCAGGGGGTCGTCTCCGCGGCTTCGGCCTCGAGTTGAGCGGCGGCCGCCGCCGGCCGTGCCGCCGCGGCGGTCGGTCCCGGGGCGCGCCAACAGGAAACGGCGGCCGCCGCGGCCAGGGCCGTCACCCCGAGCAGTCCCGGCAGAAAAATCGATTTCCGATTCATATCGTTCCCCCGCGCGACGCGGACGCCTGATATTTCGCGCGCGCCACGCCTTTCAAAGAATTTTCCTATATGTTATGATTATTTCTTCCGAATGTCGACCCGACCCAAAGGAGGCCTTTCCATGCAAAAATGCCGGCACAGTCTTAAAATCGCCTTATTATCGATTTTTCTTCTCAGCCTGGTCCCCTCCCTGTTCGCCCAGGACTACCTCGATCCGTCCAAGCCGATCGCGGTCCGCGTCAAGGACCTCATCGGCCGCCTGACCCTGGACGAAAAGCTGCGCCAGATGGGCAATTCCGTGCCGGGCATTCCCCGCCTCGGCGTCCCCTCCTACAACTATTGGAGCGAGGCCCTGCACGGGGTGGCCCGCCAGGGCCTGGCCACCGTGTTCCCGCAGGCCGACGGCCTCGCCTCGACCTGGGACCCCGCGCTCCTTGAGAAGATCACCACCGCCGTTTCCATCGAAGCGCGCGCCAAGACCAATGCCGGCCGGCAGAAAAACCTCACCTTCTGGAGCCCGACCATCAACCTGCTCCGCGATCCGCGCTGGGGCCGCGAGGAGGAGGGCTACAGCGAAGACCCGTACCTCACCGGACGGATGGCCGTCGCCTTCATCAAGGGAATGCAGGGCGACGACCCGAGATATTTGAGGACCGTTTCCACCGAAAAACACTTCGTGGCCAACAACTCCGAGTTCAACCGGCACAACGGCTCCTCGAACATGGACGAGCGCGACCTGCGCGAGTATTACCTGGCGGCCTTCAAGGCCGGCGTGGTCGACGGGCACGTCCAGTCGCTCATGGGCGCCTACAACGCCGTGAACGGCGTCCCGGCCTGCGCGAGCAAGGAGCTCATGACCGACATTTTGCGCGGCGAGTGGGGCTTCGACGGGTTCACCGTTTCCGACTGCGGCGCCATCTCGGACATTTTCACCGGACACCGCTACGCGAAATCGGCCGCCGAGGCGGCGGCCGACGGCGTCAAGGCCGGCACGGACATCAACTGCGGCGGCATCTACCAGTCCTCGCTCAGGCGCGCGCTCGAGCAGGGACTCCTCGCCGAGTCGGACATCGATCTGGCGCTCTTCCGCGCCTTCCGCGCCCGCTTCCGCCTGGGCGAGTTCGATCCGGATTCGATGGTGAAATACCGATCCATCCCCTTGAGCGAGCTCGACTCCCAGGCCCACCGCGACCTCGCCCTGCTCGCGGCGCAGAAGGCCATCGTCCTCCTCAAGAACGACAAGGGGATTCTGCCCCTCGACGCGTCGTCCCTGAAATCGATCGCCGTCATCGGGCCCAATGCCAACCGCGCCATCTTCGGCGGCTATTCGGGCACCCCCTCCTTTTCGGTCTCCCCGCTCGACGGGATCCGCGGCAAGCTCAAGGCGCCGCGGCACGCGTTCATCCGCGTCAAGGCCGATTCGTTCAGTGAAGAGTCGGGGATCGGCACCGAGCCCTGCCGGGAGGGCGGCCGGAACGTCTGCTACGTCAACAACGGCGACTGGGTGAAGTACGCCGCGATCGATTTCGCCGACGGCTGCAGCGGCGTCGAGGTGCGCGTCGCGAGCCAGACCAAGGGCGGCAACATCGAATTCCGGCTCGACGGGCTCGACGGTCCGAAAATCGCGAGCGTCGACGTGAAATCGACGGGCAACTGGCAGAAATGGGTCACCCTGTCCGCCGCCGCCGGGCCGGCCAAGGGCATCCACGACCTGTACCTGAAGTTCTCGGGCAAGGGCATCTATGACCTGATCAACCTCAACTGGTTCGAATTCAAGCCGTCCAACCCGAACTACCGCGCCGCCCTGAACGGGGGAGGCGTTTTCATCGATTACGCCGAGGGCTGCACCGTGAACGGGCGCGACGAGTCCGGCATCGCGGCGGCGGCCGCCCTGGCCAAGAAAGCGGACGCGGCCGTCGTGGTCGTGGGCACCGACCTCAGCGTGTCCAACGAGGAGCGCGACCGGCGCACCATCGGCCTCCCGGGCGTGCAGGAGAAGCTGGTGCAGGCGGTGTTCGCGGCCAATCCCAAGACCGTGGTGGTGCTCGTCACCGGCCCGCGCCTCGAGATCAACTGGATCCAGGAGAACGTGCCCGGCATCATGTGCGCCTGGTACGACGGGCAGTCCCAGGGCACGGCGATCGCCGACGTCCTCTTCGGCGACTACAATCCCGGCGGCAAGCTCACCACCACCTGGTACCGGACCCTCGACGACATCCCGCCGATTTACAAGTACGACGTGCGCGAAGGCGACCGCACCTACTGGTACTACAAGGGCAAGCCGCTCTATCCCTTCGGCTACGGGCTCTCGTATACGACGTTCTCGTATTCCGGCCTGCGGCTCTCCCGGACGTCCGCCGCCGCCGGCGCCGCGGTAAAAGTCAGGTTGACGCTCGCCAACACGGGCAAGCGCGACGGGGACGAGGTGGTCCAGCTCTACATTCGCAACAACGATCCGACCGTGAAACTGCCGCAGAAAAAGCTCGTGGGGTTCCAGCGCGTGACCCTGAAGGCCGGCCAAAAAAAGACGGTCACGATCCCCCTCACGGTGAACGGCGAGACGCTGGGGTACTGGGACGCAAAGGCCCACGCCTTCCGGCTCAACCGCGCCTCGATCGACGTCATGGTGGGCGGCTCGTCGGAAGACATCCGGTTGAAAGGGAAATTGCGGGTCACCGCCGGAGGAATCGACAAATCCGGGAGGAAAAAATAAGCGCGATTGCAATGTGAAATTGGAGTCGAACCGCAGGGAGCGATGCCACATAAAACGTTCGCTGAGCGAAGTCGAAGCGAACGCGACAAGTGCGTCCCAGCTCAACTCCAGGCTCCCCTTCGACTACGCTCAGGGAGCGATGCCGCGTGAAACGTTCGCTG
>CAZKOS010000038.1:0-3757 GCA_964554445.1 uncultured Spirochaetaceae bacterium | reverse complement strand
TCCAGGCTCCCCTTCGACTACGCTCAGGGAGCGATGCCGCGTGAAACGTTCGCTGAGCGAAGTCGAAGCGAACGCGACAAGTGCGTCCCAGCTCAACTCCAGGCTCCCCTTCGACTACGCTCAGGGAGCGATGCCGCGTGAAACGTTCGCTGCTTGGGTGGAATGATCGGCCCTCTTCAGCTATTATGACAGCGTACTAGTACATGAATAAATGGAGGAAAGAAAGTGCACATTCGACGCGCGACGCTCCTGCTCTCTTTCGCTCTCATCCTGCCGGCCGCGCTGGGCGCGCAGGCGGCCCGCTATCCCGCGCCGGCACAGGCCATGGCGCGGGACGGGTACGCCGGGCGGCAGGCCGCCGCCGTCGCGCAGATCAAAAAAGAGTCGCTGGAATTGAACCGCCGCGGCTTCGCGCTCTATGAAAAACGGGACTTCGCGGGAGCGGCCGGCCTTTTCACGCGGGCCCTGGCCGTCGACGGCGGGAACGTGTTCGCCCGCTACAACCTGGCCTGCGTGCTGGCGCTCGCCTGGGGCGGCCGGGAGCCGCGGGACACCCCGTACCAAACGCGGGCCGCCCTCGTCAAGGCCGTCGCCCGCCTGCTGTGCGACGCGGCGCGGGCGGACGTCCACTGGGTGTACAAGATCTTCCTCGATTCCGACCTGGACCCGGTGAGGGGGGAATTGTTTTCACACGAGGATTTCATCCCCTGCCCGGGGGATTGCTGTCCGGACCAGTGGTTCACCTACCGTCCCGACGGCACCGTCCGCTACGGCGCCGGCCCGCCCAACCTTTCGGGCATCCCCGGCGTTCATTCGACTCCCACCGCCGCCGCCGACGGCTGGTACGCGGTGTTCGGCGACTACGTCTTCGTTTGGATTCCCGGCAAAGCCGCCATTCTAAGCGAGCAATTGCCGGGCGGGTCGCTCGACGCGGACGGGGACGGCCCGCCCGCCGACGCGCTTGACGTGTTCCAGATCAGGCGGGACGGCGGGAACGGGATGCGCCTCGACCGCCAGACCGACCTCTGGGAAGGCTGAACGCCCGCCGCCGGAAACTTTCATTTCCTTCCAAAAAGAAACGCCCGCGTACCGCCCGTCGTTTGCCGTTTTTTATCCCGCGCATTACCTTAGTAGACATGGAGGGTGCGGTTCAGAGCCGCGCCCCGAAACAGCCGGGGTAAGCGAATGTCGAAAGAGCCGTTTGTCGTCACCATCAGCCGTCAACTGGGAAGCGGCGGCGCCTACGTGGGCGAGCGCCTGGCCTCCCGGACGGGAATCTTTTTCATCGACCGTGAAATCCTGCAGCGGGCGGCCCAATCGCTGAAGGCGGAAGAGGAGGAGATTGCGGCCCGGGACGAGCGCAGGTCGTCCTTCTGGGACAGGTTGTTGGAGAGTTGCGCCGTGAGCCTGTCCGACGTCTATCTGCCGCAGAAAGTGACCGTCATTCCCGACCGCGAGCTGTACGAGGCCCAGTCGGAGATCATCCGCCGGATCGCGGGCGAGTGTTCGGCCGTGATCGTCGGGCGGGGCGGCTGCCACGTGCTGCGGGAACACCCGCGCCACGTGAGCGTCTTCCTGCACGCCGACCGGGCCTTCCGCCGGGAACGCGTCGCGCGGCGGCTGGGCGTGTCCGCCGCCGAGGCCGACAAGCTGATCGAAAAGAGCGACCAGGACCGCTCCCGCTACATCCGCGCCCTGACCGGCCGCGACTGGTGCGACACCAGGCGCTACCAGCTGTCGATCGACACGGGCGAGATCACGCTCGATACGACCGCCGAGATCGTCCTGTCGGTCATGAAACAACGTTTCGGGGACGACGTGACGGGGTGACGGGGAGACGGTCGAACAATGATTGAGATGATGGGGATGATTGAGGGAAAGAGGAGTATGCGCGCAAGCGTCGCCAAGTGACGCCTTGTCGGCGGGAGTTTGTCGAGGAAAAAAACTCCGGTAGCGTCACAGGACCGGCCGGCTCTGGTGAGTTTTTTATAAAACGTGTACTACAAAAATTATTCCGCGGGGTAGCCCGCCGGGGAGTGAAATCCCCCGAACAATTCCCACGGGAAAGGAAAAAGTATCATGCCGCAATCGTCCCGCACGCGGCGCGGCGAGGGAAGCGCGCCGTCGGCCGGCTACAAATGGGTGGCCCTCTCCAATACCACGCTCGGCGTGCTCATGGCCTCGCTCAACGCCAACATCATTCTCATCGCCCTGCCTTCGATTTTCCGGGGAATGCACCTCGATCCCCTGGCCCCGGCGGGGGTCTCCTACATGCTCTGGATGCTCATGGGGTATACCGTGATCACGGCCACCCTCCTCGTCTCCTTCGGCCGGATCTCCGACATTTTCGGGCGGGTGCGGCTCTACAACCTGGGGTTCGCGATCTTCACCGCCGCCTCCGTGCTGCTCTTCCTCACGCCCTTCACCGGTCAGGCCGGCGTGCTCTACATGATCGTCCTGCGCCTGGTGCAGGGCGTGGGCGCCGGCTTCCTCTTCTCCAACAGCGCGGCCATCCTCACCGACGCGTTCCCGCCCTCCGAGCGGGGCATGGCGATGGGGCTCAACCAGATCGCGGCCGTCGGCGGCTCACTGGCGGGCCTGGTGCTCGGCGGCGTGCTGGCCGACGTCGATTGGCGGCTGGTGTTCCTGGTGAGCGTGCCGGTCGGGTTGTTCGGCACGGTCTGGGCCTACCTCAAGCTGCGGGAGACCGGCGTCATCCGCAAAAAGCAGAAAATCGACTGGCTGGGCAACGCGACCTTCGCGGCCGGGCTGACGGTGCTCCTCATCGGCCTGACCTACGCCCTCCTGCCCTACGGCGGCTCGCAGATGGGCTGGGGCAACCCGCTCGTCGTCGGCGCCGTCGCGGGAGGGGCGCTCCTGCTGGCGGCCTTCGTCGTCATCGAGCTGCACGCCAAAAGCCCGATGTTCAGGCTGAGCCTGTTCCGCGTCCGGGCCTTCGCCGCCGGCAACGTCAGCCTGCTCCTCTCCTCCGTCGCCCGGGGCGGCCTGCAGTTCATGCTCATCATCTGGCTGCAGGGCGTCTGGCTGCCCCTGCGGGGCTACCCCTTCGAAACGACCCCCCTCTGGTCGGGCATCTACATGACCCCCATGATGGTCGGGTTCTTCATCATGGGCCCGCTCTGCGGCCGGCTCTCCGACCGGTTCGGCGCGCGCTTCTTCACGACCGGCGGAATGCTCCTCTCCCTGGCGGGATTCATCATCCTCACCTTCCTCCCGGCCGACTTCGGCTACCTCCCCTTCGCGGCCATCCTGCTGCTCCTCGGGTCGGGGATGGGCATGTTCGCGGCGCCCAACACCACCGCCATCATGAACTCCGTGCCGGCCGAGCTGCGGGGCGTCTCCTCGGGGATGCGCGCCACGCTCATGAACACCGGCATGACGCTGAGCATGGCCCTCTACTTCACCATCCTCATCTTCGGGCTCTCGGCCAACCTGCCGCCGATCCTGCACGACGGGCTGGTCGGGGCCGGGGTGCCCGCGGCCCTCGCACAGAAGACCGCCGGCCTGCCGCCCACCGCCGCCCTCTTCGCCGCCTTCCTGGGCTACAACCCGATGGCGCAGATCATTTCCCCGGCGGACCTGGCCCGCCTGCCCGCGGCGACGCGGACAATCGTGCTGGGCACCCGGTTCTTCCCGCGCACGATCGCTCCGGCGATGATGTCCAGCCTGAGTCTCGCCTTCTACGTCTCGGCCGCGCTCTCCCTGGCGGCGGCCGTGGCGTCGTTCCTGCGGGGAA
>CAZKOS010000037.1:15701-18016 GCA_964554445.1 uncultured Spirochaetaceae bacterium | reverse complement strand
ATCTGTTCAACGCCCACCTGAAGGCCCCCGGCGTCCCCGGGGGTCTTCTCTTTTTGTCGGCGCGTGCGATCGGGAAGCGGCAATTCCCGCGAAATGGGGAGGAGAGAAACGGATGGGACGCGGATAAGCGCGGATCGTTCGATCCGCCGGCTCGAAAAAGGGGAGTCCTCTCGCCGGTTCCCTTCGGCGGAGTTTATCCCGAGCTTGTCGAGGGGCTCAGGGAACGAACGCCCCCATTTCAGGTGTCGGCGGTATGGAATACCCGGTGAATCACTTCAATGGCGGGCGAGACGTCCTACGCGAGAAGCGTCCGTGCGCCGTACCATTCACCCTCGTCTGATCTTCCTCCCCTCATCCGCGTCATCCGTCTTACACGAGCCCATCCGTGGTTCTCTCCTTCCTCATCGGTGTCATCGACAACAATTGAAGGTGAGCCTGCCCTGAGCGAGCGGACCATGAAGCGGCTGGTTTACGAATTGCTTTCTCTGCGAGTCGAAGGGGTGGTTCCCCTCTCCTCTCTTCCTCCCCCGCAGCGTAAAAAAAAGCCGGGACGATCAAAGCCGTCGTCCCGGCGTCCTTTATTTGAGCGTGTGCCGCGCTTATCTTCCCACCTTGTCGCTGATGAGCTCGAGGATCAATTCCACCTCGCCGCGGGAGAGCTTGGTGGCGCGGGCGATCTCCTCCGCCGACCAGCCCTGCCGGGCGAGCTTGGTCACCGTCTGCCGCTTGTCGAGCGAGGGCGCGCCCTTCTCCTTCTTGAAGCGGCTCACGTCTTCCTTGACCAGCGTCTCCAGGAGCTTGAGCTGGTCTTCGGCCTGCTTGCCGACCTTCTCCAGCCGGGTCTCGGTGCGGGCGAGCCAGTCCCGCGCCACCGAGAGCTTCTCCATCCGCGCCTCGATCTCGGCCAGGGTCTCGTCGAGCTTCTCGATCCTGCCGGCCGCCTGCTCGGTCTTCTCGCGGTTGCCGTTGATGTACTCGACCTCCCGCTTCACGTCCGTCAGGAGCTTGGGCAGGGTTTTGAACTCGCGTTCGAACGACTTCAGGTCCTTCTCCAGGGCGGTGAGCTGCTCGAAGTTCTTGTCCACCGAGCGGGTGGTGGTCTCCACCACGTTCTTCCTTCCCTCGAGCCGCGTGTAGCGCGCCTCGACGTCCGTCTCCAGCGCCTCGAGCTCGCGGAACCTGATTTCGAGGGCCTGCAGGACGTCGTGCTGGGAACCGGCGGACTCGAGCTTTTCGTCGATGCCGCGCGAGAGATCGAGGAGCCGCTGGAAGTCCGACTCGATGCCGTCGATCCGCTTCTTCTCCGTCAGGAAGTCGCGCATGCGGGCGTTCGTCTCGTCGACGAGCTTCTTGGTGGCGATGAATTCCCTGGAAATGCCGTCCACGTCCTTGCGGTACGTTTCGATCTTGGCGATGTCCTTCTTCATCCTGCTCACGTCCGCCTCGAGCCCGAGCTTGAGGGCGTCGGCGCGCTCGAAAATCTTGGTCTGGGACGCGAAGTTTTTCTGCTGGCGCTCGATGTCGGCCAGGTTCGCCTCCACCGTCTTCATCTTGTCGTCGAACGACTGGAGGAACGTTTTCTGCGCCGCGAAGGCCTTTTCCCGGGCGCGCTCCATGGACGCGGCCATGTCGCCCATCTGGGCGAGCGCCTTCTTGCGCGCCGCCTCCACCTCCGCGGAGAACGTCTCGGCCAGGCCGGCGAGCGTTTCCTCCTTGGAGGCGATCCGGTCCTCGCACCCCTGCTCGAAATCGGAAACGCGGCTTTCGATGTGCTTGAAATCCGCCTCCACCGCCTTGCGCACGCCGGCCAGCTCCTTCTCGAGCCTTTTCTGATAGGCGGCGCCGAGCTTTTCGACGTCCCCGGCCGAGGCCGACTCGGCCGCTTCGAGCTCCTTGACGAGCGATTCGCGCCAGGCGGCGATCTTCCGGTTCATCTCGTCGCTCCGGTTCCGGAGGTCGTTGAAGAACTCGTCCTCCACCAGCTTGAGCTTGGCGGCGACGCTCTCGAAGGCCCGGGCCTTGAGGTCGTTGACGCCGGACTCGATGCTCTCGATCTCCTCGCGCAGCCCGGCGAGCTGTTTTTCCGCCAGCGCGCGCTCGGCCGCCCGGCCGGCTTCGAGCTCCTCCGTAAAGGCGCCGAATTCCAGCCGCATCTTCTCGGCCGCCGCGTTGAGCTCCCCGCGCAGCTCGGCGAGCTCCTTCTCCGCCCGGACGCGCTCGGTCTTCCGTTCCGCCCCGATCTCCCGCGAGACCGAATCGAAATCCGCCCGGATCTTTTCCGCCGCCGCGTCGAGCTCCGCCCGCAGTTCGGCGAG